>DATJUD010000028.1:0-18064 GCA_035502695.1 Acidobacteriaceae bacterium
TAGCTACTGGAGCATGAGCGTGCGGGCAGGAAAATCAGCGATCGTTCTTGTATTGACTGCAGGAATCCTGTGTGCCGGCGCCTCCATGGGTCAGTCGGGATGGCAGCCAGGTCCACGCGGCATTGGCTTTGGCGCTCCCAAGTCAAAACAGTGGGTGCAGATGGTTTCCTCGCCGCAGGTGGCCGTCAAAGCGACCTCATCCGCCGCTGCTCCCAAGGACGTTGAACTGCAATTCACGATTCAGCAGGGACTGCATATCAATTCTCATACGCCGCATTCAGAATTTCTGATCCCCACGACGCTGACCCTGGAGAAAACGCCCGGTATTGAAATCGCGAAGGTCGACTACCCGCAGGGAGTGGACTACCACTTCCAGTTCTCACCGAAAGATGCGCTCAGCGTGTATACCGGCGAATTTGCCGTAGTTGTCCGCCTGCACGCGCATACCGGTCATTATGCCGTGCACGGCCAGCTACATTACCAGGCCTGCGATAACAAAGCCTGCAATCCGCCGCAGACGCTTCCGGTGCAGCTGGATGTAACCGCCCGCTAGCGACAGCCGACCAAAACTCTCAGAAAATATGTTTCCGCGAACGTCGCGCGATAGAAGAATTTCTGGGTCAGCCTACTCCTGCTGCCCGGTATCTCCCTGCGGAAGAAACAGCATTTTGGAGGCGATGCGCGTATGCGTCGCGCTGATGATATGCGGGCTGATCACAATCAAGAGCCTGCCCGCAGTGACATTGGTGACGGGACTGGCCGTCCAGCTGAAGCCTGGGAGCTCACTTAGCCCGGGAATGCCAGAGAGAGACTTCGACTCCGTGTTGCTGACCGCGCTGGTGACCAGCGCTGTGCCGCCGTCAGGAATCTGGATGGTCGTGATGAAGTCTTGATTGTTGATGATGGGCGAACCATTCACCGTCTCTCCGGAGAGCGATGCCATGGTCACCTCCAGCTGCATCTGCACGTCTTTGTTCTGCAGAATGCGTGGCAGAGCTTTTACAGTGAGCCCTAGGTCTTGATACTGGACCGTGGGCGCCAGGGCCAGCGGATTCGAGGTTGCGGTGGGCGTCGTGCTGGTGCCTGCTAATAAGCTGGCGAGCGTCGAATTGGCCGTAGCGGTTTGCGTCCCGGCGGAATAGCTTTGAGTGACGATCGGGTAGCGCTCTCCAATCTTGACCGTTTGTTTTTCCAAGTCGCCGGCATGCAGCTCGACGTGATCAATTTCACGCGTGTCGGAAATACTCAGCGAAGCGTTGACGGTCGTGCTTCCGAACGACAATCCACTGAGCGTGAGACCGTTGCCAAACAAAGCGAACGGCTGATTCAGCACGGTTCCGTTCACCAGACCCAGCCCAATCAGCAGTGCCGCAATTCCCGCCAGGTCTCCGGGATTGACTAACCCAGCCGCAATCAACTCGGTAATCGTGCTCTGGTTGCTGTTGATGATGCTGGTTAACTGCGACGTGACGTTGAACACATTGAGTTGCTGCGGAAACGATACTCCCAGGTCTTGCTGACGCGAATCGTTGACTTGGTAAATGCGGACATCCAGCATCACTTCCGGCTTGTCGAGATAGAGTTGCTGCACCGTGGCGTTAATCGCTCGCAGCGTGCTCTCGGTCGATCGAATCGTCACAGTGCCGTGGTCCGAGTCATTTGAAATCTGACGAACTCCAAATACATTTCGGATCATGTTCACAGTGTTAATCAGTTCCGTCTTATCCTGCCCGGGGAGATAAATGGTTTCCAACAGCAGTCGATCGAATTTCTTGCGATTCTGCGGCGTGTCTTTGGCGACCAGCACGTGGGTCGGATCCAATGCAACCCAGAATGTTCCCGTCGCCAGTCCCACTGCGTCAGACGCCTGCGTGAATGAGGCGTGGTCCAGGTCCAGCTGGATTTGCTTCGTAGGAACAGAGTCATCCATTAGGGCGGTGATTCCGTAGGCGGAGAGAACCTGATGCAGAATGTCCTGCGCGCTGCCGCGAAGGTGAAAGGTAGATTGAATCTGCGCTGGCGCCAGTTCGATCAGTCCGGTGGCGAACTTCGGCATCGGCCTCGACTCGATGACTGCCGGCTCTTGTTCATCATCAAGCGACTGAATATGTTCCTGAACAAAGGGGTTATCCGGGTCCAGGTTTAACGCCTGCTCCAATTGCTGCCTGGCCGCAGTATTTTTGCCGGTTTGCTGATCTTGCTTCGCAGTCTGCAACATAAGGCCCACCCACTGCTGGCGGGCCAGTTCATAGGCAGCCAGGTAAGGACCGTTGGTTGGGTCAAGCAAGTGGGCCTTTGCAAACAGGGTGAGCGCCTGCGATGAATCCTTGGACCGCAGCGCATGTGTGCCTTTGCGGAAATACTCTCTCGCCTTGGCGACTTGTTGTGCGCTTGGTATCGGAACCGAAGCCGGCTCGTTGGGTGAAGTCAAAGGTGTGGTCGCTACAGGAGGAGTCGCTGGATGTGAGGTGTCGTCAGCGACCGCTTGCGGAACACAAGTGATCATCCCCAGCGAGAGCATCAGTCCGGCTGCCGTGAATTTTCGTTGCCAAGAAGACGCTGTAAGAGGGAATTCGCGTTCAGAACTGCGACCGCAACCGATGCGGCTTGTGAACCTTAGGTTTCCCTGATGGAAGAGTTGTTGCAGATTCGGGACGCAGCTCAATATTGGTTTGTGGAGAAGACGTTTTTGCGTTGATGGGGTCTTTGCCACGCGCCAATACACTGCCTTACCCGAAGGTGAGTCACTACTTCGAGCGTACCAGTTGCACCGCCGGAAGGACAGCGTGCTCCCCGCGAGGCGGGCGCTTCAGCCCCAGCTTGATCTGCACTGGATCCAGCTCCAGCTCGGCCATAATGCGGCTTAGCGTGTTGCGGTGCACGCCCAGCTCTCGCGCAGCCTTGCACTGGTTGCCCTTGTTGTTGCGCAGCACTTCCTGAATGTATCGGCGACGAAACTCGCGGACAGCCTCCTCGTAGGTGATGCCACTGGCGTACATCTGTACGACAAGATTATCCAATTCGCGTTTCACTTGTGACCTCTCTAACCCGGCTTGCAAATGCTGCGGCAGTCAATGTTGCTGATAGTGAAAAATGTTTCAAAAAGTCTACTCAATGTTCTAACGTGTGGCTGGGGGAGGATGCAAGTGGAATTGAATCCAGTTTGGACCTTGCTTAATCATAGCCACTCCCTCTTGAATCCTGTGCTGCAATTCCGCAGGCGCACCCGCTGACAGGTCGTTGGCCGCCGACAGAAAGTACGGCGCCAGCTTGGATCCATGCAACCAGTTTTTCTGGGGAACGAAGGCAACAATTGCTATGATAGCAACGACTACCAGAAAACAACCGCGAATTACTCCAAAAATTGCGCCTAATAAACTGTCCAGCCCGCCCAGGCCCGCGGTATGCGCCACTTTGGAAATGGCCCTGCCGATCAGTCCGATGACCAGCATCACCCCTAGAGCAATCAATAGAAATGCCACCACGTCGGCGACGCCTTCGGAGTGAATCACGTGTGACAGTGGAGTTGCCAGCAGATGGTAATTCCAGAAGGCCAGCCACAGCCCCAGGACCAGCGCGGCCAGCGACACCAATTCCAACACCAGCCCCTGCGCCGCCGCCATGATGGTCGACAGAACAATAATGACGACGATGAACCAATCGAAAAGGGTCATACCAGTCAAAGCCAGCTCTCCTGTATTGCGATGAAGTGCCAGAGGAAATTTCGCAGAATTGTGATGTCTTTAGGCGAATGCAATTTTGCTAACAACCAACGGGAGAGACGGCGAAGTGAGAGCACAGAAGGTCTAGAGTACAAGATTACTGTTCACGCAAACATTCATCAAAAAACGGTCGCAGGTCGTTGCCGCTAGCCACATCGGGTATCTTTGCTCTAGCGTAGTGAAGTGTGACCGGTGATGCGACGAAAGGCTTCGAGATATTTTTCCTGGGTTCGTGCCACCACCTCGTCAGGCAGCGTAGGGGCCGGCGCCTGCTTGTTCCAGCGGCTTTCTACTAAATAGTCGCGCACGAACTGCTTGTCAAAAGAAATTTGCGGTCCGCCGGGTTGATAGCCGCTTTTCCACCAATAACGAGAAGAATCCGGGGTCAGCGCTTCGTCCGCCAGCACCACTCCCTGGGCAGTCATGCCGAACTCAAATTTGGTGTCGGCGAGAATCAAGTCCTGTCCCTCCACATGGCGAGAGGCGCGATCATAGATCATCAGGCTCAGGTCTCGCAGCAATTCGGCATTGGCGCGACCGATGCGATTGCCCATCTCTTCCATGGTGATGTTCATGTCGTGTTCGCCCGTGGGTGCTTTTGTCGCGGGAGTAAAAATCGGCTCCGGCAGCTTCTCGGATTCCACCATACCCGGCAACAACGCAATTCCGCATACGCTACCGGTTTCTTGATAGTCCGTCCAGGCAGAGCCCGTGAGATAGCCACGGACAACGCATTCGAAGGGATAGATTTGCGCCGGCTTGACCAACATGGAACGGAAATGCAGCATCTGGCGATACGGCTGGAGCACTTCCGGATACAGGTCGACATCGGCAGTGATCAAGTGGGTTGGCACCAGGTCAGCCAGATAGCGAAACCAGAAGAGGGAAATCTGGGTAAGGATTTTTCCTTTGTCTGGAATGCCGGTTGCCAAGATGTGATCGAATGCGGAGATTCGGTCAGTGGCGATCAATAAAAGGTCGTCGCCCACAGCATAAATATCTCGAACCTTCCCGCGCGCGTAGAGCTTTAGATTCGGAAGGTCGGCTTGAAGCAGTGCGTCTGGCATACCTTTGAGCCTTTCATGCGAATTCGTCTCTGGCAAGCAGCTTACATCTCGAAGGATGCCGACAGAGACGAATTGTTTGCATGCCGACGTTGCTTCCAGGCTTTAAGCGGTGGCTCGCTCCAGCGCACGATCATGGTGCAGCCGCACCGAAACAATTTTCGAAACGCCCGGCTCCTGCATGGTGACACCGAAGATGGCATCTGCGGCCTGCATCATGCGCTTGCTATGTGTAATGACGATGAAGTGAGTGTGCACGCTCATCTTTTTCAGCATGTTCGCAAGCCGTCCCACGTTCGATTCATCCAGCGCAGCATCCACTTCATCCAGTACGCAGAATGGGCTCGGCTGGAATTGGAAGATCGCCATCAGCAGCGACAACGCTGTCAGCGCTTTTTCTCCACCGGACAGCAGAAGAATATTCTGCAATTTCTTTCCTGGAGGAGAAGCGATGATGTCGACGCCGCTGTCGTCCGAGTTCTCCTGGTCCGTCAGCTTCATGAATGCCTGACCACCGCCAAACAGATGGATAAACGCCGCGGAGAAATTCTCGTTGATAGCGGCGAAGGCTTCTTCGAACTTGCTGCGCAAGACGACCTCAATCTCCCGAATGCTGTTCTGCGTGTTCTCAATGGAATCGATCAGGTCTTTCCGCTGCGTTTCCAGGAATGCGTGACGTTCGGAAGCTTCCTTATATTCGTCCAGCGCCATCATGTTGACCGGCCCCATCGACTCCAACTTCTGCTTGATGCCGCGGCAGACTTCTTCTTCTGCCACCAGGGGTTCGGCTTCCAGGCGAATCAGCGTCTCATCCGCGCGCAATTCATCGGCAGGAACGGAAAGATCCTGCATGCAGGTTTCTTCCAGATGAACCAGGTCAGAGGACAGGCGTGCGGCCCGTGCGGCGGCCTCACCACGGCGATCTCGGAAGGCTTCCAATTCGACACGCAATCCGCGCACCTGCTGTTCGACTTCGGCCGCCTGCTGGCGAAGTTCCGCCGACTGCTGCGCGAGTTCTTCCGCCTGTTGCCGCGCCGTCGCGCGCGTCGTTTGCAGTTCCTGACTGCGAACCTGCAAGCGCTCCTGCTCGATCACTCGCTGCTTCTGCTCGGCATCGCCTGAGGCAATCATTTGTTCCAGTTGTCGAACACGCTGTTCGAGTCCCTCCACCATACGATCCAGGCGTTCGGAGGAACTGACCGCGCCTCGTCTACGCTCTTCCAGGCCCGCCAACTCGATCGAGGCCGCGGACACTTGCTGTTGAGCCGCGTCGCGCGCGAGTCGAAGTGCTTCCAGCGAGCCCTGCGCTTCATTCAATTGCTGCTCAAATTGAATCCGCTGCTGCTCATGGCGCTCAACCTCCTCACGCCGTTGCGTGAGCCACTCACTTTTTTCTGCTTGTGCGGCTGTGTTACGTTCGGCCTGCAGCATCCACTCGCTCAATCGCCGTTCCAGCCGCCCGACTTCAGCCTCCAGTTGCCGCAAGGCAGCGCCGGTGTGAGCAGATTCTTGTTCTGCCTTGCGGCGCTCGTCAGACTTGATTTCAATCCGCTGCGACAACTCGGCGACCATGTGGGCCAGCTTCGCGGTTTCCATCTCGGCCGCGCCTAGAGAATCTTCCACCCCGGCCAGAGATTGCTGCGTGCTGCGCAGTTCACGTTTCAGCGCCAGTGGGCCTTCCACGCTTGGCTTGCCACCGGTCACTGTGACGTTGTGGAAACACTCTCCGTTCGGTGAGAGGAAAAATGCCTCTGGATTTTCCAACGCGAGCGATCGCGCCACCTCAGAGTCCGGTACTACATAGCCGTTCCGCAGCTTGGGCAGAATTACTTCCAGAGAACTGCCAAATCCGTCGAGCACGCGAATGCAGTCTTTTAAGCGCACGACGCCATCGCGAGATTCGCTGAGAGGCTGGACCGTTCCCGGCGCGAAAGAAAACTTCGCCTGCGAGTCATCCGGGTGCACTAGGAATGTTGCGCGCCCGTCTACGTCGGTCTTCAGAACCCGCATGCCTTCCTGCGCATCGTTCCAGCTTTTTACCACGATGAAATTCAGCTCATCGCGCAGGAATTCATCCACAACCGTTTCATACTTATCGGAAACTTCGACGAAGTCTGCCAGCACACCGACAGGTGCGTGACCGCTTTCCATGGTGTTGGCGCGCAGCAACTGTCGAACCGTGTCGGTCGAGTAGCTATGTTCCCGAATCAGCGACTCCAACGAATTTCGACGCCCCTGCAGCGTAGCCTGCTCGGCGCGCAGTTGGTCTGCCTGACGGCGAGACGAGGCTTCTTCGGTGCGCTGGGTTTCCAGTTCAGCGCGCAACGTCGTTAGCTCGGCTTCCGTGTCCTGCAGGGCTGTGCTGGCGGAAGCGAAGTTCAGCGAAACCTGTCCCCGCTCGACGCCGAGTTTCTCCAACTCGCTATGCACCCCGGTGCGCTCCGTCGCCAGGCGTTCGGCCTCACGTTGGAAGCCCTCGAGACTCGCTTCTCCCTGGCTGATCTGGTTGCGTACTTGGTTGGCTTGCGTCATCCAATGCAGCATCTGGCGGCGAGAAGTTTCCATCCGCTCATTCACTGAGGCCAGCTCGGTGGTTGCTGATTGAAATGCGTTCTGCCGCGCCTGCATGTCTTGCCGCGCCAGATCGACAGCTTGCTGCGCCTGCGCGAGGAAAGCGTGCTGTTGGGTACGTTCCGCTTCCAGCCCCGTCAGCTGCTGCTGAGTCTGCGCCATCTCGGCCTGGGCTGCGTGGAGACGCACTTTCAGGTCCGCAGCGCGATCTTCATTCGCTTTCAGTTGTCCGAGTGTCCGTTCCAGCTCGATAGATGCGTTGTTGGCACTGGTTGCGGCGTCGCGTGCCTGCTGTTCGCGGGCATAGCCCTCGGCAACGGCAGCCGCCCGTTGCTGATCCACCTCGGCGATGGAGTGCGTCATGCCATCAATCTCCGCCGTCAACTGCGCCAGCTCCGTTTCGACCGCGACCGTGGCCGCATCGGTCAGCGAAATTCTGGTCGCAATCACTACGCGCAGGCGCTGACGAAGCTCATCGCGCAAAGCGCCGTAACGCTCGGCCTTCGCGGCTTGGCGCTTCAGCGAATTCATCTGGCGAGAGACTTCGTCGAAAATATCATTCACGCGTGCGAGGTTCTGCTTCGCCTGCTCAAGGCGCAATTCCGCCAAATGCTTCTTGGTCTTGAATCGCGTGATCCCCGCAGCTTCTTCGATGATGGCTCGGCGCTCGTGCGGTTTGCTGCTTAACAGCTGCCCAATCCGCTCCTGCCCGATGATTCCGTAGGAGTCCGAACTGAGGCCCGTGCCCATCAGCACATCGTGGATGTCACGGAGGCGGCATAGCTTTCCATTCAGCAGGTATTCACTCTCGCCGGTGCGGAACAGTCGTCGCGAAATAATGATTTCGCCGTCCTGGGCATGTTTCCGTTGAAATTTTCGGCGGCGAATCTTCAGCACCACGTTGCTTTCCCCCGTCGCCGCATCGACGTTTGCCGATCCCTCCGCTTCGTCCCGCTGGGCTGCAACTTTGCGTTCGACCTCGACTGGACCTTCAATGATTTGTCCCGGCTGCAACTCGGCAATAATCTCTTCCGTCTCCTGTGCCGCCTGAGAGCGCACGGCGGCTTCATCCCAATCGTCGATAACCATCTCCGGTCCTGGATGCGAACCCGCTGGCCGATACACTTCGGGATCGATCAGGACTAGCGATACTTCCGCCATGCCGGTCGGTTTCCGCTCCCGCGTACCTGAGAAGATAACGTCTTCCATCTTGATGCCACGCAAGTCCTTCGCTGACTGCTCACCCAGCACCCAGCTGATGGCATCGGAAATATTGGATTTGCCGCATCCGTTGGGGCCTACAATCGCAGTGACGCCATTGCTGTCGAGCAACACTTCCGTGCGATCGCAGAAGGACTTGAAGCCGAGAATATGAATGCGCTTAAGTTCGAGCAATCGACACCTCTGAAGACAAGCGTTGCGGGGGCAAAAATCCACCCGCCGATGGCTTCACTTTAGTCCTGCGAACGGCCTCGGGTCAATATAAGATACAGTGGGTTGTGGATAAGAAGTCCTGAACCCAAGCTGTTGTGTGTCTAATGGAAACGAGCCCTAGAAATCGGTAGGCCCCAGCCCGAAATCCTCACTCATCCGATCCAGAAAATCCTACTTTTTCAGGGTCGGTCGTATTTGCACTTCGCTGATGAAGGATTGATCCGCCTGGGTCGCCAAAAGAGCCACAATATTCGCAATGTCATCCGGCGCAATCGCACCCAGGGCAGATTTGTGGCTGGATTGGCCTGATCCAAATTCTGTGCGCACGGTCCCAGGTTCGACCAGAGACACGCGCACCTGGTATTGCCGTAACTCTTCCGCCGCCGACACCATCATGCCATTCAGTCCCCATTTTGTTGCGGCGTAGGCGGCTCCATTCGGAACTGGATTTTTGCCGGCCAGAGAAGAAATGTTGATGATGTGTCCCCGCCTGGCCGCAATCATTGCAGGTGCGAAGGCGCGCAGCATCAGGTACGGCGCTCGCAGGTTCAGCGCGAACTGATGTTCCCAGACATCAGGCGGAGTTTCATGCAGCGGCCCCTCTAACCATCCCATGCCCGCGTTGTTGATGAGAATGTCGCAGCGCGCGTGTGTTTGCAACACCAGCCGCGCGAAAGCTTCAATCTGTTCCGGCTGCGTCAAATCGCAGGCGTGAGGTTCTGCATGACCTCCGGCATTGGCGATCTCCGCAGCAATCTTATTGAGTTGACTTTTGTCCCGCGCAGTGAGGACGACATGAGCTCCCAGCGAAGCCAGCTTGCGCGCGATCGCAGCGCCGATGCCGCGGCTGGCGCCGGTGACGATCGCAACCTGGTCAGACAGTGGGCCAGTCTGTTTCATGTTTTCAATCTCCCTTCGAATGACTTCGATGGGCTGCCGCAAAGGCGCCTTTTCCTTGACGTTCAACCAGAGATCTTTCTGACCAGCCACAGTGCCGCGAGCAGCATGAGAACGATTCCCAGAACCATCAGTCGCACATTGCCGAGTTTTTCTGGCCAGCTTTTCATGCCGCTAGGACCTCTGAGTGCATCGTACATAGCGGAATGCTATTGCGTCAGATGGATACTGGGTGGAATACTGGCACGAACCGGAATATCCGGCCTTATAATCCTGCTAACCACACCAATGCGGTACCGTCTGTTCAGTCAAAGCCATTCGTTACGATGTCTCCGATTCTTGCTGCCGGGGGCCATCGCTGACGCGACGCTGGCAGAGGTGCGCGTGGCATAATTTATATTCCCAATGAAACACTCGTTCGCGAGGAGTGATCGATGAAGAAAAAGTTTTTGTACGTCACGGTGCTGGCGTTGGCCGGTTCCGCTATGAGTGCCGCTCCCATGATGCAGGCGCAAAGTGCAGGGTCGGGCACGATCACCATTAAGAACCCTGCGGAATACAATGCCTACAATGCTGCGATCAGCCAACCGACGCCCCAGGCGAAGGAATCGGCGATCGAGGGATTCCTGCAGCAATATCCCGACAGCGTTGTGAAGCAGCAGGTGCTGGAAATCCTGATGGATTCCTACATGCAAACGAAAAATCCAAACAAAGCGCTGGGTGCGGCGCGGCAGGTGATCCAGATTGATCCCACGGATTTGCGTGCTTTGGCTCTGAGTGCCTACATCTTGAAGTCGCAGGCTGGTCAGAAGACGAACCCAGCGGAGGCGCAACCGCTGCTGGATGAGGCGGCGAAGGACGCGCAGACAGGCCTATCGGCCCCGGCGCCGGAGGGTGCGGATGCCGCCAATTTTGACAAGATGAAGACAGCGGTGAAGCCCTTGTTCGATGGCGCAATTGCCGATGACGATCTCGAGAAGAAGGATTACAACGACGCCATCAAGTATTTCCAGGATGAATTGAAAGCCATGCCCGAGTCACAGCAGACCACCTCTGGAATTGAAGACACTTACCTGCTGGGAACAGCCTATGTCCAGAAGACTCCGCAGGATCTGGTGAATGCTGTCTGGTATCTCTCTCGCGCCGCCGCCTATGCTCCAGAGCCCTTCAAGGATGAGATTCAAAAGGCTGCTCAGTACTGGTACAAGAAGTATCACGGCGGCATGGATGGGTTCGATCAGGTCCAGGCCCAGGCGAAAGCGTCTCTGAATCCGCCCGCCGGCTTCACCATTACGCCCGCGCCGCCGCCGCCGTCTCCTCAGGAGCTGGCCCACAATGCGGTTACATCGACTCCTGATCTGAAAACCATGGCGCTGACGGATAAGGAATTCGTTCTTGCCAACGGCAATCAGGCGGATGCATCCGCGGTATGGGACACCATGAAGGACTTGACGACCAAGGTGCCTGGAAAGGTGATTTCGGCAACTCCGGACACTGTCCAGCTCGCCGTTTCCGACGATGCGCAGCAGTCGAACAAAGCGGACTTCACCATCAACATGAAGACCCCGCTGAAAACGCCGCCCGCCATCGGTTCCATGGTCAACTACATCGCAACCTTCGACTCGTATACGCAGAATCCGCCGATGATCATCATGAAGGACGGGGAAGCACCTGCGACCCCCAAACCACACGCGGTGCATCACCACAGAACAACGCACTAATTCTTGCTTAGAAGGAAAGAGCGGGCATCCAAATGGACGCCCGCTCTTTTTTTTGTCGATCGTGTTTGAATTATTCGCCGAGCATGAAGTGTCGGATCGATTCAGCTCGTCCCGTTGTGGCGTCGCATTCAATTAAAGCCGCACACATCTTTGGGTTCTTCCTGGCCGCATCAAACTTGGCCGGCATGCCGCGCAAGAAGCGATCGAGCACCTGTTCCACCTCGACGCCAATCACGCTATCGTATGGACCACTCATGCCGACGTCGGTTTGAAATGCCGTGCCGCCGGGAAGTATGCGCGCGTCCGCCGTGGGTACATGGGTGTGGGTTCCCAGAACGGCCGTCACCCGTCCATCGAGATACCAGCCCATCGCGACTTTTTCTGACGTAGCTTCGGCGTGAAAATCCACCACGATCACTTTGGCAGTCAGCTTTTCAAGGATGGCGTCGGCAGCGCGAAAGGGATCGTCGCTGGCCGCCATAAAGGTTCGGCCCTGCAGGTTGATGACGGCGTATGCAGTTCCATCCGGCAACTTACCTTCATAGACGCCGTAGCCTGGCACTCCAGGGACATAGTTGGCGGGTCGTAACAGGCGGCGCGGCCGTTCGTGGCTCTCCGCAGGAACCGACTGCATCCAGTCGATGATCTCGCGCTTGTCCCAGATGTGATTGCCCGTGGTCAGGACATGCGCGCCCCAGTTAAACAACTCATCCGCGATGTTGGGAGTGATTCCAAATCCGCCCGCCGAATTCTCCGCGTTGATCACCACCAGGTCGACCGCATGGGTCTCGAGGAGGTGGCCCAAATGCGCATGAACAATCCTGCGCCCGACGCCACCAAAAATATCTCCGACAAAAAGTATGTTCAAAAGTTAATTCACTCCAGACTAAAACCTTGATGGTAGCACTGATGCAAGAGCGTACGGCGTCCCAGACATGTGCTGGGATTCGCCCAAAGGCCGATTAGCGTCAACATTGAAGAACTATGATATTTTTGGGCACATGGCAGCCAATCTGCGATTTTCGACAGCTATCGAAGCGCTCGCGTTGATGGCGACAGAGCCAGAGAAATTTCACACGTCACAGGCCCTCGCAACTGCGCTGGCGACGAATCCCGTTGTGATTCGGCGACTGCTCTCCGCCTTGAGCCGCGCAGGCCTGGTCACAAGCGCCAAAGGCCCTTCGGGCGGCACGCATCTGGCGAAGAATGCCAAACAGATTACGCTACGGGATATTTATCGTGCGCTCGATGCGGGAGATCTGTTGCATCAGACGGCACACGATTCCGCAGACACGAAAGAATTGAAAAAGACCATGCGCAGCGTCTTTCGCAAGGCGCAGAAATGTCTTGAAGAAGAACTGGATTCGACAACGCTGAATCAGCTGTTGAAGAAGGCTGGCAAGAAAGCCGCCAAGCATGCTGCGGACTCCAGTCATGACCAGCCTGAGGCCGCCACTCCCGAGTTAGTGAACGCCAGCTAGTTCTTTCGACTTTGCCGTTCCATACCGGTTCACCACGTATTCATCCAGAATTTTCGTGAACTCCTGCACGATATGGTCGCCACGCAGTGTCAGCAGCAGACGTCCATCCACATACACCGGAGCGACCGGATCTTCAAACGTACCCGGCAGGGAAATGCCAATGTTGGCATGCTTCGATTCTCCTGGTCCGTTGACGACGCAACCCATCACGGCCAGCTTCAACTCCTCCACGCCCGGATATTTCTGGCGCCAGACCGGCATGGACTCGCGCAGGTGGCCCTGGATCTGCAGCGCTAACTCTTGAAAATAGGTGCTGGTCGTTCGTCCGCAGCCGGGGCACGCTGTCACTTGCGGAGTAAAGCTGCGGATGCCGAGCGATTGCAGAATCTGCTGCCCGGTTAAAACTTCTTCCGTGCGGTCGCCATTTGGTTTCGGAGTCAAACTCACGCGAATCGTGTCTCCAATGCCGGCCAGCAACAGGGGAGTTAGTCCAGCGGTCGAAGCGACAATACCTTTCATTCCCATGCCCGCTTCCGTCAGTCCCAGATGCAGCGCGTAATCGCAGCGACTCGCCAGCATGCGATAGAC
Source organism: Acidobacteriaceae bacterium (assembly GCA_035502695.1). Taxonomy (GTDB): domain Bacteria; phylum Acidobacteriota; class Terriglobia; order Terriglobales; family Acidobacteriaceae; genus JAKAAZ01. The sequence continues at coordinate 13,479 of DATJUD010000028.1, forward strand.
ATCGATCAGGTCGTGTACGCCGCTGACCTTGGCGCTCAAAATAATCTGATCGTGCCGCAGGCCGTAACGTTCCGCCATCTCGGCGGAATCCAGCGCGCTACGCACCATGGCTTCCATGGTCACGTCGCGAGCGTCTTTCGGAGTTGCAGATTTCGCATTTTCGTCCATCATGCGCGTGAGAAGCGCCTGGTCGAGCGAGCCCCAATTGACTCCTATGCGTACCGGCTTTTGATTCTCCACAGCGCATTCAATCATGGTGCGGAAATTATCGTCATCCTTGCGGCCGATGGAGCAATTTCCGGGATTGATGCGATACTTCGCCAGAGACCGCGCACAGTCCGGATACTTCTTCAGCAGCAGATGTCCGTTGTAATGGAAATCGCCCACGATCGGCACATGCACATTCTGCTGCGCCAGCTCCTCAACAATGGCGGGAACCGATTTGGCAGCGCCGTCGTTATTGACCGTGACCCGGACAATCTCCGACCCGGCGCGATGCAGTGCGGCAACTTGTTTCACGGTTGAAGAGACATCGGCGGTATCGGTGTTAGTCATCGACTGCACCACAACCGGTGCATCCGACCCGACCCGAATTTTGCCGATCAGGACTGTAGGCGTCTTTCTGCGAATGATTTCTGGCATAGGGCGTACCAAGGCTATTTTATCATTCAGGCTGTGAGGTTTGACTGCTTTAAGGCTGGCCGCTTCGTAACTCGCCAGAGTCCCGAACGTGCTTGTTTGCCATAGAGAAGAAGTTGTCGCGGACCGCAATGCCGGGCTCCGCTGTGTCGCCCGGCATTGCAGACGAGGTGGTTTCCTGTTAGGTTTACGAGGGTCAGGGTCATTTGGTACATACGCCCTCTAGAACACATGAAACGAGTGTGTCTGCAATGAATCCATCGCCCATGAAAAAGAAAACGACCACGATGCCTCGCATACTTGCCGGAAAATCCGACGCCATTGCCGACCCGGCGCGGAAGCAGCGAATTCAACATTACGAAACTGCAGTTCGTTTGATGCGTGAAGGGAAATACGAGAAGGCCAAAGCTGCGCTCGAGACTCTGCTTTCCTCCGATGCCGGCGACCTGGTAGATCGCGCCCGCGTTCACCTGACTGCGTGCGAGCGCCAGATGAAGAAGGACTCCGTTTCCTTTCAAAATCCGGAAGAGCAATACGACTATGCCATCTCGCTGCTGAACACCGGCTTTTATGAAGATGCGCGCGAACAATTTGAAGCCATTTTGAAGAAGCATCCGACCGCGGATTATGCTCACTACGGCCTGGCGGTGATGCATTGCCTGACCGGCCGCGCTGAGGATTGCCTGGAGCAGTTGGCACTGGCGATCGAATTGAATCCGCAGAATCGCATTCAGGCTCGTCTCGACTCGGATTTTCAGGAGATGACGGACGATCCCCGATTTACTGAGCTTCTTTACCCGGAAATTCTTTGAGCGCTGTCGCCTCGCGGCCTGATGCGTGGAATCCGCGGGCGCTTGAATAATCAAGTTGACGAACATGCATTCTGTCAGTTCTCCCCAACCGCGCCTCTCCGATTCCAAAAAGCCTGTGCCGTCCAACTCGTCTGCTGAGGCCCTGCTGCGTGTCGCGGCAATCGGCGGCGGCACGGGTTTGTCCACGCTGTTACGCGGCTTGAAGCGACATACACAATCGCCATTGCACACTGCCCCCACTACGGACCATTCTTCCGAGACACCAGTAGCTATCTCCGATCTTGCTGCGATTGTCACTGTCACCGATGACGGCGGATCCAGCGGTCGGCTACGTCGGGATATGAATATGTTGCCACCCGGCGATCTGCGCAACTGCATGGTGGCGCTGTCGGAAGATGAGCACCTGTTGTCGCGCCTGTTTCAGTATCGCTTCGACAGCGGCGAAGGCCTGGAAGGCCACAGCTTCGGCAATCTCTTTCTAGCGGGACTGACAGCGGTGACCGGCGACTTTGCGCTGGCCGTCAAAACATCGTCGCAAATTCTCGCCACCCGCGGGCACCTGTATCCCGCGACAAATTCTAACGTCACCCTGGCGGCGTTGATGGACGATGGATCGACGGTCCTCGGCGAGACCAGGATTACCGCCAGCAAGCGGCGTATCGTTCGGCTGATGTTGAAGCCGGAACGCGTGGCGGCGCTGCCGGAAGCGATCGAGGCAATTTTAGGCGCGGACCTGATTACGCTCGGTCCAGGCTCGCTCTATACCAGCCTGATCACGAATCTTCTGGTGGAAGGCATTGCCGAGTCGTTGGTGGCTGCGCATGGACTGCGGGTTTTCATCTGCAACCTGATGACGCAATCGAATGAAAGCCTGCACCTGACGGCCTCGCAACATATTGAGCGTATTTACGAGCACACCGGCGGAGCTATTTTCGACTACGCTTTGGTCAATGTAGCCCCAGTTCCCGAGGAAGCGCGGCAACGTTATGCCGCCGAAGGCGCTGAGCCAATTGTTGCGGATATCGATCAGATTGAGCGCCTGGGTGTTCGCTGCATCACTGGCGATTTTCTTCGCGCTGAGGACGTCCTGCGCCACGATTATGAGCGCGTTGCCGACGCTCTGCTGGAGCTTGGCCTGAAACATCGATAGAGCTTCGAGTTCGTCCGAACCGCCTCAAACTCCTCCCCGTCCCAAAAAGCCAAAAAATACTTTCAATTTTCTCGATTTTTGCGTTCTCCAGCGCCCTGATCTGCGTATACGCAGGTACAGAGAAGTCCGGGAAAGGGCGAATCCGTTGCAATCCGCGATCACAAACTCATCCGTGACATCGATCTCGCCGTCGAGAGATGGGTTTCGTGACATTGTGGAGCGCCATCAATCACGGGTCTTCAGCATCGCGTTTCGCATTCTCGGCGATCGCGGCACGGCAGAAGAAGTCGCGCAAGATGTCTTTCTTGCTCTCTATCGGAACCTCGATCGAGTGCAATCGCAGGAACATTTGCTGTCCTGGTTGCGCCGGGTTACGGTACATCGCGCGACGGATGCGTACCGCCGCCGCGCCAGCCGGGTGGAATTTGCCGCAGACGAGTTTTGTGAGGAGCACATGCGTTTGGAAGGGACCGGTTCAGTTTCACAGAGGGCATTTGAATCGAGTGGCATGGCAACGAGCATTGAGCAGATGGTTTCGTCCCTTCCTCTAGCGCAACGTTCGGTTCTGCTGCTTCGCTATCAGGAAGACTTGATGCCGACTGAAATATCCGCGCTGCTTTCAATGCCGCTGGGAACTGTGAAGAGTCATCTGCAACGCGCACTGAAACTGCTGCGAACCAAAGCATCGCGGCAACGAAAGGAGGCGGTCCATGGTTGAGTTTGGCGAGAAAATGCAGGATTCAGAGAAGGATGGATTCGACCCGGAATTGGAAGCAATGTTCGAGCAGGAATTGCGCGCCACCCTGCAAGCCGGACCCGCGCCCGACGGTTTTGCGGATCGTGTCCTTGCGCGTGTGGATGCACTGCCGCGTCATGAACCGTTGTCCTGGCCCCTGCGGGCAATTCGCAACCCCGTAGTGCGCGGCGCGATTGCGGCGGCGCTGCTGTTGTCGGTTGGCGTGGGCGGCTACTTCGAGCACAAGCGAGAACGCCAGATTGCCGGTGAACATGCTCGCCAGCAGGTATTGCTTGCGCTAAGAATTACTAGCTCGACATTGCAGGATGTTCGCAGCAAAGTAGACGGCGACACCACAAACCAGCAAGACGCAAACTAAGGAGAAACAGTATGACTCGAATGAAACGATGGATCGCCGCCTGCCGCACCGGCGTACTGCTTGGCTGTGGCCTGTTGCTCACTCTGCCTGCGATTGCCCAGGATGTTCAGCCCAATTTTCCCGTCGAGCTCGACAAAAAATTGGCGGCGCGCGCCTCCGATGTGAATGAAGTAACGATGAACAAGACCATGCTCAAGTTTGCCAGTCAGTTCCTCGACTCAAAAGACAAGGATGATGCTCAGGCGCAACGGCTGATTCAGAATCTGAACGCGATTTATGTCCGCAGCTATGAGTTCTCTCAGCCGGGTCAGTACACTCCCGAGGACCTGCAAACCATTCGCCGGCAATTCCTCGGACCCGATTGGAATCCGATGGTAAAGGTGCGTTCGAAAAAGGGCGAGGGTGACACCGATGTCTACGTCAAGATGGTTGGCAATGAGGTGAAGGGAATGTTTGTCCTCGACGCTGAACCGAAGGAACTGGACATGGTATATATTTCCGGTTCGATTCGTCCGGAGGATTTGAAGGAACTGAGCGGCAGTTTCGGCGTACCCAATCTGAATTTGCAGAAAAGCCCGACGAAGGAGTCGAAATGAAGATCCAGATAAAACATTTCATTTTCCTCTTGCTGGGTTCGGCGGTGCTGGCCTCAACCGGATGTTCCGCCGCCGATCATGACTTCAACTCCGTCGTGTCCGCCGTGGAGCAGAAGTACTCCGTCCATGCGCAGCGCATTCCTATGATGAGCCTGGTCAGCATCTGTGCCAGCCTGAAAACGCATGGCGGAGTGCGCAGCTTGCAGGTGGCCGAGTTCGACAATGTGCGCGGCATGGATGGAAAGGATCTTTATCCGCTGCTGCGGTCCAGACT
>DATJUD010000029.1:0-15608 GCA_035502695.1 Acidobacteriaceae bacterium
CGACATTGGTCAGGTTCTGCACATTGATCATGGCTTCCAGATTGGTATTGTCGCCGGTACCATTGCCGGTTGCGGACGCGGCAATCAGCGAGGGGTCTGTGAGCGCCACCGAGAGACTGCCAGCAGGATCGGTAGCGGAAATCGTGAACAAGGGTTGGCCGGCGTTTCCATTCAAGTCGGTACCTGCGGTCTGCACGGCATTGATCTGGGTCGCCACGCCTGAGGCGAGCGTATTGATCTGGTTCAGAATGGACGGAATGTCCTGATCGCGCGTGGTCAGCAATCCTGCAAGTTGTCCCCCGCCGCTGGCCTGGGCGCTGGTGATGTCGGTCGCTCCTCCGGGGGCACTGGTAAATACGTCCACGTTGCCGTCCACATTGCCAGTGGTCAGCTGAAACGCTTGATCCTTCGACAGCAGGAGCGCCCCTCCCGTGGTTGTCAACGTCATGCTGTTGTCTTCGTTGGTGACGACGTTGACACCGATATATTGCGATAGCTGCTGCAGATCGTACTGGCGTTGATCTTCCAGCGAACCGGCATCGGCGTTTGGGCTGAGAGTAGAAATCTGTTGGTTGAGCTGTGCGATCGATGTGAGCAGCGGATTAATCTGGTTCACCACTCCCTGCACCTGCGTGTTCAAGGAAACCGTTTGCTGATTCAGCTGTGAAGCTGCGCTGTTGAAGGCCGAGGTCATCTGTCCGGCGGCCGTCAGCACACTTTCTCGCAGCGAAACGCTGGACGGAGTGGCCGCCAACGAGCTCAAGGAATTGAAAAAATTGGTCACTTCGTCGCCCAAGCTGTTCACGCCGGAACTACTACTGGTCGACGTCGTCACCTGATTGAAAATATCCTCAACCTGGGTCAGAGCCGTCGCCTCGCTGTTGGTGGCTTGTTGCGTCTGCATTTGCTGCTGAACGGCAGCATCGAGCACCAGGCTGCGCTGGGATTGCGCGGCTGTCATCTGAACGCCCTGGCCGTAAGAAATGCCGTTGATGGTCACTGAATCATTGGCCTGGAAGATGGGCACTTCGCGGGTGTAGCCGGGAGTGTTCGCATTCGCGACATTATTCGAGGTAACATCGAGCGCTCCCTGGTCGGCGGCAAGAGCTCCAGACATCAATTGCAGTGCGGAATTCAGTGTCGCCATCGTCGCTGCTCTCTCCGCAATACCCTTTCAAACCTCACCCGACTCAATCCACTCTGCATGCGTTCCTCCGCAAATCGCGGAAGGTGGAGGGCCATCTAGAAAGGCGGAAGCGCGTAGTAGCCCGCCTCAGAATCCTGTTGTCCGCAGACGGAACCGGCCCGAAATAGGCGCAAGTTACGCGCGGTCTCCTGCAGCAATGCGCCCAGCAGACGATGCGAGGCATCAATCGCAGCGATGTCCTCCGCGGAGAGCTGGACCCTGGGCAGACCTTGAATTTCTGACCGAATCTTCTCTAGCGCATACGCATCGAGCGCTGTCAGTGCCGAGACCGCATCTTCAATCAACTGCTGCAAACGCTCCATGATCTCTCGTTTCCTCCTCCGCAACCGATGATTGCGCGGCTGTCGCCGAACTTTTTGACCAGCTGCGAATCAGCCCAGAAGGCTTTGCATCATCTTGTCGGCGACGTCGCCGGCAGACACCTGATAAGTCCCCGCATCAATGGCGGAGCGCACGTTTTGTACTTTGTCCATGCGCACATCGGAAGATGCAGACTGCGCTGCTGCCAACCCTGTGCTGCTGAGATCCGCCTGATCCGTTTTACCGCCGTTCGGAATCGTCACCTGCGAGGGCGAAGAGTTCGCACTCGAAGTTGCCGGGGCCGTATTGCCCGTCTGCTGCGATCGAAGCAGGTCAGGAAGACCACTGAGAAGTCCAGACAGATTCATTGCATATTCCTCCACAACTGAACACATCGGCAGATTTGCATCGGACTTTAGCGTTTTGATCCTAATAAACCGCAGAGAATCCGACTTCACGCCCCCAGCGAATCTTCCCGGGAATTCTCTCCATCTGCGACCTGATCATTCTTTCACCGCAGCTAATGGACGGAGGATTTCGACCGACATCGAACCGTTCCGCCCTTCCATCGAAGTTCCCTTCCGTGCCACTTTGTCGGTGGAATTCTTTGCAGGCCCGTGCGTTGTCGCAGAGGATAGATTTCCCTCCCCAAGCATGGCAACATTCCCGGCGTCGATCGAAACCTCCGGCGTCATCGTCAACTCTGGAGCGCACCCGCCGCATTTTGTGCCGGCCAAAGCTTTTGCCGTTTGGGAATTGATCTGCTCGACAGGACTGAGTTGAGCCAAAACCATCTTCGCGATCCCCAAGCCGCCTTGCCTGGCGATGGCCTGTGCCAATGCATCCGAGGCCAGACTGCCAATCGTTCCCATACTGCCGCTGCTGGGACCATCGCTGCCCAGACTATCTCCGCCCAGACCGCTGCCATTGCCGAACAGCGGATCTTCACGCATTGGTTTTAGAAGTTCTCCTAAGAAATTGGCTTCGAATGCGTTGGCTGCCTTCACCAATTGCGGACTCGGAGCCGCATGTGACCCCGATTCGGGAGCCGATGTCACCAGGGAGTTTGAAATGTTCATGGCTACATTACCTCCAAATCGCCTTCAAGCGACCCTGCCTGCTTCATCGCCTGCAGAATGGAAATTACGTCGGTTGCGGTTGCGCCGATCGATTGCAGGCTTCGCACCAAATCGTCCACCGTGGCGCCCTCTTTCAACTCGATCCGATTTACGGGGAGATTGTTCGCCTGCACCTGCGTCTGCTGCACCACCTGTGTTGTCCCAGATCCGTATGGATTAGGCTGCGACACTTCAAAGTGAGATTCGACATCGATCTGCAAGCCGCCATGCAGGATGGAAACGGGTTGCAGCCTTACGTTTCCGCCAATCACAACCGTACCGGTACGCTCATTCACCACCACGCGGGCGGGAGGAAACACTTCGACGGGGAGCGATTGAACCCGGGCCAGCAATTCCGGCACATCTTGTCCTGGCGCGACTACCAGATCAATGCGACGGCTGTCGATGGCATGCGCCAGCGAGCCGCCCAGAGAACGGTTGATGGTCGCCGCCACTCGCGTCGCCGTCGCGAAGTCCGCTTCGTTCAAGAGCAGCGTCAGAGTCTTGCGATGCAACAGGTCCATTGGAATGGCGCGCTCCACCGTCGCCCCATTCGGCACCCGTGCGGTTGTCGGGAAGTTCATCTGCTTTATATTTCCGTTGTTCGAGATCGAATATCCGCCGACGACCAATGGGCCCTGCGCTTCGGCGTAGATCTGACCATCCGCACCATAGAGTGGCGCCATCAGGAGCATACCTCCAGACAAACTGCGCGCATCTCCCGTGGAGGACACTGTGATGTCGATCTTCGAGCCCGGCTGAGCGAACGGCGGCAAACTCGCCTCGACAAACACACCGGCCATGTTCTTCACCATGATGGAGGTGAGAGGATATGGAACCGTGATCCCCAGTCGCTGCAGTGTGGACAGCAGGGTCTGCAAAGGAAAATACGTCATCTGGCTGTCACCGGAGTTTTGCAGGCCGACAACAATGCCGTAACCGATCAACTGATTGTCGCGAATTCCCTGCACCGAGCTGATGTCCTTCACCATTGCAACTTGTGAAGCCGGCGCAGTCGCGGTGGCGGATGGCTTGGCGGCGAGTTGACCGAAGACGCGGTGGACCTCAAAGAGCAGAAGTAGGCCGACGAGAATGACGCCCAGCCGGTAACGGCAGAACTTACGGGCTTGCGCGGGTTGGAGGGTCGCTGTCATACTCTTGCGGCTTTCCAAATCAGGGGATCAAGATGCGTTGCAGCGTACGCACCACCGGGTTGGCGCGATATGTGGAGTCGTTGACGATGCCCTTGCCCACCACCTGAACCTGCAGCCCCGAGATGGCTGTCGACATCACCTGGTTTGCGGGGCTTACATCCTGTGGACGTACCAGGCCGCGCATCACAATCGTTTCCGTTTGCTGATTGAATTCCAACTGGCGGGCAGCTTCGATCACCAGAATTCCATTTGGCAGTACATCCACTACTTCTCCTCCGATCGTGGTGTTCAGACTGGAGTCTGTCACGCTCTGGCCCTGAGCGTTCAAGCTGGAAGAAGCATTTTGATTGACGGCATTGTTGGCCGCACTCGACGTGGAAAAGACTCCAAACAACGCGCTCAGTTGTGAAAGGGCGGTGGAGGCCCGCGAATTCTTCACCGTGCCACCGGTCGAAGCTGAGAGGTTCTCCGAAATGATGATCGAGATGAGATCGTGCGGGTTCAGCGCTTTCACATCGGTGGGGAGAGAGGTGAGCCTTCCGGTCGCACTCCAGATGGAGCCCTCGCTGGTACCTCCGGGGTACATTTTGCGCACCTGCGCGATGTAAGCTGCCAGGTCTTCGCTCGCGGGATTCGGCTTGATGGGAGAATTTTTTTTATCTTTTGCCAATGCAACTGGACATGTGAGCAGCACAAACACCAACCATCCCGCTGCCAGCGAGGTTGACCTCGAGGATAAGTATCGGCTCATGGAATTAGCTCCGCAGAATCCTTGCCCACGACGACTCCAGCCAGCAGTGCGGTTTGACCCATCCGCCGTACATGGATGATCTGCCCGACGCGTCCGTATTCCAGGGAGACAACTTGCATCTCCAGTCGAACGTTGGCATCCAAACTCCAAAGCCGAACTAGATCGCCGGCACGAATCACTGGTACCGCTGTGGAAGGATCCGAAGTGGATGTCTTTGCGGGCATCGTGGATGTCGGCGCTGGAACATTGGGCAGCGAAGAGATCACGCGAAGATGCACGACTTCGTTCTGGATCGTGTGGTGGGAGACTCCCGGGATAGATGATGCTGAAGACACGGGTCGCGCAACCACGTTCGGAACGACTACGTGTCCTGAAACAAGCGCAACAATCTCCAAGGGCCGTTCCGGATGCGTGCAATTTGCGATCAGTGCCCAGCGGCGATGCAATTCGGGGTCGACCACAATGCGCGCAAGACGATAGAAGTCATCCGAGGATGGGGCAGGTTGCGCCGTCGCGGCCACCGATCCAGACGGCAGTGTCTGCTCCGGAGTACGCGCGGAACAAAGGGTCTGAGCATAGCTGCATCCGCTAACCATAGCAATCACTATGCCGAGAATGAGTCTTCTCCCGATCATGAAGTTTCTCATCGAATCTTTGTGAACCTGCGTTCCATCCATCGCGGCTTCCGGATTACTTCACCAGGTTATTGACCTGCTGATACATGTCGTCGGCGGCCGTAGCCACCTTTGCATTGCTCTCATACGCACGCTGCGCCATGATCATTGCAACAAATTCCTGCACCACATCGACGTTCGAATTTTCCAGGTACCCCTGCTGCAATGTTCCCAGGCCTGTCGCATCTCCCGGATTACCCAGCACCGCCTGACCCGAAGACAGCGTCGCCTGAAACAGATTGGAGCCGATATTGTTCAGCCCGCCCGGATTGGTAAATGTCGCCAACTGAATCTGACCGAGTTGCGACGGATTGGCTTGACCGGGAAGCGTGGCATTCACCACGCCATACTGCGTGATCGTGACCGAGGTGGCGTTCGAAGGAATGGTGATCGCCGGCAATAGCATGTTGCCGTTCACATCCACCATTTGCCCCTGGTTGTTGAGCTGGAAATTACCGGCGCGAGAATATGCAATGCTGCCGTCTGGAAGCTGGACCTGAAAAAAACCGTTTCCCTGAATCGCAAGATCGAGCGGATTGTTGGTCTGATTCAGGCCACCTTGCGTAAGGATGGTTTCACTCTCGGTAGAGCGTGTTCCTAATCCGACTTGCAGGCCGGCGGAAACCGTCTGTGCGCTTTGCGCGGCTCCGGGAGTAATCAGGTTTTGATAAATCATGTCCTGAAACTGCAGCACCTTGCTGCGAAAGCCGACGGTACCGGAGTTCGATAGATTATTGGCGATCGTATCCAGATTGAGCTGTTCGGCGCTCATCCCGCTGGCGGCTGTGTATAGTGCACGAATCATGATGAAGTCTCCTGACTGAATCTTTCGTTCCGGCCGTTCTGCTCTCTACCGTCGCAACCCAACAGATTCCGGGCAGCGCCGAGTAGAATCAAACTCGCGGCAACTCCTGACTAGCTTGCTGATCCAGATCGTTGCTGAACACCGACAATGCCTTCATCATCATTTCCGCCTGCCGCTGCACAAGGATCAACTGCAGCGTTCCCTGCACCACGTTCTGGTTGGAGCCTTCCAATTTGCCCTGGTGCACGACGGCCGCAGCGGTCAGCTTGGCGGTTTTCGGCGGCGCCTGGTAGCGACTGACGCCTTCCGGCACCAGAGGCGTTCCACCCGCAAACGTGAAGATGCCAATCTTTCCCGCCACCCCGCCATGGACCGAAATGGTTCCGTCGCCGGCAATCGTCACCGGACCGCTCGGAATGGTGATGGGTTTTCCCTTGGTGTCAAGAACAGGCTCCCCCTTGCGGGTGGTCAGAACGCCTTTATTGGAGCGCGTGAACGATCCATCGCGGGTGTATTGAATATTGCCTTGCAGATCCTGCACCGCGAAAAAACCCTGACCTTCGAGGGCCAGATCGAGAGGATTTCCGGTGGTCATCATCTGCCCTTGAGACAGATCGATTTGGTTGCCGCCGAGCACGCCGTAGTCGTTCACCGCCGTGTTCAACTGGGAACCGAGCGCGTTCGGCCCTGTCAACGCATCGCTGAAGAACTCTCGCTCGGCGCGAAACCCGGTGGTGTTGGTATTGGCAAGATTATTCGCGACAGCGTCGAGTGCCTGTTGCCGCGCCAGCAATCCCGTAAAAGCTGCATAGTATCCGCTGTCCACAGTCGCCTAATTTCTCCAATGCTGTATTTCTATGCATTGTGCATGCCGGAGTGAGAGGGGAGAAGATTAGAAAAACCTTATTTCGAGGCCATGGCATTCGCTCGCCAATATAGCGGCAATGCAGAAGCGCTCGGTGGCAGGACCGTTGAACGCAGTTTCTTTCAGACTCACACGGCCTTCTGGCAGATGCCGCTTGCCGCGATCCGCAGATCGGAAATCAATCTTCGGGCTGCAGTCGAACCAAGACGTCTTCCACCTGGTGGATTCTGGGAACCAAGCTCACCGAATGAGTATCCGGATGCGCGGAAGACGCTGGATGCATAGGATTGTGCCATACCCGCAGCCAGAAATAGCGATGCATCCGAACCAACCTCGCCTGATGCGGACGCATGCGTTCAATGACCGCGGCCAACTCCTTGGCCACCACGGTTGAGGACTTCGCTTCCATCAGTTGCGTCTTGGGAAACGGCCCGCGCATCATGCGCTCCTGAACGCGAAGAAATTGGGAGGATGTCACGACCCCGGGTTCGACATGAATCCCATTCATCCGTTCCGCCGCAAGGGCCACGGAAGAATCCACTCGATCCTCAAACGCCAGATACGCCAGACGGCTGGACCCGTTGCGCAATGGCACCATCCCATAGGTATCCAACAAGAGGCGAGGAATCAGGGTGGACATGGCCTCAGGCGCATGGCCTGAAAAAGACAGGACCGGGCACCCCCACTGCATGCTGAGAGCGCGCGTCACCTGCTCTTCTGACAGATTGCATTGCTGCATGAGCCACTTGCCGATGCGCGCTTTGCCGCCCGCCTCCCGTTGCGAATCGAGCGCTCGGCGCAACTGCTCCTGGGTGATCCATCCCTGCGACAACATAAGCAGACCCAGTGGAATGCGGTGCTTGTGCTTTTTAGGTTCGAGCGGCGTGCCATCGCCCAGCTCGCGCTCCACCGCGTTCTCGATCAGCACTCGCATGCAGTCGGCGCTGCAGGCCCACTGCCCTTCGAACCGGGGGACATTCCGTCGTCTCCACAGACGAAGCCAGCTGGTTCTGCAGTCAGCGTTCATACAGGTATTCATCAGCGGCAAATGTGTAGGAGTTTTGTTCCTGCTCGACGGCCATGCGTCGGGTATGCGTGCAGCCTCTGCCCAGGTTACCGGAAGCTCGTTCATTGCCGCTTTTCTATTCGCGCCGAGTTGCCCTGTCCACATCGTCATATCGATTTCCCTTCGTGTTCTTTAAGGTCACATTGAAAGATATCCGCATTTCGTGGATGCATTGCGCGAACCGCGCATCGCGGGCCAGCCAAGAACTCTCAAAACAAACAGCGAATGGTTTCCAGTCGGCGGCGAGGCTCCGCAACTTCGGTGACGTGCAATGCAAAATTTCCACCCACCAGCACAACTTCACCTTTGGCAACAATGCGGTCGCCCACAACTAATTCCACCGGCTCGCGGACATGCCGATCCAGCGGCAATACGTCGCCAGGACCAAGTTCCAGCACTTCGCGCAGTGGCAACTCCAGCGCACCGAATCGTAATGTGGCTTCCAATTCGATATCGAGCAGCAGGTCGAGTCGCTGTTTGGTGCGCGGCTCAGTATAAGGATTGGCATCTTGCGCAGGAGCGGCTTCGACCTTGCGCGCAGCTTTTGGAGGATCGACAGGCGATTGGTTTTCGACGGGCTGCGCAGTCTGGGGATCTTCGCGCGGCGCGGCGGCCGCTTTCGGCGGTGAGGTTTCAGACTCCTGATCGAGCGACGGGCTTGCCTGCGCTATTGTCTGAATCGGCTCGGGCGAAACCTTGTCCGATTCGGGGACAGCATTCTCCAGCGCGCGGGACGCACTCTCCGGCACAGGCTGATCCGCGTCAGCCGCCGCTGCATCGTCGTCCGGAAACATGACCTGCGCGCTGACGGAGAGGGCGAACTCGGTTTCCGCCGCCTGCAATATCCACTCCTGAATCGCAGCCCCGGAGGCCGTCGTATCGGCGCCTGAAGCAGAATCCATTCCGTCCACAGCAGTCGTACCCTGCAGCAGAATCGTGCAAGCACTCTTCGAAACGTCTCCGATCTCCACCGACAATTGCGTCGCCAGCTTGCCGCTGGCCGCGGTCAACCAGACCAGCCAGACCTCCAACCCCTCTTCTGTCCAGGCTGCCCTCGGATCAACCGGTTCTCCGGCCACCATTTGCGACAACTGCACCAGACTCGGCGCCGAGGCAGTCACATACATGACTCCGTGGACGGGACCCTCGAGCAACAATTGGCTGCGGTAGGCGCTGGCGGCCGATGGAATTTCTGAGACAGTTCGCGATGTCACCGGAACATGCACCAGCTCTTCCAGTTCCGCCCGCATGATTTCGAACCACAGCTCGAAGACTCGCCGATTGTTTGCCATGCTGTGCCATCTCACTTTCCCGGTAATAGAACCACTTCCGCCGCGGGCGAATCACATCTGCTCTGCAGATGCACCATCATTCCACCGTGCGATTTAACAAGGGATTATTCCTTGCAGTAATCTGCGCGCCGCGGTGCTGGTCAGCTCGAACCGGGACTGCGTGGAATAGAGGAATTCCCGCAATGCGCAATTCGGAAACTTGTGTGGCCGGAAGGCTCAATCGGACAATGGAACCTTCCTGCAGATCGTCCAGCTCGGTTGCCGGGATGCGGACCGACGGCAGTTGCAATGCCCCCCGCAGCCGGATGTGCTGCAACCGTTCTCCCATGCGCGCCACAATCTCCGGAGAGCGACGACGATTCTGCCGTCCCCAATCTGTAATTAATCGCCGCAGAATGGTGTTCGAAACCACCGCCGGAAAGACCAAGTTCAGGTTGCCCTGCACATGCGGCATTCGAATTTCAAAACTGATGGAAAGCGTTTTTTCTGTGGGCGACATCAGGCGAGCAATCTGCGTCTGCTGTTGCCGCTTTTCAAAATTGAAGTTCAATCCCACGGGCTGCCAGGCGGCAGTCAGCTCGCGACAGCTAACTTCAATCACGCTGGCAAGAATCGATTCTTCAATATCCGTCAGTTCTCGCACTGCTGCCGCCCGGCCTTCTCCCCCCAGCAACAGATCGATCATGGGAAGCGCCAATGCCAGGTCTAGTTCCAGGCCGCAAATGGCCCCCAGTGGCTCTAGGCGCACTGAAGCCACATAAGAAATCTCGGGAATTCGCCCAATGAATTCCGAATAAGGCAGCTGTTCTGCTGATGCCAGCGCCACTTGAAAATGGCAGCGCAGAAATGCGCCCAGATTGTGCGTCAGATTGCGCGCGAAGTTATCATTCAGCAAGCTGATGGCCCGCATCTGTTCACTGTTGATCTGACCCACGCGCGAGAAAGTAAAGGATTGAAAGGGCGCATTCGCCGGGTGCTCCTTGACATTGCTGCCACGGGTGCGAGCAGCGGCAAACAGCGCGTCGATTTCTTCCTGGGCTAACGGCTTATCCATTTACCTTCTCCTTCCTGCGACTGTCGCACGATCGGATGCCCGTCGCGTGCGCGGACACCTAGAGGACCCATTCCGGCAGCCGAATTTCCAGGACGATCCCCCTTGGAACAACCTCCGTCCGGTTTGCAATTCGGCTTGTGGATGGCTTTGGCAGGATCGTTCGCCAACAGGGATCGCAGATGTAAAACTGCGGAAGTATGAATTTGAGATACCCGCGACTCCACCACATCCAGGGTGAGTCCGATCTCCTTCATCGTCATTTCTTCGTAGTAGTAGAGAGTCAACACCATGCGCTCCCGTTCCGGCAACGCCGTGATTGCATCGGCAAGACGGGCGCGCATTTCCGCCTTCAGGCAGTGAAACAAGGGCCCTTCCTCCGGCGAGCTAGGCACATACGCCACTTCGTCGTCGGAAGAATCCTCGGAATGAGCGACATCGAGGCTGCCAATTTCCAGGCCCCGCAGGTCGGTCAATAGATGCTGGTATTCATCCAGCGACATATCCATCTCGGTGGCCACTTCGTTTTCCATCGGCGTTCTGCCCAGCCGCCCGGTCAACTTATGCATGGCGGTCTCAATGGCTCGACCTTTGCGGCGCAAGTCGCGCGGACTCCAGTCCAGCGTGCGCAGGCTGTCGAGAATGGCGCCGCGAATTCGAAATTGCGCATAGCTGCGGAACTGCACCTTCTTGCCGGCGTCAAACTTGTTGAATGCGTCGGCCAGACCCACCATGCCGGCGCTCACCAGGTCGTCCATTTCAACATGCGCCGGAAGATGCTCGTGAATGCGGCGCGCGATGTATCGCACCACCGGAAGATGCTCCATCAGGATCTGTTCGCGTTCGGCTGCGTCCATCTGGTTGAACGGTGCGCCTGCGATTGAATCCCCACCGTCCGGTGTCCCCGCCTGAACCTGGCTGGCCAACAGCGTGATGGCGGTATTCGTTTCGCGATCCGCTGCGCGTGGAAACTTTGGTACGGGCATCGTGCTCACTCCTTTTGCATGCCGGCGAAGACCCGTCGGCGCCAATCTAACTCAACGTTCCTAACGACCGCACCCGTATATCGACTGGGAGTTCAGCGGGTGCAACCACCGAGACCCTGGGCATAAACGGCTCCAGCCAGCGGCGCAGATAATAGCGGGCGGGGCTGGAACAAAGAAGGACCGGGCTGCCAGAGTTCGACGCACCGCCGGTCAGTTGCTTCCAGGACTCGACGATGCGGCGCAGGAATGTGGTTGCGTTGCGTGACGGCTGGCTTCCATCTCCTAGCAAGCGCTGCGTGCTTTCGCCTTCAACGGTGGCCAGCACTTCCTCTTCCAGCGACGGATCCAGCACGAAGACACGCATCTGGCCTTCGCCGTCGAGCATCGGCTGCATCAGGGCGCGACCCATCGACTGGCGAATCGTCTCCACCAAGTGCACCGTATTCTTGTTCGTGGCCGCGGCTTCCACCATCACTTCCAGCAGCGAGCCGAGGTCGCGAATCGAAACCTGCTCCCGCAACAATTGCTGCAACACGCGCTGCACTTCTCCCAGCGTCATTAATTTCGGCACCAGCTCTTCGATCAGCTTGGGATGGGTCTCCTGCAGGCTGTCGAGCAGCCGCTTGGTTTCCGCACGCCCCAGCAAACGATGCGCTTCGCGACGAATCACTTCTCCCAGATGCGTGGCGATAACTGTGGTGGGGTCGACTACGGAATATCCGGCCGCCATGGCCTGTTCCGAAAGCGATGGCTGGATCCATCGAGCAGGGACGCCAAAGGCAGGCTCACGGGTTTCGGTTCCGGGCAAGACGCGTGCTTTGGGATCGGCATTGACCGCCAGCAATTGATTGCCTTCCGTCTGCCAGCGCGCCATCTCCGCATTGCGCAGCGAAATGATGTATTCCCGCGGCTTCAGGCGGAGATTGTCGGTGATATGAACAGGGGGAATGATGAAGCCCAGTTCCTTGGCTAGGTGTTTGCGCAGCGCGCGCACCCGAGCCAGCATTTGGCCTCCCTGCCTTTCGTCCACCAGCGGAATCAACTGAAATCCAATTTCAAGGCTGAGATCATCAATCGGCAGCAAGCCCGCAAGGTTATCCGTCTGCGCGCCGGTCGCTGCTTTCGCATCTTTTCCTGCTGCCGCGCCTTCGCTCTCTGCAACCGCGGCCGGCGCAGGCATGCGATAGGCCATGTACCCCAGACCGGCCGCCATCAGCAGAAACGGCAGCTTGGGCAGGCCTGGGATCAAGGCCATGATGGTCAACAGGCCGGAAGCAATCCACAAGGTGCCTGGTCGCTGAAAGATCTGCGCGCCAATCTCTGTGCCGAGCGAGTTGGACGACGAAGCGGCACGCGTCAACACAATGCCGCCGGCAACCGAGACCAGCAATGACGGAATGGTCGTGACCAGGCCATCTCCGACGGTGAGTACGGTGTAGGTTCGCAACGCTTCGCCGACCGCGATGTTTTGCTGAAACACTCCAATCAACAGGCCGGCAATAATATTGATGGCGGTGATGAGGATCGTCGCCATCGAATCTCTCTGGTTGAAGCGCGCCGCGCCGTCCATAGCGCCATAGAATTCAGCTTCGCGGGCAATCGATTCGCGCCGTTTGCGGGCGGTGGCTTCATTGATCACTCCGGCGTTGAGATCTGCATCGATGGCCATCTGCTTGCCCGGCAACGCATCGAGGGTAAATCGCGCCGTCACTTCGGCGGTCCGCACCGCGCCGTGACTCACCACCAGAAACTGAATCGCAATCAACGCCAGAAAAACAACAAATCCGACAATGTAGTTGCCGCCGACAACAAACTGCCCGAAGGCCTCAATCACCTGACCAGCGGCACCGGTGCCTTCAAATCCATGCAGCAGAATGCGACGGCTAGAGGCCAGATTCAGGGATAAGCGAAACAGCGTCAGTAGTAATAACAAGGTTGGAAAAACGGAAAATTCGACCGCCTTACGCAATTGCACGGCCGAAAGAAAGACCAGAAACGAAGCGGTAATCGAAATTGTCAGCAGCAGATCGAGCGCAAAGGCCGGTAACGGAACCAGCATCACCAGCACCATGCTGATGGCGGTGGCCGGCAACAGCATTTCGTGGGCGCGACGGCTCATTTCCGGGGTGAGCCAGCGCAGCAGGCCGCTGCCCTTTTGCTGGGATTCCGGAGCCGGGTTTTGTGCTATGACTTGCGTGCTCACTCGCCTGCTCCTGATCCATCAGTCGGCCCGTTGGTAGAAGAACGGTCTCCGAACGGATCGTGATCGGTTGCTTCCTGCATGGTTGGGCCTGTTGCTGAGGCTGGTGCATCCGTCGTGCCAAAGTCGGTCGGGTTTTCCTTGGATTTTTCTATTCCTTGACCCAGCCGCAGCTGCGGAGTCAGGTATGCGGTGCCGGGACGCATCGGTTGCTGCGGCCGTTGCGGCTCGCGCGAGCTGGCGCGCATCTTTTCCTCTACTTGCTGGCGATAGAGGAAGGCAAGGATCCCAGCAACGGCGGCATACAGATCGTGGGGAATGGATTGTCCCGGCTCGACCGAGCGAAACAGGGATCGGGCCAGCGGTGGATTTTCGACGATGGGAACTCCGGCCCAGCGTGCTTCATCTTTGATCCGCTCCGCCATCAGGTTTCTGCCTTTGGCCAGCACCTTGGGAGCCTGCAGCGTTTCAAAGTTGAATTCGAGCGCTACAGCATAGTGGGTCGGATTGGTGATGACGACGCTGGCCTTCGAAACATCGGCCTGAAGCTTGCGGCGGCGCATCTGCCGCTGGATGGATCGAATGCGGCCGCGAATCTGCGGGTTGCCCTCCATTTCCTTGTATTCCTTGCGCATGTCTTCTTTGCTCATGCGCAAGCGCTGCTCCCAGCTGCGCCATTCCACCACGTAGTCCAACCCCGACCAGCAGAGAAGGATGCCGCTGGTTGCCAGCAACAGGCGATACTGGCTTTCAAACAATAGCGGCAGTTGCTCCAACGTCAGCACCGGCAAGGAGAGGACGGTGTGCTGCAAAATATCCCACCCCAGAATCATCACCAGGGTTGCAGGAATCAAAGACTTGAGCATCCGCGTCGATCCGCGCAGAGAGAACAGGTTTTTCAAATTTGTTGCGGGTGACAGACGGTCAAACTTCGGCTGCAGCGACTCACCATGAAACTGCACACCCTGCGATTGCGCCATGCCAACCATCAGCCCGACTGCCAGGATGGCAGCCAACACCACCGAGACCGGAAATGCGGTCTGATACACACTGGCGCGTACCATATCATTCACCACCGCGCCGCCCTGCAGACTCATATCACTGTGACTGCTCAGATCGAGAACATGCACATAGGCCGCCCGCCATCCCATAGCGAATCGGTCGGTGACCATTCCGATGGCGAGGACGCCGGCTCCCATACCAATGGCGCTGGTCAGCTCCCGGCTGTGCACCATGTCGCCGCGCTCGCGTGCCTTTTGTTTCTGTCGCGGGGATGCTTTCTCGGTTTTGTCGCCGTTCTCGTCTGCCATATGACCCTACGCGCGATGCGCTGCGAGAACCAGCTGCATGCCTTGATTCAGCAATCCGTCGAAGCGGGCCTCAATGAAACGTGGCCAAACCGCCAGCGAACCGATTAGGATCGTGTATCCAATCAGAGTCTTGAGCGGAATACCCACAAATAACACCGGCAACTGAGGCGACATTCGACCGACCAGCGCCACCACCACATCGACCAGCATGGTTGCGGCCATGACAGGCGCGGACAATTGCACCGCCGCCAGAAACACTCCGCTGGTCATCTCGACCAGCGCCAGACTGGAGCGCGTATGTAACCAAGCCGTGCCCACCGGCACAACCGCGAAGGTATGCATCAGCGCGGAGAGCAAGGTGCGATCGAGGCCTGCCGCCAGCAACACCAGCAGGCCGACCGTATTCAACAACTGGCTGAGCAGCGGCGTTTCCACGGAGGAGTTGGGATCGAGCACATTTACCAGCGAGAAACTAAACTGCAACCCCAGGAGTTGACCGGAGAAATTCAACATCTCCATCAGAAGCGTGAGCGACAGCCCGAACAATAATCCAGTGCTCAATTCCCCCAGCATCGAGGTCAGTCCCAGTTCCGGCACAGCGCCGGGATGGCTCGCGGCAATGGGAGTCAGCAGCGCAGCCACGACGAACGTAAAAACTGCCTTGACAGTACGAGGGATCGCGGCGGAAGAGAAAAACGGCACAAACAGCATCAGGCCGCTGACCCGAATCAGCACCAGAATGCCTGCCGCGATAAATCCGCTCCAATCCGCCATATCCTTCCTCTATTCCCGACCAACAGTTTCCTGTCTGCGACAGCGCGGAGATCGT
>DATJUD010000030.1:0-18896 GCA_035502695.1 Acidobacteriaceae bacterium
GCACATTCGCAGGTCCGCGCATTCTGGCGCCCAGACGCAGAAAAATCGGCGCCGTCACAATATCGCGCATGGTGATGTTGGTAATCGCAACATCTTCCAGCAGCGCTCCATCCACCGTTTCCAGCGCCAGCCCCTGACAACCTTCAAACACGCAATTCGAAATCGCGATGTTCTTGAAGCCGCCATTCGACTCCGTGCCCAGCTTGATGCGTCCCGTGCGAGGAGCATCCTTCGCGCCTGGAAACTTCTTCATCGTTCCATCCAACACACTGCCCATCTGGTAGGTGCCGGTCACATAGCAATTGGAGATGGTGAGGTTCTCTGTGGCGCGCGCATACCCCAGCGCGAACGAGCTCTTCGGCACAATGGCGTCGTCCCATGGAGAATTCACGGTGCAATTCGACACACGAACATTGCGGCAGCAGTCGATATCCATGCCGTCTCGATTGGTATCGATGGTCAAATTGTCGATGGTAAGGTTGTCGACGCCGGTCGCCAGGATGCCAAACCATCCTCCCTGCAGGATCGAAAAATCTTTCAGGAAAACGTTGTGACAATTTTTCAGCGCGATGGATTTGTTCCCGGCCCCAGCCTCATCCCGCTTGTCGTAGGTATTTTTTCCCCGCCCGCGATCTAACCCTTTGCCCCAGATTCGTCCCGGTCCCATGATGCCGCAATCGTGCAAGTCCTCGCCCCAGATCAAACTGTTGTGCCAATGAGAATGTCCGAAGTCCTGGTACGCGTCCCATGGCGTATCGGGTTCCGGTGCATCATAGCCGCCGGACCCTCCATCCGCAGGCTTGGCCGCAGCCAGGATCGTCGCCCCCTGGTCCAGAAACAGCGTGACATTGCTTTTCAGATGGATGGAATAACACGCATAGGTTCCCGCGGGGAAATGAACCACGCCCCCACCCGCAGATGCAGCTGCATCAATCGCCCGATTGACCGCGGGCGTGTCGATGGTGGTTCCATCGCCGACCGCGCCAAACCTGCGCACCGGAAACACGCTGCCGACAATACGGGTGCCAACCACTGTGACAGAATCCGCCGCCTGCAATCGATTCGCACTCATGAACGATGCGGCCATTCCGCCGCCGGCAAGCTTCAGCAAGTCTCTTCGGGGTGTCTGCATGACTCTCCTGAAAATGAATCGGTCAGCGTGCTACTGGACTTTTCCGCGGGGTCGCAGCCGGTTCAATTCCACGGCGCAGGCAATGGCATTTTGAGCAGCGAACTTCAGGTTATCGGCGACGATCCACAGCCAAAACCGGTTCGTCTCCTTGGGTAAATTTTCAGCCGAGGAATGTTTCGATCCTTCTTCTGCAACAGGGTTGGATTCCGATGGCGGGAAAACCGGCTGCACCAAAACCTGCGCGTCCTGCTCCTCCACCGCCTGCACATTGCCGGGGAATGCAGTCGCGTCAGGCACAATGCGCACATGTGAACCGGCCAGCGCCTTGGCCAGTGCTCCCGCTGCAACAGGACGCGGAAACTCGACCGAGACCGATAGCGCATACCCGTGAAACACCGGCACCTGGATCACCTGCAACGCCAAAGACGACGCGGGCACAGAGGAAATCTTCGCGTAGTGTCGGCGAATTCTATCTGCCGCGGTGGAAAGTGCCGCCTGGCCCGCGGCGTCGAATGAAACGGCTAAGGTGAAAGCGGTCTGTCCCCCAAATACTTCCGTCGGCAACGGCTGGAATGAAAGCAGGTTGGCCGTTTGCTGATGCAACTCTTCCAACGCCGCATGTCCATATTCTGACGCCGGCTGCAATAGAGTCGCCCACAAGCCATGTAACGGCGCCACCTTCTGACTTCGCGCCGCCAGCATGGCCAGCAACACCGCGACGGGATGCGCGGAAACCACCGCACGCGTATCCAGGTCCGGCATCGGTGTCTTCGCCGCCCCTCGTGCTCCCGGAGTCGCATCGCCGGCAGAACGCTCCGGAACCCAGGGCGCGCGCACCAGCACGCCGGGCGCTTTCTCCAGTTCCCCGCTCAGATCCACGACGCAGGCTCCTGCCTTCAGCGCCTGCCGCAGGTGTTTTTTTGTAATCGCAGCATCGCACGCGAAAAATACAAAATCACATCCATCGAAGGAATCCGGCTCGATGCGCTGGATCAGCGCAATCTCATCGTCCACCGCTGTCAGTTTTCCTTGGACGTCCTCATCATCGTCCAGCAAACGTAAATCCGCAGAGGCAAATGTGGACAACGCCAACTCGTCGCTCAGGGCCTTGCCGAGC
The DNA here is from genome assembly GCA_035502695.1 of Acidobacteriaceae bacterium. Classification (GTDB taxonomy): domain Bacteria; phylum Acidobacteriota; class Terriglobia; order Terriglobales; family Acidobacteriaceae; genus JAKAAZ01. The sequence continues at coordinate 2,250 of DATJUD010000030.1, forward strand.
AAAGTACCCGCACCCACCAACGCAATTCGCAGCGACTTATCTGACATGGAACCTCGATCTTGTTTTCAGCCCGCAGCAGCTTTCAACACCCGGAAGTGCTTATGTGGGGTCGATGGTCGGACGGGAAATTGTTCCATCCGGTTTCCGAATCCGTCGATGCCGCGATGTCCATGTGTAGGCCGCCCGCGCCACCAACCCGGAAAACATATAGCCCAACGCGATCACCAGCAGTAAAACCTGAGAAAACAACAGCAGCACCGAAACCGCTGCGCCGATCAGCACCAGCAACTGAAAAGGATGGCGACCGGTCAGCGTAATCTCTTTCCCGCTCCAAAAACGCCAGGTGCTGACCATCAGAAATCCAACCAGCAAGATCAGGCCCATCCATACGCCAGCGGCAGCCGCGCTAAAAACTGGAGTTCCGAGGAAACAGTGAACACACGCCGCAATCACTCCAGCAGCGGCCGGAATCGGCATCCCGACAAAGTATTTTCGATCCGGCCGGCCCGGGTTTTTCGGCTTCGCATCGGCGCTGGTATTGAATCGCGCCAGGCGGCAGGCTCCGCAGATGAGAAACAGAAAGCAAACCACCGCACCAATCTGCAACAGCTTATGCCGCAGCACCGGATCCATCGTGGGCGGCAGCATGCGAAAACCCCAGCTGTACGCCAGTACGCTCGGCGCAACGCCAAACGTAATCACGTCGGCCAAGGAATCCAGTTCCTTGCCAAAGTCCGACGCTGTGTTTGTCATGCGGGCGATGCGGCCATCCAACCCATCGAATGGAATCGCCAGCCCAATTACGAGCGCTGCGTGATCGAAATGATGCGGCTCGGTCGGCGAACCTTGCAGGCTCTGCACAATGGCGTAGAATCCAGCAGCAATGCTGCCTGCCGTAAACAGTGACGGCAGAATGTACATCCCACGGCGCGCAGGTCCGCGCTTGCGGGTGCCAACTTCCGTCATCGAACCGGCTCCGTTACTAACCCAAACGGGGCTTCATCGGAAGAGACTGTCGCCAACAGTTCATCTTCGATGTCGCTGGAGGGCATGATGGCAAGGATGGAGGCGCCGCCCTGCACATTCTGACCCACCCTCACCTGAACCTCACACGAAAGAGGAAACACCAGATCGACGCGGGAGCCAAACTTGATCAGCCCCACACGCTCCCCCCGATGCACCCAGTCTCCAACTTTCTTCTCGAAGACGATGCGGCGCGCCAGCAGCCCAGCAATCTGCGTAAATGCCACCGTGCACAGCTCGCCCGCAACCTCGACATAGTTGCGCTCATTCGCGACGGCCGACTCCGGATTCATCGCGTTCAGATATTTGCCTTTTTGGTAATCGATCAGCTGCACGTTCCCTGCAATCGGGGCCCGATTCACGTGCACATTGAAGATGTTCAGGAAGATGCTGATGCGCCGCTGCGGTCCGGCGACAGTTTCCACCGTTTCGATCAGGGTAACTTTGCCGTCAGCGGGAGATACGATCAGGCCCGGAGCTTCCGGTATGGCCCGCTCGGGGTCGCGAAAGAACCACAAAAAGAACGCGGCCAACAGAATAGGAATTACCGTCAGCAACACCGCATGCGTGGCGACCCACACTAGGACACCGACCGCCCCGAAGCCAAACCCGTAGAAGTAACCGTCTCGAACCATTGCGTAGAACAGATTATACGGTTCGCCGCGATAATTCTAACGAGCGCATTTGTTCTTGTCGTACTACGTCGATGGCGCGGTACGCGCGAATCCCGCCATCTGATCTTTTAATTTCAGTTTTAGTTTCTTGAGTCGCGCTGCTTCGATCTGCTCGGTGTCGCTCAGATAGGGCTGGGCCAAAATGGCCTCTAATGCTTGGGAATATTTCCGGTGCTCTTCCACCAGACGACCCAGAGGGGTGGCTTCGGACTGTGAAGCCTCAACGGAAATTTCCATAAGGAAGTACCTCCTGATTCCGTATTGACAGCCAAACTACCACTTGCGTCAACCGGATGCAATGGAGAGATTTCAACAGGGTTAAAATTCACCCCGCGTGGCCGACGGGATTGAGGATTTTCTGCATCTGCAGCCCATCTTCCGCCGGATCGCGGTAGTATCCAGGTCGGTTCCCCACGGCAGTAAACCCAACCCGTTCGTACAGCGCAATGGCCGCCAGGTTGGATTTGCGGACTTCAAGAAACACGGTCCCGGAAGCGTGAGCCCGGCACCAGAGCAACCCGGCCGCCAGCAGCCGCTGCCCAATCCCCTGCCGCTGCCGTGACGTAGCCACCACCATATTTTCCAGCGTTGATTCTCCTCCGCCTACCGTCATAATGGAGGAAAACGCGGCAAATCCGACAACCCGGTTCACTGAAGAAATGGTGTGTTCGCCCTCAGATGTCGTCGTTACGGCTGCAGATGGGTAAGCCCACGCAAGAAACATGGACCTGGCCTGCAACGCGCTGCTGTCCTCGCCAATCGCGACGTACGGATAAAAAGCCGCCCGTGACCAACACGCCGCCGTACCTGAGGATTCGGCCAACCCCGACACGGATTGAAGGACAGCCTCGATGTCGTCCAGCTCTGCCCGGCGAATGACGACGCCCTCAGCCGGCACCGGGACATCTCGCGACGTCACTAGGGCAGGTCCTCGGCTCGCGTGGCACGCGCCGCCATCGGGTCCGCTTTCGTTCGCACCACCACCACCGTGTCTGAACGCCGCAGATAGTTCGCGTCGACGCTGCCGGGATCATGAAAGCGTCTCCCTCGCCATTCCACCACAGCCAGCGGCAGCGCATCTCGCACAGAAGGCAATGGCACTTCGCACGACCTGGAACCGGCAACCGATTCGATAGCCGCCTTCACGGGTGCCTCAGAGACGATCACCCAGCCCGGCTGTTGACCAATCTTTTCTGTCAGCGACTCGAGCGTTTCAAACGACTCGGCCACGCGTGTCTTTCCTGCGTCTCGATAGACGCCGTGATAAAACTCTCCGCGTCCCGCATCCAGCACCACGTGCGCCGCTGCATCCGCCAGCTCACCGGACGAAGGTTTCGCCGCCACGGAAGCCAGAATTGCCAGGCGCGACAGCGTCAATATTGGCTTTCCCGTCGCCTCTGCCATCGCCTTCACCGCACTCAAGCCCACTCGTAACCCGGTAAACGACCCCGGCCCCGATACCACCGCAAACGCGTCCACATCCGCCAGTCGCCGTTCATTCGCTCGAAGCAACTCGGCAATCGCAGGAATGAGTTCGGCAGAAAACTGGCGCGGATGCAGCCCGATCTCGCCGTAAATTTCTACCCATGGGCTTTCATGCCTGTTGTTCTCAGTTAATCGAGCCAGCAGGACTCCGCCAGTATGTCCAGCCGTGTCGACCACAAGCAGCAACATCAGATTGCGACATCCGCGTCGGCATTCTGGCAGATTTCCACCAATACCCCGCCGGTGCTCGAAGGATGCACGAAGAAATACAAATGTCCGCCCGCGCCGATCTTCAATTCATCCGACACCAGCCGCATTCCGGCGCATTTCATCTCCGCAAACACATCCTCAATGTCATCCACATGCAGTGCGACGTGATGCATGCCCTCACCGCGGCGTTCGATGAACCGACCAATCACAGACTCGGGCGAGGTCGGCTCCAGCAACTCGATGCGGCTCTCGCCGGCCTGCACCATCACCGCATTCACTTGCTCATGTTCCACAAATTCGGGTTCTCCCACAGGCATTCCCAGCAGCTCATAAAAGCTGCATGCCTGACGCAAATCGCTCACTGCAATTCCAAGATGATCAATATGAAGCATGGTCCTGATCTTCAACCTTTCCGACGCCAGCTTTTCATCATGCCGTGCCGTTCCCTCAACGATTAAAGCACTTCTCCAGAATTCACGAAGCTTTTACGCAAATCAGCGCTGCGCCCCCGTATGTCGCCCATCCGACCTCGCTCCGTCTGCGAATCTTACGAATCTTACTAAGAGAGATGCTCTAGACACTGCGGTCGTCTCGGTGCAAATCTAATAGTCCCCGCACCAGTCCGTCCACCAGAAGATAGGGGTCTTCCTGCCGCGCCGCCACCGCCCGCGCATGTGCCTCCAACTCAGTTTTTCCCAGTCGATGCCGCACCAGCTCTCGCACCAGTTTTTGACGAATCATTTCCACCAGGCGGGTCTGCCAGGCCGCAGTTCTCTTCTCCTCCAGCTTGCCGGCCTTGCGCAATGAATCCGCACAGCGATCAATCGCCTCCGCCAATGCCGCGGTCCCTTCCCCAGTAGTGGCAACGGTCCGCACCACCGGTGGAACCCATCCTTTTGCATGGCCGCCCAGCGACTGCATGGCGCGGATTTCCCTTTCGACCCGATCGGCACCCTCGCGATCGCTTTTGTTCACCACAAAAATATCGGCGATTTCTAGAATCCCTGCCTTGATGCTCTGCACATCATCGCCCAGACCCGGCACCAGCACTACGACGGTCACGTCCGCCAGGCGCACAATATCCACTTCATCCTGGCCGACGCCGACCGTTTCAATCAGCAAGCGAGTTTTTCCGCTTGCCTCCACCACCGAAGCAATATCGGCCGTCGTCGAAGCCAGTCCGCCCAGAAAACCACGCGTCGCCATGCTCCGAATGTACAAACCCGGATCGGCGTGATGGCGCTGCATGCGAATGCGATCACCCAGAATCGCGCCTCCGGTAAACGGACTCGTCGGATCCACGGCAACAATGCCAACCGTCTGCTGCTCGGCGCGGTAGTGCGCCGCCAGCCGATCCACCAGCGTGCTCTTTCCTGATCCTGGAGCACCCGTCATCCCGATACGCAATGCCTGCCCTGTATGTGGAAAGCATGCCGACAAAACGGCGGTCGCTGCAGGCGCGTCATTTTCTACCAGCGAGATCGCCCGCGCCAGGGCACGAACATCCCCGCCCCGCAGACTGGCGACAAGGTTTTCGGCAGCATCCCAGCGGCCGGCCGGCGTAGAGGTGACAGTTGCCATACCCGTTTGCGATGATATCGCGTTCCACACGGACGTGGTATTCAGAACTCCACTCAACTATTTGCGACCAATCGCTGCTTTCAGGAATCTGTGAATTAATCTGGTAGAGAACTTTCTTGCGATGGCAGCTCCTCTTTTCAAAGGGATATTCCCCTCGATTCGACTCTCAAGATTTCGCTGCAAGGTTGTCACAGCTCCATCGCTTGTACGAATAAAAACACCCTAGGGAGCAGGCATGGCGCAGTCTTCCGTTGTCCCTGCTGCCGAAAAGCGGGACTACGACAGCGAGTTTCACTACGAGCACTGGACGCCACGCTTTAACCCGTGGGTAATCACTTTTACGGTGACGCTGGCAACGTTCATGGAGGCGCTGGATTCCAGCATCGCCAACGTCGCTCTTCCCCATATCGCCGGCACCCTGGGCGCAGATTATGACCAGGCCACCTGGATCCTCACCTCTTACCTTGTTTCCAACGCCATCGTCCTGCCCATCAGCGGCTGGATCGCCAACCGGATTGGCCGCAAGCGCTTCTACATGGGCTGCGTCGCCACGTTCACCTTGTTTTCCTTTCTCTGCGGGCTGGCCGCCACCCTGCCTATGTTAATCGTCTTTCGTGTGTTCCAGGGAGCGGCGGGCGGCGGCCTTCAGCCCAGCGAGCGCGCCATCCTCGCCGACACATTCGCACCCGAAAAGCGCAGCATGGCGTTTGCTCTCTATGGCATGGCGGTGGTCGTCGCTCCTGCCATCGGGCCCACCATCGGAGGCTGGATTACCGACAACTACACCTGGCGCTGGATCTTTTTCCTGAACATTCCTGTCGGCATTCTCTCGCTCATCCTCACCAACAGAATCGTCGAAGACCCGCCTTATCTGAAGCGGGTACGTGAAAAAGTCGGCGGCATCGACGGCATTGGGCTGGGACTGCTGGCTGTCACCATCGGCGCCCTGCAGATCCTGCTCGATAAAGGTCAGGAGGATGACTGGTTTGGCTCCCGCTTCATTATCACCTGCACTTGTATCGCCGTTTTTGGACTGATCGCATTCCTCTATCGCGAATGGACCACCAAGCACCCCATCATCGATCTGTCGCTCTACCGCAAACGCAACTTTGCGATGAGCCAGCTGGTCATGCTGACGATCGGCGCGGCGTTGTATTCCACCACCGTCATGATCCCGCAGTTTCTGCAGGAGGTGATGGGCTATACCGCGACCAATGCAGGCCTTGTATTGACGGCCGGTGGCGTGGTGCTGATCGTGCTGCTGCCTATTGTTGGCTTTCTCGGGCAAAAGCTGGACCCGCGGCTGATGATTACGTTTGGATTCTGTCTGCTGACCTTCGGCATTTACCGTATCAGCGATCTGAACCTGGGCATCAGCTTTTGGGATGCAGCCAGTTGGCGCGTGGTCATGGTGCTGGGCATGCCGTTTCTGTTTGTGCCGATCAGCGTCATGTCCTATGTTGGTGTTCCCCAGGAGAAAAATAACGAGGTCTCCGGCCTGACGGCGTTGGCGCGCAACATCGGAGGCAGCCTGGGAATTTCTTTCATCAGCACCATGCTGCTCCGTCGCGCCCAGGTCCATCAGCAATTCCTGGTCGCGCATGTCCACGGCAGCTCGACAAAATATCTGGCCATGAAAAACGGCATCGCGGCCGCTCTGCAGAATGGTGGCTATTCCGCCGCGGACGCGGCCAAGGCGGCAGCGGCACAGGTCTATGAGACGATGCTGCAGCAGGCCCGCCTGCTCGCCTACATCGACACTGTGCATGTCCTGGTGATTTTTACGGCCTGCCTTATTCCCATCGGCTATCTGATGAAAAAGCCGCGCTTCCGAACCAAGACCGTCGAACCAATCGAGTAATCGGACGATGGCGGATTTACAGGTACTGTAGTCATAATAGTAAGCGTCATTCTGAGCGTAGCGAAGAATCCAGAGGGCGATTGCAGCGCCTGCCAAGCGGATGTCGTCTAGGCCCCGTCCTGATTCCGTTAGTGCGGGACTAAACATAGCCCCATCAGCCAATAGCCGTGTAAAAGGCTGTCGCTAAGGAGAAATCAATGAAATCGAATTCCATTCGTTGGTTACCGCTCGCGTTAGCGGGGATCATTAGCGTCGTTCTCACCTGGTTTGGCTTGATGGGTTCGGCGTTTAGTCAGACCGGATGGCAAAATCCGATTGCGGTTACTCTCATCTGGTTATTGCCACTGCTCTCGCTTCCCGCGCTGGTCACATACTCACTATGGAAAAAGGTGCCCCCGGCGGCGTTATGGGGCTTGCCCTCTGTCAATGGGCAGCATTTTCGTGGATCAATTGGGATACGGTTCTGCAGGGGCGGTCCACAACCTCTAACCCGATTCTGGTTGCGCTGAGCGGAGGAGTCGCTTTTCCAGTGTGGTGCTGGGGCATCATAGCCGCTCTGTGCCAATACGAATATCATCTTCGCTCCAGAACCGAAAACGCTCAGCCTGCGGCATCGGACGGAGCGTAGAGATACATCACGCGGCAGGGTGGCCCATTCAAGTCTTCATTTGGCTTGAGCGCGTTCGTCGTTGGGAGTTGGCGACGCCGGGTGCAGCGCGGACAAATCTCCGGGCTGCTTCTCGAGAAACCTCCGCCTTTACTTCTTTGAAACTGCGCCTGCCCATTCCCGCCCTGCTGCGCCGAAATATGACCCACCGGTTCCTCCGTGGCGCATCTTGATAATCAGCTTGGTAAAATAAGGATTAGCGGTCCCTCTGCGAATTCCGCAGAGCGCGCACTTCGCCTGCCGCGCCAAATCGGCTCAGATTTTTCATTTTTTCGCGCGGAAATGCACTTTCGGGCCAAAAACTTGAAGTTTCCACGCTCATCTGATAGAACCTAAAAGACTTGACTTCGGCATCTATTCCGCATAATCCTTCAATTAGCCCGTATAATCCTTCAACTACGCTGCATAATCCTTCAATTAGCCCGTATAATCCTTCAACTAGCCGGCCTCCAATGCTGCCTGTTCCCTGTCCCCTGTTCCCTGTCCCCTATCTCTTCAACACTTCCCGCGCAATCACCAGCCGTTGAATCTCGCTGGTCCCCTCCCCGATCGTGCACAACTTCACGTCGCGATAAAACTTCTCCGCCGGATAATCCTTGATGAACCCATATCCACCGTGCAGCTGCACTGCCTCATCGCAGATCTTCACCGCAACCTCGCTGGCGTAAAGCTTTGCCATCGATGACTCCAGCGTCGTCTTCATCCCCGCATCTTTCATCTGCGCCGCGCGGAAGGTCAATAATTTGGCGGCATCCAATTGCGTCGCCATGTCCGCAATCTTCCATTGAATTCCCTGGAACTCGCTGATCGCCTTGCCGAATTGTTTGCGCTGTTGCGTGTATTGCAACGCCGCGTCGAATGCTCCCTGCGCAATTCCCAGCGACAGCGCGGCAATGGAAATCCGCCCTCCGTCCAACACGCGCATGGAGTCAACAAAGCCCTCGCCCAGCTTCCCCAGCAGGTTTTCCTCTGGAATTTCGCAGTCTTCGAAAATCAGCTCCGACGTATCGCTGGCCCGCAGACCAAGCTTGTTTTCTTTTTTGCCTGAACGAAACCCGGGCGTTCCTTTTTCGACAATGAACGCGGAAAATCCATGCGTCTTCTTCGCTCTATCCGTAACCGCGATGACGACTGAAACATCCGCATAATGACCATTGGTGATGAAGGTCTTGTTGCCGTTCAACACCCAGCGATCGCCCTTCTTCACCGCCGTCGTCCGCGCTCCACCCGCATCCGATCCCGAGCCCGGTTCGGTTAATCCCCACGCCCCAAGCCATTCTCCGCTCGCGAGTTTCGTCACATATTTCTGCCGCTGCGCTTCCGTTCCCGCCAGAAAAATATGATTGGTCGCCAAAGAATTGTGCGAGGCCACGATGATCCCGACCGAGCCGTCCACCCGCGACAGTTCCTCGATCGCAATCACGTATTCTACGTAGCCAAGTTCGGAGCCGCCATATTGCTGCGGGAAAATTACGCCCATCAGACCCATGCGGCCCAGCTCTTTCACCAGCTCCGCGGGAAATTCGCTGGCCTCATCCCATCGGCTCACATTCGGCGCGATTTCGCGAACCGCAAACTCCCGAATCTCTTTGCGAAGCTGCTGCTGCTCGTCCGTGAACATCTGGAACATGGCCTGATTCGCATCCGACCTTACCGGCTCGCTTGTGCTCATCCAGCTGTCTCCTTGCAAGAAAACAGACGAGAGTATCACGCGGCTGCGACAGGTGTCGAATGCGGCAGGCAGCGGAAAACGTGCGTCACAATCGTCATTATGAAGCGTCACAATCGTCATTATGAAGCGGGTGCCGGTTCTTCGCGCTCGTCCGACTACGCAGGTTCAAATCGGCGCCGCCTGTTGTCCGACCGACGCTGCTTCACGGATTTGTTGTACAAGCCCAGGATCAAAAACGGCCCGACCCATTGCCCGACGAACAGCGCGTCGTGATGCTTTCCCTGAAGCTTTAACACCATCGATCCAATCACAGACGCCATCGCAGCCCCTAGAAGCAAGCTGGTCGGCCACTTCGAAGAACATCTTTCCAACAGCGCGGCCCCTTGATCTTCCTGCATTTCGCCTGGCCGAACTCGAAATTCCATGATGAATGTCTCCTAAGATTCGTAGATGCCCGAATGTTTGCTGCTGCGTTCCCATTGCGGATGAGAATCGACCAAAACCTGCCGCTTGTGTGCCGTCGAAATTTCCATCGTCAAGACTTCTTCCGGCCAATCCGTCTATCATGGGCGACGAGATATACAGCACACGATCTGTTGCCCCGAAATCCAATCCTTGAGACTGCCATGACCAAAAATCGAACCTATCTCGCCGCTGCGATTGCATCATTTCTTGTTTGCCTGGGGTACTTCACCCAAGGAATCGCGCAATCCTCTGCCAACACCGCCAAGGTCGCGCCACCGCCCCCCATTTTGCTCGGCACCGCCTGGTATCCAGAACAATGGCCGGAGTCGCGCTGGCCCGCCGATCTGGAGCTGATGCAGAAGGCTGGCATCCGCTTCGTTCGCGTCGGCGAGTTTGCATGGAGCAAAATGGAACCTTCTGAGGGCGACTATCAATTTGGCTGGCTGGAACGCGCCATCGATGAAGCCGGACAACATGGCATCTATACCGTGCTGGGGACACCCACCGCGGCGCCCCCTGCATGGCTCACGCAAAAATATCCGGAGACGCTGCGCACCGAAGAAGATGGCCGAAAAGCCGAGCACGGCAATCGCCAGCAATTCAATTGGGACAATCCAAAATATCGCGAGTTGGCGCGCGACATCGCCACCCGCATGGCCAAACGCTTCGGTCACAACCCGTACGTAATCGGGTGGCAGATCGACAACGAATACGCGAACGTATCCTTCGACCCGCAAACCCGTGCCGACTTTCAGAACTGGTTGAAACAGCGCTACGGCACGCTGGACAACTTGAACGAGCGCTGGACAACGGCCTACTGGAGCCAGACCTACAGCAACTGGGACCAGATTCCCATCGAAACTAAACCCGGCAATCCGGGCCTGCTGCTCAGCTGGAAACGCTTCGTGACAGCAACCTGGGTCAGCTATCAAAAAAATCAGCTCGATGCGATCCGCGCCAACGCTGCGCCGCGCCAGTTCATCACCACCAATATGATGGGCTGGTTTGACGGCTACGATCACTACGCCGTCGCCAAAGATCTTGACCTTGCCTCCTGGGATGATTATGTCGGCGAGGGCCACGTCAACCCCTACAAGAATGGTTCGACCGACGACCTGACGCGCGGTTTCAAGCAGAAGAATTTCTGGATCATGGAAACGCAGCCCGGCCACGTGAACTGGGCGCCAATCAACAACGACCTGAATAAGGGTGAAACTCGTGCCCTGGCTTGGGAGAACATTGGCCACGGTGCCGACGCCGTCAGCTATTGGCAATGGCGCAGCGATCTCAATGGCCAGGAGGAATACCATGGCACCCTCGTGGGACCCGACGGCACGCCAGTGCCTCTCTATCCCGAAGTGGCCGAGATAGGCCGGGATTTCGCGAAGGCAGGTCCTGTACTTGAAGGCACATCACCCAAATCGCAAGTTGCTATTCTCCACACCTATCCAAGTTTCTGGGCCATCAACTGGCAACGTCACAACAAAAACTACGACCCCATCGAGGAGCTTCTCAGCTACTACCAGCCCCTGAAAAATATCGCGCAGTCGGTCGACATCGTGCAGCCTACCGTTCCGCTCGACAGCTACAAATTGGTCGTCGCTCCAGGCCTGAATGTCCTCACCGATGCCGCCGCGAAAAACTTAATGGCCTACGTGAATAATGGCGGCCATCTTGTTCTCGGCCAGCGCACTGGAATGAAAAATATTGACAACGGCTTGCAGACTGAGCGGCAGCCCGGCCCGCTGGTTCCTTTGCTCGGTGGCCGCGTGGAACAGTATTACGCCCTCCTTCATCCCGTTCCCGTCGATGGCCAATTTGGACCGAACACAAGCAAACTTTGGGCGGAACTCCTCAGCACCAAATCGCCAGATACGCAGGCACTGGAAACCTACGGCAAGAGCAATGGTTGGCTCGACGGCAAACCCGCCATCATCACACGCAAAGTCGGCAAGGGCAGCATCACCTACGTCGGCGTTTGGATGGATGACGCCGGTATGGCAAAGCTGGCCGACTGGATGACGCAAATGAGCGGCGTCACGCCAGCGCTGCCGGGCGTTCCGGCCAACGTCGAAGTCGATCCGCGTTACGGAAAAAATCACACCGTTTATGTCCTGATTAATTGGGCAGCCGACCCACAAACGGTGACTCTGTCGACCGCGATGAAGAACGTCCTCCAAGGCGGCTCGGTTGAATCCGTGACATTACCGCAATATGGAGTCGCGGTGCTCTCGGAGGAAAAGAAGTGAGCATGCTTCCCCGCCGCACTATTCGTGCATCACTCGCGTGTCTATTTGCAGGCGCAACGTTGCTGGCGGCGCAATCCGCGCGCCATCGCCCGCAAACCCAGTCCCAACGCCAATATTGCTGTGGCCGAACGGAACCCCTGGAACCGCGGGAGATACTCCGGTCGATAAGCCGATACTCACTAATGATGAGACGGTCATGAACAGCGTGATGTTCTATGAGGCCCTGCTGCGCAGCGGCGTTCCGGCGGAACTTCACATCTTCGAGCAGGGTCATCATGGGTCCGGACTGGCGCAGGATAATCCGCAGCTGCGCATGTGGCCCATTCTGCCGCAGAATTGGCTGCACCTCCATGGATGGATGGATGGATGGATGGATGGCGTCAGGAGCGGAATAGGCCGCGAACTTTAGTCCGGCTGCTGCAAGACCTCCAGCGCGCGCTCCAACCGCACGCCGCGCGAAGCTTTCAGCAGCACTGCATCGCCTGCTCGCAAATTCTCCCGCAGCCACTCGCCAGCTTCTTCTGGAGTCGCAACAAAAATCGCTTCTGCACCGGCGGCTTTGGCGCCTTCGACAATCGACGCCGCTTCTCCGCGCACTCCCACCACCAGGTTGATGCCGCTCTTGCCCATGAGTTCGCCACACTCGCGATGCAGCCGCGGACCCGCCGGTCCCAACTCCAACATTTCTCCCGCCACGACGATGGTGCGCTTCGCCGGCAGAGTCAACAACGTCCCCACCATGGCACGCAAAGCCTGCGGATTCGAGTTATAAGAGTCGTTGATCAGGGTTGCGCCGCGAATCTCGAGGGTCTGCCCGCGCTTATCCGGCGGCGTTAGCTGTTCCAGTGCAGCCGCGCATTCTTCCAGTGAAATTCCGCTCGCCAGCCCTACCGCGATACCGGCCAGCGCATTGCGCACATTGTGCTCGCCCATCAGGTGCAGCTTCACTTCCCCGCTATGACCGCTCGCACACACGCTGAACCGCGTGCCTTCCACGCCCATCGGCGTGATCGAGTCCGCGCGGGGATCCGCCAGCTTGCCGGTTCCGAAGTAAATCGTCTTGCCCGCAAAGTCGCGCCCAAATTGACGAACATATTTGTCATCGGCATTCAGAATTGCGGTCCCCAGGCGCGGCAGGGCGGCGATCAGTTCGTATTTCGCGCGAGCAATACCAGCCTGCCCATCGGAAAAATTCTCTGCATGTGCGGTGCCGACATTCGTCACCACACCCCAATCCGGCGCGGCGATTTTGCACAACGCAGCAATCTCGCCCGCGTGCGACATCCCCATTTCCAGGATGGCGACTTCATGCTCCGGCTGCAGCCGCAGCAACTGCAGCGGCAATCCAAAATGATTATTCAAATTTCCGTGCGATTTGTGCACCCGGAATCGCGACTCCAACACCTGCGCAATCGCTTCTTTGGTGGTAGTTTTTCCCGCGCTGCCGGTAATGCCAATGACGCGTTTTCCCCAATGACGACGCACCGAAGATGCCAGTCGCTGCATGGCCGCCAGCGGATCGTCCACCAGCAACAGGCGCTTGCGTATGGCAACACTCGCATAGCGTTCAAAATGGGTTCGCGCAACGACTGCCGCGACTGCACCTGCTTCAATCACCGCCTCCACAAAGTCATGCCCATCGAAGCGCTCCCCATGGATAGCAAAAAACAGATCGCCCGGCTGAATGGTTCGCGAGTCGATCGAATACCCGGTAGCGGTCACCGCGCCTAGAGTTCGCTGCACGGCCGGCGTCGGTCCCGCAGCGAATTCGGCCGCCATCCATTCACGAATTTGTTCCAGGCTCAGTTGCACTTTGCTCCTAGTTCAGCACGTGAGGAATTTCCAAAGCGTTCCAGCAATGCTTCTCTCGCTTCCGCTGCATCGTCGAATGGAATGGTTCTATCTCGCAGCACTTGCACTTTCTCGTGACCCTTGCCGGCAATCAACACAACATCATTCTCTCGCGCACGCTCGACCGCAAGGCGAATTGCACGCGCGCGATCTGCCTCCACTTGAAACGACACCCCGCTCGCCTTCAGTCCCGGAAGAATTTCGCTCAGGATCGCATCGGGATCTTCCGATCTGGGATTGTCGCTGGTGACGACGACAAAATCGCTGCCCTCTCCAGCCGCTTGACCCATACGAGGACGCTTGCTGCGATCGCGGTCTCCGCCACATCCAAATACAGTGATCACTCGTCCGTCCCGCGGAGCGACCAGCTGCCGGGACAGCCGCGTCACGTTTCTCAGCGCGTCATCTGTGTGAGCGTAGTCGATCGCGACGGTAAAAGGCTGTCCGCAATTCACCGTTTGAAAACGTCCGGGCACATAGGCAATCGCTTCCACTCCGCGAGCAATCTCTTCGTGCGTCAGTCCGCGCGCCATGGCTGCGGCGGAGGCCGCGAGCAGATTCAGCACATTCACCGGCCCCGGCAGATGAGTATGCAACTCGATATTGCCCACTGGAGTGACCATCTGAAAGCTGGTTCCGTTCGCACCCAGCACAACGTCTTCTGCGCGAAAATCGCCGCGGTTCACCCCGAACTCCACCACCTCACTACCTGCCGCGCGCGCCATCGGAACCAGACGCTTCCCGTACTCATCTTCACCATGGATGATCGCTACACGCGGCGCAGGCGCACCGTTCTCCCCGGTGAACATCTTCGCCTTCGCTGCGAAATACGCTTCCATCGTGCCGTGAAAGTCGAGATGATCCTGGGTCAGGTTGGTAAACACTGCCGTATCCCAATGCAGGCCCCAGACTCTTCCCTGTTCCAGCGCGTGCGACGAAACCTCCATCACCGCTTCCGTTGCGCCAGCGGAAACACCTTCGGCGAAAAGCTGGAACAGGTCGCGCGATTCCGGCGTTGTATGTGGAGAGGGCCGAACCTCTTTAGCGACATGGTACTCAATGGTGCCGACCAAAATAGAAATGCGTCCCGCACTGCGCAGCATCGACTCCAACAAATAAGTCGTGGTGGTCTTGCCATTCGTGCCGGTCACGCCGCTCAGACGCAGGCTGCACTCGGGATGCGAAAAGAAGTTCGCGCTGATTTCCGCCAGAGCGCGGCGTCCATGTTCCACAAGCGCAATGGCGAGTTCCGGATGCTCCGCGCGTATTTTCTGCCACGTCGGCTCGGAGTCCGTCACCAGCGCGACCGCGCCCTGCTGCAGCGCATTCTCGACGTACCGGTTTCCATCCGTCGTGCCGCCGTGCATGGCGACAAACAGCGCACCCGCGGTCACATTGCGCGAGTCATACACCACATCGCTGATCCGTGGATTCAAACCGGCGCGCCCACGCGTCTGCACCGCGCGCAGCGTTTCCTCAAACTGCATGGGAGGATGTTCACTCATGGCGACATGCAAAAACAGTTCTTCTGCATTGAAGCATACTTCGATGCGATTTCAGAATTTAGATTGTGAATGAATTATGGATGAAACCGAACTACAACGGTCGTGCCGGCGGGAATTTTAGTACCCGCAGCCGGAGCTTGCGCTGCAGCTACGCCACTGCCATAGACTCGAACGTTCAATCCCAGGTCGGCAGCTGTCGCGACCACATCGCGCATCGGTTTACCAATAAAACCCGGCATGGTCACAGGCGCGCCAGATCCCAGCGTGACAGCGCGTGAGCTATCGCCCGAAGATGACTGTGTATGCACCACAGGAGTACTCTTGCCGACCGGGGGTAATGTTTCATCCGCATGGGCACCGGCTGGGAGCGAATCAGTTGCATCTCTCCCCATCCCCTGCGATTGCGTCGACATCGACGATGACGTGTCAGACGCGCTTTGCAGATAGGCGCGGGCCTCATCCGCATCGGCAGCCGTCGCCTGAGATTTCGCGGGCGGGGCGCGCAAAGGATCGTCCTTCGGCAGATGGTTCACTTCGGCAAACATCGCCTCCAGGTCGCCAACCTGCTCGTTATCTCCTTCAACATCGTCATGAGTCGCCTTCTTCTTCTGTTCCGCGATCAACTTGGGCGGCTTGATCGGCTCATCATGCGGCACACCAAGATATTCCAGTATCTCTTGCGCCAGTTCCTGAAAGACCGGGGCACTCACCGCATGGCCGAAGTGCGAACCCACTGTCGGCGAATCGATGATCACCGCAATCGTGATCGCTGGATCGTTGACCGGCGCGAAACCGACAAACGACGCAATGAATTTCGTCTTGGAATAGGTGCGAGTGCGGACGTCAATCTTTTGCGCCGTCCCCGTCTTGCCTGCCGCGCTGTAACCATTCAATTGAGCGGTGGTCCCTGTCCCAAACATCACCACGCCTTCCATCATGCTGCGCATTTCCGCCGCTGTCATGGTGCTGATAACGCGATGTGCACCCGGTGGTAGTACATCCGGAATGCTCTCCTCCGGATGAAATGCGGCCGGCACCAATCGCGGGCTGCCTTTCTGAGCGGAGCTTTCCTCCAGCACGATATGCGGCGGCAAGTACACGCCGCCATTGGCGATCGTCGACGCCATCGTTACCAGCTGGATCGGCGTCACGCCGATTTCCTGGCCCATGGGGATGGAGCCAATCGTGGTTGCCTGCCAGCGATCGGGAGGTTTTAAGAGGCCGCGCGTTTCTCCCGGAAGCTCGATATTTGACTTCTGTCCAAATCCGTACGCGCGAATGTACCGATAAAAACGATCTTTGCCCAGTCGTTCCGCAAGCTGAATCGCCACCACCTGGCTCGATTCCGCCAATGCCTGCCGCACGGAAAGCGCGTTTCCGTGGTGGCTCTCGTAGATCATGGCG
>DATJUD010000031.1:0-44650 GCA_035502695.1 Acidobacteriaceae bacterium
CAAGCCATCGAGCACGGGTATGAAGTACTGGTCTGTAATTCCAATGACCAATCCGATCTGGAAATTCGCCACTTGGACGCGCTGCACACCAAGCGCGTGGATGGAATTCTTTTAGCACCCACCGATTCCTACGCAGTGCGCGAAACCCTGGCCCGTGATCGCGCTCCTGTCGTCTACATCGACTGCATTCCCATGAGAGCGAAAGTAAATTGCGTTGTCACAGACAACTTCGACGCCTGCTACAACGGGGTACGTTACCTTATTGAACTAGGCCATCAAAGAATCGCAGTGATTTGCGGCCGATTGACCCACTCCACTAGCATCGATCGTGTCGAGGGTTGCCGCAAGGCGATGCAGGAGTCGAACCTTGTGATTCGCGAAGAACACCTCCGTCAGGGAGACTCTCACATCGAGAGCGGATATCGTATCGGTCACAGTCTGCTGCAATCCTCTAATCCTCCGACTGCAATTTTCACCCTTAACAATCGTATGGCTCTGGGAATTCTCCGGGCAATGACAGAATTGAAAGTTCCCTGCCCATCTCGCGTCAGCGTGATGAGTTTCGACGATGCCGACTGGGCGGAAGTTGTGAGCCCAAGCCTCACCACCATCGGGCAACCGACGTATGAGATGGGAACGGCGGCGGTTGACCTTCTTTTACGTTCAATTATGCCGGCAGCGGAACAATCCGAATTGAAACCGCAGCAGATTCTGCTTAAATCGACCTTGCGCGTGCGCGGATCCACGGGTCCAGTTCCCAAAATATAGTAGTTTCCGCCAAGTTGTTCCCAAACAGAATAGGCTGAATTAAGTGAACCAAGTGCAGCAGCCGGAGACGCGGTTTGTGCATAAGCCAGAGGAACATCCTGGCCGGATGCGCTGGTTTGTCTGCGCATTGCTATTTTTCGCGACCACCACCAACTATATGGACCGCCAGGTTCTTGGTATCCTTGCGCCGGTCCTGCAAAAGAGTCTGCACTGGACGCAGCAGGGCTACGGCAACATGGTCGCGTGTTTCACCTTTGCCTATGGGCTTGCCTATCTGCTTTCCGGGCGAATCATCGATCGTCTGGGAACCCGAAAAGGGTATGGCTTGTTCGTCGGCATCTGGAGCTTGTCGTCGGCAGCGCATGCATTCGTCAGCAGCGCATTTGGATTTGGCATCGCGCGATTTTTTCTGGGCATTGGAGAATCGGGAAATTTTCCTGCCGCACTGAAGGCTGTAGCTGAATGGTTTCCGAAAGAAGAACGCGCACTGGCCACGGGCATTTTCAATTCAGGCACAAATTTTGCCGCGCTGCTGGCTCCCATCATCATCCCATTTATCGCGTTGCGATTCGGATGGCGCTATGGATTTATTTTTACTGCCAGCATGAGTATGTTGTGGTTGATCGTGTGGATGCTGTTTCCCTACAATCGCCTGCGTCCCCCAGAATCGCAGATCATCGACCGCAGCCTTACACCCGTGGAATCTTCCGAAAAACGATCGCTGTGGTCGCTGTTTTCTGACCGCGGAACCATTGCCTTTGCATCTTCCAAGTTTTTGACGGATCCAGTGTGGTGGTTTTATCTTTTCTGGGGACCACTGTTTTTGACGAGTCATTTTCACATCACCATCGCTCAGATGAGTCTGCCACTGGTTGTCATTTATTTTTCGTCGAGCATCGGCAGTGTCTTTGGAGGCTGGCTCTCAGGGTTCTGGATCAAGCACGGTCGGTCGGTCAATTTCAGCCGGAAAG
Organism: Acidobacteriaceae bacterium; assembly: GCA_035502695.1. GTDB lineage: Bacteria > Acidobacteriota > Terriglobia > Terriglobales > Acidobacteriaceae > JAKAAZ01. The sequence continues at coordinate 1,740 of DATJUD010000031.1, forward strand.
CCGCGATGACAGTTTTCGCTGTCGCCGTTCTGCCGGTCATTTTTGCCGCCCAAGTTCGAACCTTGTGGATGTCCGTAGCGCTGATCTCTCTAGCCGCCGCCGCGCATCAGGGTTTTTCATGCAACCTGTTCTCGACACCCTCCGATATGTTCCGCGCTCAATCCGTCGCCACGGTCGTGGGCATAGGCGGAACAGCGGGAGCACTGGGCGGAACGGTCCTCGCTGCCGTGGCTGGATACGTTCTCACCCGCACCCACCACTATTCCCTCCTGTTTACGGTTTGCGGGTTCATGTATCTCCTCGCGGTACTCCTATTTCAAATTCTTGTTCCTCAACTTAAGCATCAGGACAGCGGCACAGAAAATCCCGCGTGACATGGGGGCGACCTTCGAACTCAGAGAACGAATCATCGACGACCGCCTCGATCATGAAAGTGCCGCGTTTTACAGATATCGTAGAAGGAAAGCTTTGTGGCAAATATGCAGAAAGTATTGAAACTCGATCCGCGCGATAACGTGCTTGTCGCACTTGCTCCACTTGCCGCCAGTCAGCCGGTGACCTACGCGGGCGCTACATATATTCCTCCAGCCGATGTGCCCGCCAAGTTCAAGTTTGTCGAACACGAGATGCCGGTGGGCTCAGAAGTGATCATGTACGGCGTGATCGTTGGCAAGGTTCGCGAACCAATCCCGGCAGGCGGGGTTGTGACGACCAGAAATTTGCAGCACGACGCCAGTTCTTATTCAACGACACGCACACCGCACCTGTGGAGTCCGCCCGACATCACCTCGTGGCGAGATCGAACCTTCCTCGGGTATCACCGCGCCGATGGACAGGTCGGCACACGAAATTATTGGCTAGTCCTGCCGCTTGTATTCTGCGAAAACCGGAATGTCGAACTGCTACGAGAAGCCTTTGAAGAAGAGCTTGGCTATCGCAAGCCCAATGCCTACCGGCGCCGGGTGCGTGACCTGATCGTTGCCCGCAAACAGTACGGTGCCGGCGCGACGGTCAGCAACTCAGCAATCGATACATCCACCAACCCGATCTTTCCCAACGTCGATGGCGTCCGTTTTCTTTCTCATGAAGGAGGCTGCGGCGGTACTCGACAGGATGCACGCGCGCTCTGCGGTCTTCTGGCCGGCTATATTCAGCATCCCAACGTTGCCGGCGCAACAGTACTGAGCCTCGGTTGCCAGAACGCGGAAATATCCATTCTTCTGGAGGAAATTCGCAAGCGCGATCCGCAAGCCACGAAACCTATTCTGATCTTTGACCAGCAGGCGTTGGGACTTGAAACCAACATGCTGGGTCGCGCCATTGATCAAACCTTCGCCGCGCTGGAGCAAGCGAATACTGCGCGGCGTTCTCCTGCTCCCCTTCCCAAGTTAACCGTTGGGCTGAAATGTGGAGGTTCAGATGGATTCTCGGGTATTTCAGCGAACCCCGCGCTAGGCCAGGTTTCCGATATGTTGGCGGCTCTCGGCGGAAAGTCGATCTTGTCCGAGTTCCCCGAGCTGTGCGGCACCGAGCAAGGACTGATCGATCGCGCTGTCAGCCAACCGATCGCCGACCGTTTTGCGGAATTGATGACTACCTACGCGACGCGGGCAAAGGCTGTTCACTCGGGATTTGAGATGAATCCCTCGCCAGGAAATATCCGAGATGGATTGATCACAGATGCAATGAAGTCCGCGGGAGCTGCGCGGAAAGGCGGTACGTCGCCCGTGGTCGATGTGCTTGACTATCCCGAGGTGGTGACAACCCCTGGACTGAGTCTTCTATGCACCCCCGGTAATGATGTAGAGTGCGTGACAGCACAGGTAGGCGCGGGTGCGAACATCGTGTTGTTTACTACAGGAATGGGAACTCCTACCGGAAACGCCATCGTACCGGTTTTGAAGGTGGCTACGAACACGCAAATGGCGATCCGAATGGCCGACATTATCGATATCGATGCGGGCAGCATCATCACCGGCGATTCGACTATCCAGCTGGTTGCGAATGAGATGTTGGAGATGATGATTGACGTCGCCAGCGGCCGCCGACACACGAAGGCCGAATTGAATGGTCAGTACGACTTTATTCCGTGGAAACGTGGCATTTCACTGTAGCGCCACGATACATCGCATTCAATTCGTCAGTCTTCCGGCGTAAGTTGCGCGACGTGGTTCAGTCGAGGGTACTGTGGCAAGCCGCTCATCCACAATTTCCTTCCCCAGCATGTTGCCCGTATATCGCATACACTTAGCACCTGCACATTGGCGTTGTTTGCCAGCCTCGCAATACGTGCTGAAAATGCATCCAGCACACAGTGCTGTACGCACACCAGGAAACTTATTAGCAATGATGGTTACACGGATTCCGGTAGCGAAAATAGCAGTCCTTGATCGCATCGCCCCACGGCGGCGTGTTCCGCCACAACGCGAGCCGCGTCAACATAATCCGCTTGGTCGCCGCAGCACTGACCGCAACAAAGCTGCTCACACTCTTCTTTTCGACATTTAACCTCCTAGTGGGGTCCGCTTCGCGTTAGTTGCTGAGAGGCTTCGCTTCCACTGCAGCCTCGTCTGCCCGGAGTTTGGTTATCGATTGCTTGAGGATACGGAGATCCGTCCCGCGCGATCTTTTGTGACTCTGCGCAGCACAAACTCCTGGAATATGCCATCGATCGTGTGCCCCCGATCCCAATGAGCGCACTACGCAGAACCAAACCCACACCACGATCCCGAGAGGGATGGTAGGAGTTCGCGAGGGCTCCAGCAGCGAGGGAGCCGAGAATGGCTGAGTAATTGAATTGGTTGTGCCATTGTCCCTCTGGCGACGAACGCGTTTGCGGCATCCGTTGAGTGTGCATTCTCGTACGCGGAGCAATCTGGTGAGCATGCCCTGTTGCTGGGAGTGGCTCCCGACTACCCAGAAGAAGCGTACGGCGGGATCGAACCTGGCGAACGCTTGCGTGTGGCTGTCTCTGGAACAGTTTCATCATGGTAGGACGCATCAGTTCATTCTTAAGAATGGTTCGCCGTAGTCTAGCGAGCGACAAACAGGTCCAGATTGTTCGCCAGACTGAAGTTGTCGGGTTCAAAGCCGTTGCCGATCTGCAGGGAATCATTTCCTGAAACGAATGGACAACGCGGGCCAAATCGCTCGGAGTCGTTGCCTCCGCCTAGAAATTGTAACCAATTCTGGAAGAGGAAAGGTTGGGTGTCCGCGTTTCCTGGCTGAGTTCAAGATTGCCCTGCTCAGCGGCATGGGGAAGCGTGAGCAGTTCGCTTGGGAATGAGGCTGGTTCGATACCAAGACGAAGCGGATCTCAAAGACAGCCAACGGAGGACGGGAAAAAACGAACATCCACCAGTCAACGCGAGTCAAAAAGAGCCTCGATGAAATCTAAGAGGAGGAATGCCGAGTAGCGCGAGTAGCGTTGGAAGGGTTCTATCTATTGATAGTTTCTGGCGGAGAGGGAGGGATTCGAACCCCCGATAGCCTTGCGACTATGTCTGATTTCGAGTCAGGTGCATTCAACCGGGCTCTGCCACCTCTCCGCGTGGTAAATCTGCCTTTCCTTCTGTCGTGTACGACCGTCCGAGGCCGAAACAGGCCACTACAAGTCTACTGGCCGAAGTGGGTTGGTGCAATGCCTTGAGTATTTGAATCCGCACGATCGAATATGACTGCTACTGCAATTCCGAGCGTCCTGCGATTGCAAATGCAACCGATGTGGGACCGGCGAAGGTTTCCCCGGCGCCTTCCCTCTTGCTACCATGGGATGAGTCGCTCGCGCGATCTCCTCGCCATGGTCAAACGTGTATCTGTCTGCCTCGTCGCCCTGCTGCTTTCAATCTCAACTTGCATCCCATGCTCTGCCAGCGCGTATGACGCCCATCCTAAATTGGTTGTGATTCTCGTCATCGATCAATTCCGGGAGGATTATCTGGAGCGATATCGGGCCGACTTTAAGGGAAACGGATTCGATCTATTTCTGGACCATGGCGCATATTTTCCGGATTGCTATTATGATTACGCGAACCTAGTCACAGCAGCCGGACACTCGGTGATCTCGACTGGCGCTTACTCGGACGGCAATGGCATTGCCAGTAACGAATGGTGGGACCTCACTCGCAACACCAAGCGGCCTATCTCGTCGGTCGAAGACCCGCGCTATAGCATTGTCGGTTTGCCTGCCACGGCACCGGAATCCGCCCGCGAAGGTGCATCGCCGCGCAATTTGCTGGCTTCCACCATCGGCGATGAAGTCCGGCTCGCCACAAAAGGCCAGTCTAAACTCTTCGGTATTTCACTGAAGGATCGCGCGGCCATTCTTACCTCCGGCCATACAGCCAATGGCGCCTTCTGGATTGATCCGCAAACGGGCGCGTTCGTCACGTCCACGTACTACATGCCTTCACTTCCCGATTGGGCAACGACGTTCAACCAGAGCGACAGTGCGGCCCAGGCTCGCACCGAGGCTGGCGTTTCCGCTACCGCGCCCTTTTTCTCCGCAGTCGGACCTACCGACGCTGCCATTCAATATGAGCTCAGCTTCGCTCAGGCTTTAATCCAGGGAGAGAATCTTGGAACTGGAAATGTAACCGATGTGTTGACGATCAGCATCTCGTCAACGGATATCCTCGGGCATCGTGTTGGTCCCGATTCACCCGATCAGCGCCAATTGGTCGACCAACTTGATGGCAATCTAGACCAATTTTTCACATGGCTCGATCACAACATTCCCGGCGGGCTCCACAATGTTTGGTTGGTGCTGACGGCAGACCACGGTGTCGCCCCCGTGCCTGCCACAGCCCAACAACTCGGAATTCCAGCGGCAACGATTTCAATGAAGCCGTTGATTGCAGACCTGGAAAAAGACATGAATGAACGTTTCTCGCCCGGTCAGAATCTCGAGTACTTGCTGCCAGATGAGGATCTGCCCTACATCTCGCTGGATATTCCAACGTTCGAACGGGCCGGCATCAACGAGTTTGAAGCGGAGCGCGCGATTCAGGATTCGATTCCTGCTGCGATGGCCAGTCTCGATCCTTCTGCCGGTAAGCCCGACAGTGAAGTTCAGCCAGCCAACACTCGCGTGCCGCCGCAACCGCGAGTCTTTCGAACGTTTACGCGCCTCCAGCTCGCATCCTTGCAGCCGGGATTGCCACCTACGGCGTTCGGCCGTTTGATGGCCCACAGCTATTCACCCAACGGCGGCTGGTATGTCATGCTGATTCCAGATGCCTACCAGGTTCCGGGTTCCGGCCGTGGTGCGACTCATTTTTCCCCTTACTCCTACGACAGGCATGTCCCGCTCGGATTCTATGGATCCGTATTCACTCCTGGAACATTTCGCGGGCGCGTGCAGCCCACCGACATTGCGGCAACACTCGCAGACCTGTTGGGAGTCAACCAACCCTCGGCCAGCATCGGTCAAGTCCTGACACAAGCCATTCATCCAGAAGTTGAAATTAAGCCCAGGTATGAAGAACTGCGGCGCAGGACTCATCACGAAACCTCACGCCCTCCTCACACGGAGACGCCCGCGGGAGAGGCTGCGACTCCAGAGAAAGCGCGCCCGAGCGAACACACTCCGGCTTCGACCACGCCCCCCACTCCGTCCACTCAAAAAGCACCTGTATCGCCTGGTTCGCAACCATGACCTCAAACCAGAAACCGGATTTGCGGGTGAAATTTTGTGGCATCGAACTGCGCAACCCAGTCATTGCCGCCAGTGGAACATTCGGTTATGGCGTGGAGTTTGAAGACATTGTCTCGCTGAAAACAATTGGCGCGTTTGTGACCAAGGGTCTTTCACGAGAGCCGATGGCCGGCAATCCTGCACCCAGAATTATTGAGACAGCGGCCGGCATGCTGAACGCCATTGGACTCCAGAATATGGGCGTCGCCGCCTTTATCGAGCAGAAGCTACCAACCGTGCAGAAGCTTCCCTGCCCGGCAATCGCGAACGTGTTCGGAGGGTGCATCGACGATTATTGCGCGGTGATTGAGGCCTTAAATGCTGTCGATGGAATAGCCGCCTACGAGCTCAACGCTTCCTGCCCGAACACGCAACACGGCGGAATGGTCTTTGGAACCGACGCTTCATCGCTGCATGAGTTGGTTGTGCGGGCCAAATCCATGGCGCATCGGTCGCTCATCGTCAAGCTGTCGCCCAACGTGACCAGCATTGCCGAAATGGCGCGTTCAGCCGCAGATGCGGGTGCGGATGCACTTTCCCTGGTAAACACATTTCTCGGCGTTTCCATCGACGCCAAGACGCGGCGGCCTCGCCTCGCCAACATTACAGGCGGTCTTTCAGGGCCAGCCATCAAGCCGCTGGCCCTACGCATGGTCTACCAGGCCTCGCGAGCGGTTTCTATTCCTGTGTTGGGGATGGGTGGAATTACTACATCGGAGGATGTGATCGAATTTATGTTGGCGGGTGCGACGGCGGTTCAGGTCGGTACCGCCAGCTATGCAGATCCTCGCGCTGTCGAGCGAATCGCGGTCGGGCTGCGCGATTGGTGCAACCGCCATCACGTGGACAGGCTAGCCAGCCTGACGGGCGCCCTGGATATTACGCCCGATTCAATCCTATAGAACGAGTGCTTTCGACGATTGGCAGCGCACGATCACAGCGATTGCTAGTTGACTACATGCACCATGAAATGCATTTTTCCGTGCCCGAATCCGCAGAACTTTCCACATTTTCCTTTGAAATTTCCGATCTTTGTCGGTGTGACATCGATTTCTGTCACCACACCCTTTTTCATTACGCTGTTAATACCAAGCCCGGGAACTTCCAGGCTATGCTCAACGTCGTCCGAAGTCAGTTCGAGCTTCACCGTCTGATCTTTTTTCAAGGTGATTTCCGCAGGAATAAACTCATATTTCTTGGCATGAATCATGATGGTCCGGGCCGGTCTGGCCGTTGCCGCTGGAGCTGGCGCGGGATTTTCCTGTGCGATCAACGACGTTCCCACAATGGCGATGGCTATAATCAGAGCCAGTTTCGCGGATACAAATTTCATTCAATATCTCCCAAGCTTTAGGCAGAGGACTGAATCCCGCCTCTTCAAGTTAGCCGCCAGACCTTCACACACATCTTAATTAATTAAGACTTGTAGGTCTACGTGTGACAGGCAGCGTGTCCGAACGCGATGTACGTTTCAATGGATTAGACGTGCGGCGAGGCGATCCGTACACAGATCTGTAGGCGCTGCGGATTGGTTTTTGAGGAGGTTTGAAAATCAGGCAGATTTTCCAGTACGCTCGGCCGAAGCAATGCGTTCTTCCGCTTCACGAATGACCCGATTGGCGTCGTCATAGCGCCGGGCTTCATCGCCAGCCTCGTTCCACATCTTCTGGCCGTGTTCCAATTCCTGCCGCGCTTCAGCTACATTGATCTCGCTCGGAGGAATGGCGCTTTCTGCAAGGATGGTCACACGGTCGGGCAGTACCTCAACAAACCCCTGAGCGACAAAGAGCTGTTGATCGCCGACATCGCCACCATGCATCGTCACTTCACCCGGGCCAAGTTCCGCCAAAAGCGGTGCATGCGCGTACAACACCTCCAGGTAGCCGCCAGCGGACGGCAACGACACTGAGTCTGCCGTTCCGTCGATGAATATCTTCTCCGGCGTGACCAGCCGGACCCGAAGTGAATTGTTGTCTGCCATCGCTACCAACGCCTTTATGCAGTCTTCATCTTGCCCGCGGCTTCAAGAACTTCGTCGATATCACCCTTCATGTAGAAGGCCTGTTCGGGTACGTCATCGTGCTTTCCATCGATGACTTCCTTGAAGCTGCGCACAGTATCCTCAACCTTGACATACCGCCCCTGAAGCCCAGTAAACTGCTCGGCCACATGGAAGGGCTGCGAAAGAAATTTCTGTACCTTGCGCGCACGCATAACGGTCGTTTTGTCTTCTTCCGATAGCTCATCGATACCGAGAATCGCGATGATATCCTGCAGGTCTTTATAGCGCTGCAAGATTCGCTTCACACCCTGCGCGACATCGTAATGTTCCTGGCCGACAATGCGCGGAGTCAAAATGCGCGAGGTTGAAGCCAGCGGATCAACAGCCGGATAAATTCCGAGTTCCGACAGGGGACGCGATAACACCGTGGTTGCGTCCAAGTGAGCAAACGTTGTCGCAGGAGCCGGATCCGTCAAGTCGTCGGCTGGCACGTAGACCGCTTGGACAGAGGTAATGGAGCCGTTCTTTGTTGAAGTGATGCGCTCCTGCAACTCGCCCATCTCGGTGGCCAAGTTCGGCTGATAGCCCACTGCGGACGGCATGCGTCCCAGCAGTGTCGATACTTCCGAGCCGGCCTGCGTAAAGCGGAAAATATTGTCGATAAAAAGAAGCGTGTCCGCGCCCTCTTCATCGCGGAAATATTCGGCCACGGTGAGGGCCGTCAGCGCCACGCGCAAACGCGCTCCGGGCGGCTCGGTCATCTGGCCAAAAATCAACGCAGCCTTCGACTTGTCGCGCTGCTTCAAGTCGATGACGCCGGACTCCTGAAATTCCAGCCATAAATCGTTGCCTTCACGGGTGCGCTCGCCCACGCCGCCAAACACGGAAAAGCCGCCATGCTCGGAAGCTACGTTGTTGATCAATTCCTGAATGACGACGGTTTTGCCGACACCCGCGCCCCCGAACAGACCCGTCTTGCCGCCCTTTAAAAACGGTTGGATCAGATCGATGACCTTGATGCCGGTCTCAAACATTTCTTCCCGCGTCGACTGCTCGTCGAAAGCAGGCGCGGAACGGTGAATCGGTCGACGCTCTTTCGCGTCCACAGGACCCAATTCGTCCACCGGCTGCCCAATCACATTCAGCACACGACCCAGGGTTGCCCGTCCTACTGGAACAGTAATCGGGCCGCCCAGATCGAGCGCCTTCATCCCCCGCACCATGCCTTCGGTCGCTTCCATGGCGACGCATCGCACTCTGCCCTCGCCAAGGTGCTGCTCCACCTCAACGATGACATTGAGAGGCGTGGGGACATCAAAACCTTCGCTGGTAATCCGCAGGGCCTCATAAATCGGCGGCATGTGCGCTTCTTCAAACTGAACGTCGACAGCGGGTCCAGCAACCTTAATGACGTGTCCTATATTCTCTGCCATGATTCGTTGTCCAAATCCTTCACGACTGCATGAAAACTTCGTTTGTCCCGCAACTGCGGTCCCGTTTAAATCGCGGCCGCACCGCTTACGATTTCGATGATCTCCTTGGTGATTGCAGCCTGGCGCAGCCGATTCATCGTCAGCGTATAGGCATCGATCATTTCCGAGGCATTATTGGTGGCCGCATCCATCGCCGTCATGCGGGCGGCATGTTCCGCCGCCGCCGACTCCAGCATGGAGTGATACAGCTGCGTCGCTACATAGCGAGGCAGCAACGCTCCCAGCAATTCGCTCGGCGACTGTTCGTAAATGTAATCCACTTCCGCGGTACCAAACTTGCTGGCCTCTTCGTCGGCCTGACGCGTGTCCTCCGCCTTGACGCTGACGCCGGAACTTTGCGCTGCACGCGCAATCTCTTCAATCCGTTCTTTCTCCAGCTCAGTCGCTCCGGCAATGTCCGGCTTGCCAACTTCAAGAATCGGCAAAATGCGTTCGACCACGATGCGCTGCGAAATTACCGATTGAAATTCGTTAAAGACTAAATAGACTGCGTCGGTCTCCTCCGAAGCATAGCGTTCCACCAACAAATTCGATAGCCCGGCTGCCTTCTCAAAGGTCAATTTGTCGAGCAGGCCGCCGTACTCGCCTGTGATCTCCACCCGCGCCTTGCGCGTGCGAGCCTGGCGATTTTGTCTTGATTGCTCCCCTTCAGCAGTGGAGGCTAACCCGTAACTGCGTCGCAGCACGCCAATTCCCTTGCGCCCGACAATTTCAAGATCGATATCGACGTCCGCGTGGTCTTCAATAAATTTGTGCGTAGCCTTCAGAACATTTGCATTGAACGGCCCAGCAAATCCCTTGTCACCCGTGACCACCACCAGGCTCACGCGTTTTTCTTCTCGTGCCACCAGCAACGAATGTTTGGCGTCTCCGGTCTCTGGATCGTAGATATCGACACGTCGTACCAGAGAAGTCAGCACACTGGCAATCATGCGCGCATAGGGCCGCGCCGCAAACGCCCGCTCTTGGGATCGACGCAGCTTTGCTGCAGCCACCATCTTCATCGCCTTGGTGATCTGCCGCGTGTTTTTTACGCTACGGATGCGGCGCCGGAGATCGAGAACGTTTGCCATCGATTACGCTTGCTTCCCTGCTGCCACTTCTGCGGGCTTGGCTTCTAATGGCTTCTCGTCGCGTTTGGCTTCTGACGCCTTCTCGTCCCGCTTGGTTTCTAACGGCCTCTCATCTGGCTTGGAACTCTCCGCCGGAGCCTTCTTCTTGGCGTCGATATGCGCCTCTGGAGTATCCGCAAAGAAATTCTGCTTGTACTCCTTGATCGCGGCGCTCAGCCGCTTCTTCAAATCATCGTCCAGCGCCTTCTTGGTCGCGATATCCTGAAGCACCGCGGACTGCGCTGCATCCATATACGGATAGAATCCGCTTTCGAACGCACCCACGTACTCTACCTTCACGTCGTCCAGAAAGCCATTCGTTCCGGCAAAGAGAATGGCGACCTGCTTTTCCATTGTCAATGGCTGGAACTGTGGCTGCTTCAACAGCTCTGTCAGACGCTGTCCGCGATTCAACTGGCTCAATGTTGCCTTGTCCAGGTCGCTGCCGAACTGCGCAAATGCAGCCAGCTCGCGATATTGAGCCAAGTCAAGCTTCAGCGTCGCGCCTACCTGCTTGGTCGCTTTCGCAGCTGCCGAGAATCCGACGCGGCTTACGGACAGACCCACGTTCACCGCGGGACGAATTCCAGAGTTGAACAGGTCGGTTTCCAGGAAAATCTGGCCGTCTGTAATCGAAATGACATTGGTCGGAATGTAAGCCGAGACATCGCCTGCCTGCGTTTCAATAATCGGCAATGCCGTCAGGGATCCACCACCCAATTTGTCGCTCAATTTGGAAGAGCGCTCCAACAGTCGAGAGTGGAGATAGAACACATCGCCCGGATATGCCTCGCGCCCAGGTGGACGACGCAGCAGCAGCGAAATTTCGCGATACGAAACCGCGTGCTTGGACAAATCATCGTAGATCACCAGTGCGTGCCGGCCCGAGTCGCGGAAGAACTCGCCAATCGCCGTTGCCGCGTAGGGCGCCAGATATTGCATTGGCGCTGGCTCGGAGGCAGAAGCCACTACAACGATCGTGTAACCCATCGCGCCATGATCGGTCAGCGTCTGCACCACTTGCGCCACGGACGAACGCTTCTGTCCAATCGCGCAATACACGCAAATCAAATTGTTTTTGGCGTTGTTGATGATGGTGTCGAGCACCACTGCGGTCTTTCCGGTCTGGCGGTCGCCGATAATCAGCTCGCGCTGGCCGCGGCCAATCGGAATCATGGCGTCAATCGCCTTGATGCCCGTCAACATCGGCTCGCGTACCGGCTGACGATCAATTACACCCGGGGCCAGACGCTCCACCGGCAAAAACTGATCGGTCGCAATGGGCCCTTTATCGTCGATCGGCTGGCCCAACGCATTCACCACGCGGCCAATCATGGCGTCGCCAACCGGCACGCTCATGATTTTGCCAGTCCGCTTGACCTGGTTGCCTTCGCTGATCTCCGTGTAGTCGCCCATCAAGACCGCGCCCACCTGGTCTTCGTCCAGGTTCATCGCCAGCCCGCCAACGCCATGGGGAAATTCCAACATCTCGCCGGCCATCACCTTGTCCAGGCCGTGAATGCGGGCAATTCCGTCGCCCAGGGAGATGATCGTGCCGACTTCGTCGACGCGAACCCGCGACTCGAAGTTGTCAATTTGCTCCCGAAGTAACTGCGAAATTTCGTCTGCTTTGATCTGCGCCATTCTGCTTCCAGTTCAGGTTCTGAGTTGTTGGTTGGTTAATCTGCCAGCATCTTTTCGCGCAGCTCTTCCAGCCTGCCGCGAACCGAGCCGTCATATACGGTATCGCCGATGCGCAAGACCACGCCTCCCAGCAGCGATGCATCCTGCTTGTAGGTGGGGCGAATCTCAAGTCCGGCCAGAGCCGATGCTTTGGCTTCAATCTTTGATTTTTCTTCAGAATCCAATTCGCGGACGCTGGTAATCACCGCTTCGCTAATATGCAGCCGACGATTGACCTCGTTCCGATAGTCGGAGGTAATGGACTCGATGGCATGGATACGATCGTTTTTCAGCAGCAACGCGACAAAGTTTCGCACCTGCTTCAACATGCCGATTCGCGGCACCATCGCATCCAGAACTTTCAGCTTTGTCTCTAGTTGGATGGATGGGTTTTGAAAAACCTCTCGCAGCTGCCGGCTGTCGGTCCAGGTCGACTGAAACTCTTCCAGCTGACGGTCAATCTCTTTGGTATCCAGCTTGTCGGCCATGACAACATCGGCCAGAGCATGAGCATACTGCAGCGAAAAGGCGTCCATCAGTTCACCCCCCCGCTGCGATGTTCTTTATCCAGGTCAACAAGAAAAGTTTCGACCAGGGAACGGTCGGCATCTGCTGACACGGCAATCTTGTGTTTCGCGCGTTCAATCGCCAGTTCCGCGGTCATGCGCTTCAGTTGGTTCTGCGCCTTGGCGCCGGCCGCTGCAATTTCCTGTGTGGCGGAGTCCAAAATCGCCTGCTTTTCCTGCTCCAGCGCAGCACGCATCTGCTTTTCTTTTTCCGCGGCATCGTGCTGCGCCTGTGTCTTGATCCCGCTGATTTCAGTATCCAGTCTCGCCAGCCGCTCTTCCACACTCGCGAGCCGCCGGTTAGCGTCCTCTGTCACTATGCGCGCCTGCTGTAATTCTCTTTGAATGCGCTCCGTACGGGCGCGCAATGTCTTGGGCATGATCCGCGCCAAAAACCAGACAATAAAAGCCACTACAACCAGAAAATTCAGCCCCTCCAGCCAACGGGACATCACTTCTACCGAGATGCCGACTTTGTTTGCCAGTTTTTGCACAGTGGCCGAGTGGCGGTAGATATTCGCCTCGTCGCCGACTTCTGGGTTGTCGATTTTCCTTTGTTCGATTTCTTCCCGGCGCTCCGCCTTACGCTTGGTTTGGGTGGGAGTTATCGAGCTTTGCGCAGGAAGGTTGCCTTGTTTGGCAGGAGCTGCCTGCATTGTGTGACCACACGGCACAGCAAGGAACAGCAGAGATAACCCGCAAACGGCCACCATCAAAGGTTGCCGTCTGAAAAATTTTCTAGTGCTCGATCGAAGCGAAACCGCAGAGAAAATCATCCGGCTTGCTCCTGCGAGGATGCGGTTCCCGCCGGCAGAATTCTCTTTAAGATTTCGGTGGAAAGCTCGCCGACCAGCCCATCCAGTTCCATTCGTGCCACCTGCATGCTGTCCTCAATGGAGGCCATGGCAGCAACGGCTTTCTCCTGCGCATCGGCCCTCGCCTGGGCAACAGCGACCTCTGACTCCAGGCGAACCATCTCCAAATGCTCGTGAAGATCGCGCAGAATTTCTGCTCGCGCAGACCGCAGCCGCTCTTCATATTCGGTTGTCTTCTTTTCCGCAGCGGCAACGGCGGCGGCAGCGTTCTCAATGGCTCCCTGGGTTTTTGCGTAACGTTCCTGCAGAACTTTCGTCAAAGGAGTGTGAACCAGGAAACGATATGCCGCCAGTGTGACCAAAAACAGCAACATGGTCGGCACCGAGCCGAGCACAAGTCCTCCAAGCTGTTGTAACAGGTCACTCATTGTGCAACGTGGTTTCAGATTCGCCCGCAGCGGAATGACGCGGGAATCTTATGAATTCATTGCTATTTGTATGTTGATGGAACACTCAGTTGTAACAAAGGGTTCGCCGGAGTGTCAAACCGGCACAAAGGAAATTCCTATGTCATTTCACCTGCTGGAATCATTCTTTCATGAGAATTGTTTCGCTGGAATTCATTTGTTCAAGAGCCACGAATCGAACTCTCAAATTCCCGGATTTCGTCTCATCTAGACCGGCCCTCACGCCAATATTTCGCCTGAGAAACAGGCTTTCGAATGTTTCAATACAAAGAATTTCGCGGAGATTCCTGAATTTCGTTGAACTGTCAGTTGACTTCGCCCGGAGGAAGCCTACACTGTTGGTAACAGCCTTGGACCTAGTCCTAGGTCCGGCACGCCGAGTGCCCAGAATAGTAGCCCAACATTCGGGCACTCGGTCTGCTCATGCTCTTCTCTTAATCCACTCCAAAGTAACCATCGCAGAATTCAAGCCTGCCAGTATTGTCGGTATTTCCCCAACAGCGAAGCGGGCCCGCGCACGCGCAGGACTGTCTGCTCCCCCTCAAACGTCCGGTTTAAAATAATGGCGCCCGCATCGAGCGCGGCCAATACTCCACCTTCACTTTGCGCCACCACCATCTCCCGATCTTCCAGGGGATCCGATTCCAGAGCCTTGTCCAGAGCAGCCAGTAGAGCCTTCAACCCCGTCTTGGCGTGCGCGGAAACGGCAAGTACTCCATTGGTCTTGGCCGCTTCGCCTTCGGCCAGGAGATCTATTTTGTTCATCACCTCAATCCGAGGCTTCTTATCGACCTCGAGCTCGCGCAGAATTTTCTCCACTTCCTGGCGATGCACGTCCACTGACGGACTGGAAGCATCCATCACGTGAAGCAAAACCTCGGCCATCTGCACCTCTTCCAGTGTGGCGCGAAAGGCCTTCACCAGGGTCGGCGGCAGCGCGCGAATAAATCCCACTGTGTCGGACAGCAAAACTCTCCGTCGAGATGGCAGTGTGATGAGGTGCAGCTTGGGATCGAGTGTCGCAAACAAGCGCGAAGACTCCAGCTGTCCAGCCTGGGTCAACGCATTGAACAGCGTGCTTTTTCCGGCGTTGGTATAACCGACCAGCGCTACTGTCGGCACAGGAACGGAGGTACGTCGCTGGCGCTGCTGGCGTCGAATATCCCGGACCGCCTCCAGCCGGTTGCGTATCACCTGAATCTTGCGGCCAATCTTTCGCCGATCCGTTTCAATCTGTGTTTCACCAGGTCCGCGCGTTCCGATACCGCCGCCAAGCTGCGACATCGACCGTCCTCGTCCCGCCAACCGCGGCAACATGTATTCCAGCTGCGCCAACTCCACCTGCAACTGCCCTTCCCGGGTGCGCGCGTGGGAGGCAAAAATGTCCAGAATCAATTGTGTGCGGTCGATCACGCGGCACGGCAGAGCATGCTCCAGTTCGCGCAGTTGAGAGGGGGACAGATTCTGCTCGAAAACAATCAGGTCAGCTCGGCTGGCTTTTGCCTGTGCACCGATTTCTTCTAATTTGCCTTTGCCGACAAGCGTGGCCGGATCGGGATGATCGCGGCGCTGGAGGATCACATCCAGTACGTTCGCTCCTGCGCTAATGGCCAGTTCGCGGCACTCCGCCGCTTCATCGGAGATTTGCGAGGTAGACCGATCCTCGATGTTTTCTTCGAACGCATTGGAATGTAGATCTACGAGAGCGCCGTCTTCTGGCTCTCCCAGCTGCCGAATCGCGCGAACAGCGCCTTTGGCCTGGCGTGCAGACGCAGTAAGACGCTGTCGATATTTCTTCCCTGTAAATTCGCAAACGACAATCAGGGTTCGCTCCCGCCGGTCTTGTCCGGGTGGCGCCTCCCTGCCTCGTTGCGAATCGAGCAGTTCGATCATTCGAACGTCTTGCCAAGGTCACCGTGCACGGCGTGCCAACCCGCCATAAGGTGAGTGCCGTCACGAAGCTGTAAAGCTCGACGGCGTCAGCACGGGAGCGCTTGCCACTCCCGATCCCGCAGATGCAGGACCGTGGCCTGCCCCGACTGCGGCAGAGGTTGCTGTGCCGGTAGCTTGCGTGCCCACGGGCCCATGACGATGTTCAGCCATCAACACTGGCTTGCCACTGACGACTGTTGAAATTGCGTGCTTGAAGATGAGCTGCTCCTGGTTATTGTTTTCCAGCAGAACGGAATATTTATCAAACGACCGAATACGTCCCGTCAATTTGACGCCGCTTACCAGATAAACCGTGATCTGTGATTTATCTTTGCGCACGGTGTTCAAAAAAGTGTCCTGAATATTTTGTGCTGTCTTGCTTTCCATTTGTCATCTCCTTGCCTTACTACGAGTGGTTCAAAGCATGTTGCTCAAAGCGGGCAGACCAACACCCATCTACAAGTTCTACAGCCATACCGGTTCATCCTGCCCAATGGCGGGCGCAATTGCACCGTGCCAGTATTGTCTACGAATTTGAGCAATATCGCCAGAAGACAGTCGAATACCGCGCAAAAATATGGCTTGCAATTTGGATGCAGAAGTCAGGAGTGGCGTTTCATGGACCTACTCCTCCTGTGCGCTTTTCATTCGACTGCAACTTGCAGAGTCCTTCACCCCAATTTTGACCCGTATTCGAGAGTGGCCAGTTGGCAGCAAATCCCCCCCCGCAGTCTCTTTTGCCGCACAGGACAGTGCTAGCATGAAATGTGCCGTCCAGCCCCATGCCCGCCCGTGCCACCGTCAGCAAGGTTCCCATGCTGGACTTTTCTCGGCAATATCAGCAAGTTCGCGCCGAAATCCTGGCCGCAGTGGAGCAGGTATGTGACAGCCAGCACTTCATTCTCGGCGAACAGGTCCAGCAGTTTGAAGCTGCTGCCGCTCATTTTTGTGATGTCGCTCATAGCGTAGGGTGTGCCTCCGGCACCGACGCATTATGGCTGGCGCTTGCTGCTGCCGAAATCGGTCCGGGCGATACCGTCCTAACCACCCCCTTCACCTTTTTCTCGACCGTCAGCTCCATTCTCCGGGTCGGAGCACAACCCGTTTTAGCCGACATTGACCCCAAGACGTACAATTTGGACCCAGCACAGGTGACTGCGGCACTGAAGAACCTGCCAAAAGACGCCCATGTTCGTGCTGTCCTCCCGGTTCACCTGTACGGACAATGTGCGGATTGGGATCATTTCACGCAGTTGCAGCAGGAATTCGGCGTTCTTCTGATCGAAGACGCTGCCCAAGCCTTCGGAGCGAAATGGAACGGCCGACCTGCCGGCAGCCTTGGTGACCTGGCAGCCTTCAGTTTCTATCCAACAAAAAACCTGAGCGCCTACGGGGATGCGGGCCTGCTGACCACGGGGAACGACCGCTTTGCCGACCACGCGAGAATCCTCCGAGTCCACGGCATGCGCGAACGCTATTTTCACGAAGAAATCGGATGGAATAGTCGGCTGGATACGATTCAGGCCGCCGTCCTGCTGGTGAAACTTCGCTATGTTGAGTGTTGGAATCAGGCTCGGCAGCAGCGGGCGAAAATCTACGACGAACTATTTACGCAGCAAGGCCTGACGGAAGCCGGCCCCTATCCCGAGCGCGGCGTCGTGCTGCCGTATGTCGATCCCCGCGGCACCCACGTCTTCCATCAGTATGTGATTCGCATCACACGTCGCGATGCATTGCGTGCGTTTCTTGTGGAACGGGGGATCGGCTCCGAAGTTTATTACCCCGTCCCGCTCCACCTGCAAAAGCCCTTTGCAGCTCTCGGTTACACAGAAGGCGCATTTCCAGAGAGCGAGCGCGCCGCCAAGGAAGTTCTCGCGCTGCCCATGTTCCCGGAGTTGACCACGGATGAACAACAGCGCGTCGTCACCGCGATCGCCGCGTTCCTGGGCTGATGGATTTCAGTGAAATGCTGCCAGCATCTCTATCCTCTGGAGAGCAGCAGATTGAAGAATCGGAGAGGATTCCCGTCGTGAAACATGAATTACAGCGAAGCGTTCTCGTTTTGAATGGACTGTCCTTCAACATCCATTCGTCTGGCCCCAAGGATGGGGAACCTGTGCTGCTTCTCCATGGCTTTCCTCAGTTCGCAGACATTTGGTCGGAATTGATGCTGTCTTTGGCAGGGGATGGCTTTCGAACCTTCGCTCTAGACCAGAGAGGATATTCCGCGGGGGCTCGTCCAGCTGAGATTGAAAGCTACGATGTAACCCACCTTACTTCTGACGTGCTCGCACAGGCCGATTCGTTGGGTATCGTCTCATTCCATCTTATCGGACATGATTGGGGCGGTTTTCTCGCCTGGAAGCTGGCGGCCGAACACCCGGATCGAGTGCGAACCCTCTCCATACTTTCAACTCCTCATGTCGATGCTTTTCTTGAAGCCGTCAAAGGAGACCCTGACCAGAAGGCACGATCGCAATACATTGAATTTTTCAAAATGCCAGGTCAGGTTGCCGAGTCATTCTTTTTGGCGGACGATGCCAAACGCCTGCGCGATGTGTACCAAGGCAAAGCGTCCGAACCGCAGGTGTCATCGAATGTGCGCCGACTTTCAGAGCCCGGCGCGCTCACATCTGTCCTGAATTGGTATCGAGCTCTCGACCTTGACATGCGGGTTGGGAAGGTTCGGGTCCCGACCCTCTACATGTGGGGAAATGAAGATCGCTCGCTGGGGAAAACCGCAGCACTCGCAACTGCCGATTACGTCGATGCCCCATACCAATTCGAAATGCTGAATGGCCATGGCCATTGGCTTCTAGAGGAAACGCCCCAGAAAATTAGCACTCTTATTCAGAACCATCTGAGAACCGATCACTCGAACGCCCATCCTGCATAGCGCCCCGAAGACACCCAACCAGGTAGACTCCGTCGGGAGGATGCACCTGATTCGCACAAGCCGGAGAGGTCGTCTACCTGGTACGCCGCTTCACGCGTCTCGGTGGTTGCTGAATTTCAGATCCAGCGCCAGTTTATTTCCGGCGGAGATGCGGTTGGAAAACTCCTCCATCTGCGACTTCGACATCGGAGTGAAGCTCTTTCCCCACGCAACATTTTGCTGCAGCATTTGCAGCGTTGGCATGCCAACTACGGCTGCCGCAATCGGCAGACTCAGCGTGTAGCGCAGCAGGTGGCCCGCGTCGCTCTTATCTGGCTCCGGACCTAGAAGACCCTCCTGCCCCATCACCTTCATCGCCAAAATGCCCAGGTTCTTCTTGCGCGCTGCAGGCAGAGCGACATCCTGAAAACTCATCGCCTTCGATACATTCAGGCCATCATGCGGTCCGAGTGGCATCCCCTGCAGACCCGCGTTCAAAGCCATCTGGACGCAATCAATATCGTTGTGCTCAATGGCGGTCTTCAACACTACCGGATTGTAGTGGCTGGTGACTCCTATGAAGCGCGTCACCTTTTGCTCGCGCAACTTGTACAGCACGTTCATCACGCCATTCTTGGCTTCGACCTTTTCCAGATCGTCCGCGCCCTGCAGGCCGTGCACATGAATCAAATCGATCTGGTCGGTCTGCAGGCGCTTCAAGCTGCCGTCAAGGATGCGCATCGCCGCGTCGCCGTCGCGAGGCTCGACTTTCGTAGCCAGAAAAAATTCCTTGCGCCGAGTTTTCGCGACTTGTCCAACCCAGGTTTCACTTTGTCCGTTGCCGTATGCGTAGGCGGTATCCAAATAGCTGATACCAGCGTCAAGGGCTTGATTGATCGCGTTCACCCCGACGTCTTCACTGCCATAGGACAACAGACGGCTGCCGCAGCCAAGCGCCACGATCGAAACGTGCGCGCCGGTCTTGCCGAGGACTCGCGTCTGCATCGCCCCGGATGCTTCCGCGGCGTGGCTACCCAGCACCACAGCGGTCGCACCAGCAACGACCGTTTTTTCTAAAAATTCTCGTCTGGAAATTCGATCTGCCATAGCGACCTCCGGGATTCCTTTTTCACTGGCGCTATTATGCTCGCGAGGAAGTGCCCGGTAAAGCGCGGAAATGCGCCACCTGCTCATTTCGAATCACTTCGAATCGGTGGAAAGGCGGCTCTTATATCTGCGAATAGGAAGTGGGAGTCAGCACCAAATTCGTAATATTGCTGACAATTTCCTCAAAGTTGAATCGGGGCGAGCTAGTCAATTTCTTCCATTCCGGATCGGCCCCAAACGCAGCCCATTTGGCATTCATGTCGCTCAAATCTGGATAGCTCAACATGTAGGTCAGCTTCGGCAGGCGAGGTCCCACCAGAACATCGCCATAGAATACCGGCCAGAATCCGGCTCGCTGAAAGACTTCGAACTCGCCGTTGTGAAACATCTCCACCTTGCGAACATGCGCCTGGTTGCTGGGGCTTTCATAGGTTCGCAGCTGAAAAATGCGCTTGCCCTGGTCCCCAGTCACCGGGGGAACCGTCAATCTTGGTCGCCCTTCGAATGCAATCATGAGCGAACTTTCCACTCGCACATAAGCCGGTTGGTTCGCGGGAGCGTTCCAGAATGGCTCCGCCGCCTGCATGAAGGTTGCATCCTGCGCCAGCTGCAGTTGGGCGGTGACAAGAGTCTCCAGTTTCCTTGTGGGAAGCAGCACATATAGCGTTGGTGTCTCTGGCCCAAGCGTCAGGGTAAAGGCTCCGATCGGCGAGATCCCCAGCCGATTCAGCGCGGGAATCAAAGCGCCCGATACATACGCATTTGTCAGCTTCGTTTGCGGACCATTCTGCATGTGGTACTGGCGCAATTCGTAATATTCGCGGGGTATCCCATTGGAGGCGATTTGCGCATCTGAAGCTTTGCCAGCCAGTGCGAAGGCCGAGGTTGCTAGCGATGAGGTCAAGAACTGACGTCGTTTCACGTGGTCTCCAATCTCTACAGCTGGAATGTCACCGAAAAATCCTGGCGCGCCAACAACAATTCGCGCTAGCGGCGCCGATGTCGCCGAGCCGAATGCTTGTCACTCGAGCTGACGGCTCCGCTCCCCGTTGACGCGGACTTGGCGCCCTGCGGAAGCACTGGCCGAACCAGATTTCCTTCCATCCGGTACGTGACGGTCTTCAACGCTGCAGCGTGGGGCATTCCCGTTTCCGGATCGAGGCTGACGTTGTCGCCTTCGGCCTCCTGGAAACTGAATGTCGGCTCCGGGCCGTTGGGATCTTTCGGATCTCCGGGCGTCACCTTCACCGGGAAGAACCCGATAATATCGTGTTCGCGAAATGCAGTACCATAGCGGTGGCGGCGCGTGTCCCAGGTAAATACGCGTACTTGGTCGAAGTCAAACGGAAGGCCTTGCTTGTATGGCGTCAGGACCGTCAAATATTCCGGAACCTGTCCATTTGGCTTGCCGGAGTCAGGGTCAGAGACGGTCCGCAAAACGTACGCTCCCACCATCCGTTCACTTTCCGCGTATTGCGCGACATCATCCGGCACATCCACCTGGAAATCACGCGCCAGCATCCACCCAGTGTGACCGGCACTGTCGCGTGCCAGCCACCAATCTTCCATAGGTACGGCCGGGGCAAATCGCGATTCGAAGCTTTCCTTGTGAGCTTTTTCATGGCGTGCAGGCGGCGCGCTTGCTGCGGCAACGGGTAGCCCGAGTACGTTGCTGGCGGCATATCGTGGCACCGAAGCACGTTCCAGCATCGCAACCTTTGTGTTCGGAGCCAGCAGCGTAAATCGCTGCGTGCTGCGGCCAGGCGCTAGGTGCATATACAGTTCGTTGTACAGTACCGCCATCGCTACAGGGGCTTGCGACGCGTGTTGTTTCGCCAGATTCTGAAACGCATCATATTCGCTTTGATCAATGACCGCATGCTCTTCAATCCATCCCACGGCGCCATCCGGTGTTTTCACTTTTATGAATCGCGGAATGTGCTGCAGCACCGTGAGCCGCTCTCCATTTTTCACTTCAGCTACTCGATTGGCCACTACGGCGACCCGATCCCGCAAATACATCTGCTTCACTGAGACGTAGACATACTCCGCGGACGAGGAAGGGCGAAAATGGCTGCACCCGGACAGCAAAGTTACCAGGCTGAAAACCAGCATGGCTCGAACGGGCGAGCCCCAAACGGATGCTTTGCACCGAACACCGGTAGGTCGATTCGAATTGAGGGAAGGCAAAAATTGCCGAACAAAATCCAACATAAATGCACAGAGGATGAAATTTTAGTTTACGCGCAATCGACGCCAATTCGCGGGGTTGTATTGCCCCGTAGCGCCATTATGGAACGATGGAAAGTGCAACAGCGCCCGTAGGATCGGTTCCGGTTGCCACAGAAGTCACAGAGTCCAGCTTGCCTGCCGTTGTTGCGTCGAAACTGAATACCTGCATATCCGGCGAGCCACCGGAATTCACCACAAATAAATACTTGCCGGTGGAGTCGAGAGACATTGCATTCGGCGTCGAGCCCGTCGAAAACGGTGAACTGCTCAGCGGAGTCAGCGTGCCACCTGTTCCCAGCGTATATCCCGTGATGACGTTTGCCGTGCGGTTTGCCACATACACATAGGTGTTGGTAGGGTCCACGACAATTGCCTGCGGGCCTAACTGCGAGGCAAACGGCGAACCGGTGACTTCCTTTAGTGAACCGCCAGTCCCAATCGCCAAAGAGCGAATTCCAGACCCAGCCTCTCCAACGAATAAATAGGCCGAATCGTTGTCCGCCGCAAACGTATTGTCGGAAGCTCCATTCAGCGGCGCCAGGTGAATCTGGCCGCTGACGGCACCGGTACTACTGTTGAATGTGAACCCGTCCGTGCCTCCGGGGCCCAGTCCTATATACACATATTGATTGTTCGGTGTGACATAGACCTGCGTAGGATTGCCGGAGTTTAGGGGCACTGTACCCTGGCTGGTCTGCGTAATGACGCCTGTCGAAGTGTTGATCTGGAAGATCAGCAGTTGCGGCGAGCTCTTGGAAACCACGAACAACCAGTTGCCGCTTGGATCGATCGTCATCCAGGTCGGATACAACGCCTGCACGACCGGAGATCCACCATTGCCAATCGTTAGCGCGCCATTGGTACCGATGGTGTACACGAAAATGGAGCCAGCTAAGGTCGCGACGTAAAGGAAGGCTCCGCTCGGGGTCGCGGCCAGCGCGGTCGGTGTAGTCCCCAGGGTGTAGCTTGTCCCGGTCAATGTGGTAAAGGTTGCCGTGGGAACTGGGAATCCGGCCAATGTTCCCGTGGTTGCGTTTCCAACATAGGCATAGGAACTGTAGGTTCCCGTGGTACCGCCGCAGTCATTATTCTCTTGGCAAGTCGGGACGAAAAAACCGGTGCACCCTGTGGTTCCGATCAGAACAATTGCAGCCAATAACGCGCTTCCGATGCATGCGTTTCTGGAATTTATGAGTGTTAGAGCCCGGTGTGTCGGCGAAGCCATACCTCATTTTACTCATGAGACGAGCGTTACGGACAGCGCGCCTATCCTTCCGCCGCATCGGTCCTGGCGTTGAAGGATCGCTACGACGAATCGATTCTATTGCGACGGAAGTTGAGTGGGACTTGGCACCGCGCTCTTGGAAATCGACACGACACCTGTTCCGTTCTCGTCAGGAATCAGTGCGGCCGGCGAACTGTCGGTTGAAGAGGGCGACCGAGAAATTACCGTCAGCGCTCCATCGGCTGCAACCGAGTATTGGGTAATAGTATTCGCGGCGGAGTTGGCGGCCACCAGGTCGCCGCTTGAAGTCTCCATCGCCATCGAGGTGGGTACGCTTCGGGGTGAACCAAAGGGAGAACCGGAAATTTCCTGCAGGGTCGCGCCACTGCCGATCGAAAACGCGCGAATTCCCGTGTTCGCCTCACTGACGTACAAATTCCTCGAAGCACTATCAGATGTCAGAACCTTGTCCGCTGAACTGGTGTGCAACGGCGCAATGTGCTGTCGCGTTCTAACCATGCCGTTCTCAACGTCGAATGAAAATGCATCGACTCCGCCTTTGCCGAGTGCGACAAAAAGTTTCTGGTTGTCCGGAGTGAGGTAGACTTCGGTTGGCTTGCCTGGATCGAGCGCAGGCGACTGCGAGACAGGATGAAGCGCGCCCGTCTTGGCGTTAATCTGAAACTCCTGCACACCACCTGCCGCGGAGGATGCGATGAATAGCCACCTGCCGGAACGGTCCATCGACATCCACGTGGGCTGAGTCACATTTGCCACCGGATTTCCGCTGTTTCCGGCCTGCAGGTTCCCATTGCTCGCAATGGTATTCAGATACACCGCGCCATCGCTGGTGGCAAGATACAGAAACTTCCCGCTTGGCGTGCCTGCAATCGCGGTGGGCGATGCCGGCGCGCGGACGGTGGATTGGGCGACGTTGCTGACTTTGCCGGAAGCAATCGGGAACGTTCCGATTGTGCCAGTGTTGGCGTTTGAGACGTAAAGAAATGGTGATTTGGAGGCACTGGGAGTGATTGGACTCCCCGTTGTGCTGGTCGTGCTCGTAGTGCCTGTGGTCGCAGTGGTGCTGGTTGTTCCGGTAGAGGCTGTCGTGGAGGTCGTGCTCGTGGTTGAAGTTGTGCCGGTTGTTGCCGTCGTACTTGTGGTCCCTGTTGTCGAAGTGGTGCTGGTTGTTGTGCTGGTGCAGTCGTTATATTCCTGACATTCGGGTACAAAAAATCCCTGGCATCCGACAATGCCAAGGAAAATTGCCGCAACACAAATGGAAACAATTCTGCGACGCGCGACACGAAATAACGGCTGAAACTGTATCGGGGACAGATCCACAACTCTCCTTGTGTCTGTTGTGAACGCCGCCCCCGGCACACTACGCCTGCAACACCGGCTCCTTGATGGAACTGTGCTCCACGTCCAGCACCGTGCCGATTGCGTGCACGATAGAGGCGATACGAACCGAGGCAATCATGGTTTCTTCCGTGATTCCCTTTTGCCGCAGCACGTTCTCATGAGCGTCAATACACTTGCCACAACCGTTTACCGCGGAGGCGGCCAGACACCATAATTCAAAGTCTACCGGGTCAGCCTTGTGACTGCGAATTCCGTTCATGCGCAGTCGTGCAGGCATCGTGGCGTACTTTTCGTTTTTAGTTAGATGATGGAAACGATAGAAAATGTTGTTCATCCCCATCAGCGCTCCGGCGGTCTTTACTGCGTCTAATTGCTCCGCCGTCAGATGCTCCCCCGCAGCCCGCAGCGCGGCCCCTGTCAATACCGGCTGCCGGGTTGCGATGGCGCTTACCAGTAACGATCCCCACGCCTGCGTCGTTGTGAGTTCCGTATTCTGGCGAACCAGGGAAGAGTAATTCAGCTTCAGGTCCTTCGCATATTCCGGAAGGCCGTCAATCAATTCGTCGAGAGACATGCATCGCCCTTTCAGCTTGGTCATCAGACCTGCAGCGTGGCTTCGCCTTTGTGCCAGTTGCACGGACAAAGCTCATCAGTCTGTAATGCATCCAGCACGCGCAGTACTTCCTGCGGGTTACGGCCGACCGAAAGGTCTGTGACATAGATGAATCGGATGACGTTGTCCGGATCGACCAGGAACGTGGCCCGCTGCGCGACGCCCGCTTTTTCGTCCAGAATTCCCAGCTCACCGGAAAGATCGCGCTTGATATCCGACAGCATTGGGAACGGCAAATCTTTCAGGTCGGTATGGTGCATACGCCATGCGGCGTGGACATATTCATTGTCGGTGCTAGCACCCAAAATCTGGCAATCGCGGTCCAAAAACTCGCGATTCAGTTTGCCGAACGCTGCAATCTCGGTCGGGCACACGAAGGTAAAGTCCTTGGGCCAGAAGAAATAAAGCTTCCACTTGCCGGCGTAGGAATCCTGCGTGATTGTCGTGAATGCTTTTGCCTCGTCCTTGTCAGTCGAAATGGTGGCAGTCAAAGAAAAATCGGGAAATTTTTCGCCAATTTGTAGCATGTTTGTCGTCCTCTTTCAGTTGGTATTCGATGGAAGTCTGTCTAGCGTTCATGTCTCGCCAAAAACGAAAATCAGGTATCAATCCCAGAATAACAAACCAAAGAGCTGGCAAAATAAACGCGCTGCCAATCAGGGTCACCTGTTTTCATGCGGCTAAAACAACATTTGGGTGATCACGCCGGTAACAACTCCCCGAATCAGATTCGTGAACAGGCTCTATTTCTCCGGAGAGTCGATTTTTGCTTTCTCCAGACGCTTCGTCTGCATCCTAAAGAACTGAAGTCTGTTTGAGAGGAAACCCAATGAAACGCATTCTTTCGGTTGTCTGCTGCATCGCCTTCGGTTCGATTACAGTACTAGCCCAAAGGAAACCCGCTCCAAAACCGGCTATGACCGACCAGCAATTCGTCGATTTCGCCGCACAAACCGACATGGTGGAAGCGAACCTCGGACAGCTGGCACAAACCGCTGCCGCTTCGCAGTCCGTCAAGGACTACGGTCAGATGTTGGTCACCGACCACACGAAGGATTTCAGCCAACTGAATGACGCTGCTCACCAAGCCGGGCTGAATGTACCGGACGCAATCGACGCCGAACACAACAAGAAGATGATTGACCCCTTTCAGAAGCTGAAGGGCGCCGCCTTTGACCGCCGCTATATCCACGAGATGATAGTCGGACACACAGAAGCCCTCGCCGTCTACAAGAAAGAAGCGGACGACGCGCAGAATCCGGCCATCAAGTCGTATGCGGAGGAGGCAATCCCCGTGCTCGAAAAGCATCTTGCGGGTGCGAAAGCTCTAGAGAAATCCAAGTAGCCTGTGAAGTTAAGGTCGCGGACATTGGCGATTCGGATTCGCCAGACTTCACTCGAGGCACGCAGCTGGACTTGAGATTGTCCTGTTAATTCGGCTTTTGCTTCTGGGGGCGACGAAATCGTTCATCCACAGCCTGACGGCCGGCAAACCCGGCTTCCAGGCTGTGCCAGTGGCGAATCTCTGCTTCGCCCATCTTCCAGCACAGCAGCACAATCTCTTCGCCCAGCCTGCAAGGGAAATCCAGCAGCCCGGAGTCGAGATCCTTCACTTGCACGCCGATTGAATCGATCTCCGCCAGAGTGTCTTTCACCTGCTGAACGGACTTATCCTGCAGGGCGCGGCGTTGCGCCACCGCAGCGATATGAACCAGGGTTCCACCATTCAAGAATATGCGTTGCGACAGCTGCTGCAATTCCTGGGCGATGGATTCGGCCGTCTTCTTGGCGTCCATCGCATTCTTCATCAGCGATTCCAGCACCGGAACCAGCGTCTGCGCTTCTTCCAGAGAAAAAGTCTTCACTCGCTACCCCCGTATCTCCAGCATACGGCCAAGCGCCACTCCCGCCCAGTGTTTAATGTCGTCACTAACTCGGATACGATTCACTACCCGACCTTCCACCAGATTTTCCAGTGCCCAGGCAAGATGTTGCGGCGATATCCGGAACATGGTCGTGCACAAGCAACCTGACTCGTCGAGCGTGATCACTTTTTTGCCCAGCGGAGCGAACCGCTTACCCAGCCGATTGACCAGGTGGATCTCGGTCCCGACCGCAAACATCGACCCCTCTGGCGCATCTTCAATAATTTTAATTAGCCCCTCGGTCGAGCCGATGGCGTCGGCCTTTTGGCAAACCTCCAACCTGCATTCCGGATGAACGATTACCTGGATGCCTGGATACGCCGCACGCACCCTGTCGGCATGCTCCGGCAAAAACCGCTGGTGGACGGAGCAATGCCCTTTCCACAAAATCACTTTCGCTGCGCGCAAACGATCTGGAGTAACACCGCCATTGATCTGGTATGGGTCCCAGACCACGGTCTCTGACAAGGGAATGCCCATGGCGTAGGCGGTATTGCGGCCCAGGTGCTGATCGGGCAGGAAAAGGATGCGGCTACCGCGCGCAAAAGCCCAATTGAATGCTGCAGCTGCGTTGGAGGAAGTACAGACCAGGCCGCCGCGCTCCCCGCAAAATGCCTTGATGGCTGCCGTGGAGTTCATGTAGGTCAGCGGCACCAGACCGCCAGCAGTCTGCGAATCGAGCCCGGCAGCATGCAGCTTGTCCCAGCATTCTTCGACCTGCGAAATGTCCGCCATATCGGCCATGGAACAGCCTGCATTCAGGTCCGGCAGAATGGTTTGCTGCCACGGCTGCGCCAGGATGTCGGCGCTTTCAGCCATAAAATGTACGCCGCAGAACAGGATGTAGCGGCCATCGGATTGCGAGGCAATCTTTGACAATTTGTAGGAGTCGCCGGTGTAGTCGGCGAAGCGAATTACCTCATCGCGCTGGTAATGGTGTCCAAGGATGAGTGCTTCTTTGCCCAACCGAGCACGGGCAGCGGCGATGCGACCGTCCATGGTGTGGTCTGGCATCGCAAGATAGTTGTCCAGCGAACATGCCTCGGGCGCAGTTTCTGCTGGCATTGATACTACGGGTTCGACGAGTGTAGCCACGTTATTTCCGCCTTCAGTTCCTTGCCTTCTTCGCAATGGAACGGGGATGTTGAAAGCATTTCTGCATCATGTTGCAGTGGGTTCACTGTGGCACTGGCACTTCGTCCGCCTCGCCACCCAATCCACGGGGTTGTTGCAACACTTATTGGACGTTTCAAATGAGCGTGGGATTCAACTCAATTGAAAATTCCTGTAACCCAATTGTAATACGTCCGGTCTTAGAATCCGCTCCCAGCCCGGTTATCGAACTGGTTTCCAGACCGAGGATCGCACATCCCACCTCCGTGATATCGGCAATTTCCATCCCCTCAAAAATCTCCGGTAACTTGACATCTGTTCCGCCGCAATCGTTATGGCATATATTGGCTACGGACGCATTTCTGTACCGAGCGGCACCCAGTCACCCGGCATGGAACCGGCGCACCGGCAAGATACCGCCAGGGTTCAGGAGGGGTCTGATGAAGATTTCTGACACGGTTGGATTGGTGCTGCGCAATAAAAGTCAACGAACCGTTTTTTCGATTGCGCCGGACCAGTCGGTCTACGAAGCTGTCGAAAAGATGGCCGAGAACGACATTGGCGCGTTACTGGTGCTTTCTGACAACAAGCTCGTCGGCATGCTCTCTGAGCGCGATTACGCCCGCAAAGTTGCCTTGATGGGCCATTCTTCCAAAGAGACCCAAGTTCACGAAATCATGACCACCCCGGTATTTTTTGTTTCACCGCAACATACCGTGGACGAATGCATGACCCTGATGACGCAGCACCATTTCCGCCATCTGCCCGTCTGTCAGGATGAGCGGGTTCTGGGCGTCATCTCCATCGGCGACTTGGTCAAGTGGGTGATTTCCGGCCAAGCCCATGCCATTGAGCAGTTGGAGGGCTACATCACCGGCGCTTACCCTGGATAGGCCCGCAGATAGATTGGTGAACCGACAGATTGGCGCATCGAACATCCAAACGGATCGGCGAAGCGTTCCTCTTGCGTAGGATTGTTCCGCGCTGCGCCACTTCAGTATGATGGAACCTGATGAGTCTGCCCGATACAGTCTTTATCTTCGTGTTAGCCCTGATCATTTTTGGGCCTAAGAAACTGCCTGAGATTGGGCGGCAGCTGGGGAAATTGGTGGGCGAATTCCGCCGCGCCAGCAATGAATTCAAGTTCCAGATTGAAGAAGAGCTGCGGCAGGCAGAATTGGCGGACCGCAACACGATTGCTCCTGCAAAAAAAGAGCTAGAAACCTCGGTTTCCACTGAAGCGTCGACAGACTCACCCGAATCTCCCGCGCCGGATTTGCCGTATCCCGAGGAAACATTGCCGGTCGGGCAATATCCCAACATCGATAGCCTCAACCCACAGGATCTAACCCTAGCAAAATCAACCGAAGCGGAAGCCGCGCCGCAGCCCACGCATGAGCAATCGGCCGGCGAGGGCGAACCATCCCACCTCACCATCAACCCTGCAGCCGGCGCTGAAGCACGCGCAACGCCTCCGTACTCTGCGACGAGCTCCGAGCCCGAGGTGCCCAGGGTCGCCGATGAGTCCGCGCATACGGCTGGATCCGATTTGCCTTCGAATCATGCTTCAGCGTCAGCAAATGCAGCTTCCCTTCCCAATCACGAACCCTCTGAACCCTATGCTGCACCCGCGGTAGCGGACGTCACTCATGGTTGACCTGCTGGACCGCGCCCGGACCGCCGTGGGCGATCGAGCCGAATTACCCGGCATGAGCCTGCTGGAGCACCTGCAGGAGCTGCGCAAGCGACTGGTCTACTCCCTGCTCTCGATCGGCGTTGCCTTTTTTGTTGCCTTCGGCTTTCATGACCGAATAGCCGCGCTAATGATTGCCCCGCTCACCAAGGCGCTGAACGCGCATCATCTTCCTGCGAAGCTGGTGTACCTGAACCCGATGGACGGGTTCAACTTTTACCTGAAAATCGGATTGTTCGGCGGCATCATTCTCGCGTCTCCGTTCATTCTGTACCAGGTGTGGCTATTTATCGCTCCGGGCCTCTATCAAAACGAGAAGCGCTACCTGGTTCCCTTTATGAGCGCAACCGTTGGCCTGTTCCTGACCGGCGCATTCTTTGGTTATCGCTATGTCTATCCCGGCGCGCTTGAGTTCCTAATCGGCTACAGTCGACAATTCACGCCCATGGTCACCATCGGGGAATACACGGAGCTTTTTCTGACCGTGATCCTTGGCCTTGGGATTGTGTTTGAGCTGCCTATTCTCGTTTTCTTTCTGGCATTGTTCGGAATTGTGAATTCCCGCTGGCTGTGGAAGAACATGCGCTATGCCATTCTGGTCATCTTTATCGTTGCTGGCATCATTACCCCCACACCCGATCCGCTGAGCATGTGCCTGTTTGCAACCCCGATGTTGCTGCTCTATTTAATCAGCATTGGAGTCGCCCATATGGTGCATCCGGATACCCGTAATCGGCGGAAGAAGGCGAAGCTGGAGGCTCGATGATGCGTTGGACGAACTCGAGATGTCTGACGTTTCTCATCGCAGTTTGCAGTCTCGCAGTTTCTTCTCTCGCCGCGGGGCAGGCTCATGAGCATACCCATGGCGCTTCACGCATTGCGTTCGACGGCAGCCGCGCCTATCAGTATGCGCAGGACATCGTGAACTGCGGCCCACGCTGGATTGGCAGTCCGGGTCACGTATGCGCGGAGAATTTCCTTAAGAAGCAATTCGCCAAAGACAATCTTGAAGAAGACACATTTACCGCCAGTACCCCGGCCGGCATGATGACGATGCATAACTTCATCGTGAAATTCCCCGGGAAAAAACCGGGCATCATCGTCCTAGCTTCGCATTATGAAACCAATTATCCACTGCGCAATATCCACTATGTCGGCGCGAACGACGGCGCTTCCACCAGCGGTCTTCTCATCGAAATGGGAAACATTCTGCGTGAACGCACGCTGGACGGAAGTAGCATTTGGCTTGTTTTTTTTGATGGTGAAGAAGCGATCCAACAATGGTCCGCCACTGATTCGCTCTACGGCAGCCGCCATCTGGCGGCGAAGTGGGATCGCGATGGCACGCTGAAGCGCATTAAGGCATTTCTGCTGGTCGATATGATCGGCGACAAGGATCTCGACATCGCCCGCGATCAAAACTCGACTCCGTGGCTGCTCGACTTGGTGGATCAGGCGGCGAAGCAGGAAGGCGACCAGTCGTATTTTTTCGCGACCACGAACGCGATTGAAGATGACCATCTGCCCTTCGTTGAGCGCAGTGTTCCCTCCGCCGACCTGATTGACTACGACTACGGACCCCATACGTTTATGCTTCCGGATGGCTATCATCACACCGCCCAGGACACCATGGACAAAATCAGCGCCCACAGTTTGACGGTGGTCGGACAGACAGTTCTTGAAACCATCCATTTGCTGAATCAGAAATAAACCCATTCATGGCCTCCGGCAGCAATTTCATGAACGATCATCTGTTCGGCGGCGCGCCGCTGTGGTTGTGGGTGCTTTTCCACGCGCTGGTGTTCGGCCTGCTGATCCTCGATTGGGCCTTTATCCGGACGGCGCGCGAAGAGCATGTGCTGGTTCGCCGCGCGAATTGGTTGACGGCTGTCTGGATCGCAGCGGCGTTGTTATTTGCGTTTGTCGTCTACCGTGCCTTATCGCAGCGATATGCCCTTGAGTATCTGACTGGATATGGCATTGAAGAATCACTCAGCATCGACAATCTATTCGTGTTTCTGGTCCTGTTTCAAGCCTTCGGCCTGAAGCTGGCACAGCAGCGCAGAGTGCTCTTCTTCGGAGTGCTGGGCGCGATCGTCATGCGTGCGATCATGATTTTCGCTGGTATTCGATTGCTGAATACGTTCTCCTGGATGAATTACATCTTCGGCGCGATCCTGCTCTACACGGCGTTTCATCTGCTGCGAAAATCGATTCAAGCCCGGCCGGAACATCCTCTGTTTTGGATGGATTGGCTTTCCCGGCATCCGCCCATGGCACGGGAAAAACATCCGTATCGATTCTTCGTGCGCGAGGAAGGCCACCTGCGCTTTACACCGCTGTTCATCGCGCTGCTAGCCATTGAAACTACGGATCTGCTATTTGCCACCGACTCAATTCCCGCTGTGCTGGCGGTGTCGCATCATCCATTCATCGTTTACTCGTCCAACATTTTCGCTGTGTTGGGACTGCGCTCCCTGTACTTCGCGCTGGCGTCAGCGCTACAACGTCTGCACAAGCTGCGCTATGGGCTGGTAGCGATTTTAATTTTTGTTGGCGGCAAGATGACGTTGAGCAATGTCATCACAGTACCGATTTGGATTTCGCTCACAGTGCTGGCTTCCGCGGTCACAATCACTGCTGTGTGGTCGCTCGTGTCAAAAACGCCTGCGAAGGAGAACGCGGTCAAATTGACCTAGACGAACGCAACAAAATCGACGCGGCCGTTTACCATGCGCGAATGCTTCGGCGGCTCTACATCATGTTGCGGAAAATCCGTGCGCGCATGGGCGCCGCGAGATTCTTTACGCGCCAGCGCGGACGCTACGATCAACTCCGCCACCGTATGCAGGTTGCGCAACTCGGCCCTTTCGCGCGTCGTGGCAGGCGGAAGTTCAACTTGCATAGCCTTTAGTTCTGCCTGGATTGTGGACAGTCCGGCGTGATCGCGCAATAGGCCCGCATGTCGCCACATCAGGGCGCGAAGCCGTTCCCGCAACGCGGCGACTCGCGCTGCCTCTGGACCAGTAGCGGAAATTTCCGCAAATTGCTGCCCAGTTTGTCCCGGAGCAAGCGCCGGCTCGGCAGGCAGACTTTCCTGAAGCATTGCCTCCGCTGCCCGCTGCCCAAATACCAGACCCTCCAGCAAGGAATTGCTTGCCAAGCGATTCGCGCCGTGGACGCCTGTACATGCAACTTCTCCAGCGGCGAACAGTCCAGCAACGTTGGTTCGTCCGTACAAGTCTGTGCGCACACCTCCCATCAGGTAATGTGCCGCCGGACGAATCGGAATCAGATCCTTCGACAGGTCAAAGCCATACTCGTCCAGTCGCGCGGAGATGCCTGGAAATCGGGCTCGCAAATCTTTGCCGGTGACATGGCGCATATCCAGATAAACCGGCAGCGCCTCGCCGGAGCGTTCATCGATGCCCTCGCGCATAATGGCACGAGCGACAACATCCCTCGGCGCGAGCTCGGCCATCGAATGATATCGATCCATAAATCGCTCGCCGCGACGATTGCGCAATAGCGCGCCTTCACCTCGCAGCGCTTCAGACAGCAAAAATCTCGGTGCACCCGGAACGCTCAACGCAGTTGGATGGAATTGATAGAACTCCATGTCAGAAACTTCGGCGCCCGCCCGGTACGCCGCGGCAATTCCATCGCCGGTAGCCACGCCTGGATTGGTGGTGTCACTATAGACTTGCCCCGCTCCTCCGGACGCCAGCAAGACTCCGCTGCCTAGAAACGTCAGCGGCCTGTTGTCTTCATCCAACGCCTCCACCCCGACCACTCTGCCATCGCGAATCACCAGGTCGCGAACCGTCACCCGCTCATGCAGGTGAATCCGCGGTTCCTGCGCAACCCTCTCCAGCAGCGCGCGACCAATTTCTCTTCCAGTCGCGTCGCCGTTCGCATGCAAAATTCGCGGCAGGCTGTGCGCCCCTTCGCGGGTTCGCATCAGGTCCCCATGTCCATTCTTTTCCCGGTCGAAGTGGGTACCCCAGGCCAGTAGTTCTTGAATGCGAGCCGGCCCCTCTTCCACCAGCAGCCGCGCAGCCTTCTCAAACACCAGGCCATCACCCGCGTGGATCGTGTCCTGGCCGTGCAGTTCCACATCCTCTGCACCGCCCATGGCAACTGCGATTCCGCCTTGCGCGTAGTGCGTGTTCGATTCCGATGCACCTTCTTTGGTAATCAGCGTGACGTCACCGGCTGTCGCCAGCGTCAACGCCGCGCGCAGCCCCGTGATTCCTCCGCCAACGATGATCCAACTGCGCAGATGATGCGTCTCCACGATTGTGAGGATAGCACGCAGCCAACCACCGGTTCTCGTTACTGCCTGCGCAATTCGAACCGCCGCGCCGCATACGATACGATTAGAAAATCAGCGTGTCGACAATTCTGGTCAAAACCGCGACGGCGAATTATCCCGTACAAGTGCAGCCTCGGCTGCTGGAAACGCTTGCGTCTCACCTGCGCAAAGTGGCCGGCGAGCAGCGCTCGATTTTCGTGGTCACTTCTCCTGAAATCTGGTCGCGCTGGGGACAGTTATTTCAAACTTCATTCGCGGTGCGAAAAGTTGAAATTGTGCCTCTGTTCGTGCCTGCCGGAGAACGATTCAAGCAACTGAAGACTGTAGAGCATCTGGCAGAGAAAATGGTCGTGGCAGGAGCCAAGCGGGACGCGATGCTAGTCGCGTTCGGCGGCGGCGTCATCGGCGATATGACAGGCTTTCTCGCGGCCATGTACATGCGCGGAATCCGATATGCGCAGGTACCCACCACGTATCTTTCGCAGATCGACTCTTCGATCGGCGGCAAGACTGGAGTGAACCTACGCGTTGGCAAAAATCTTGTCGGAAGTTTTTATCCGCCAGTTGCCGTTTTCACCGACCCGCTCGTACTGACGACACTTCCGCCCAGGGAACTGCGTTCCGGCGCAGTCGAAAGTGTAAAGGCCGCGGTTCTCGGCGATGCACCTTTCTTCGCCTGGTTGGAGCAGAACATGACGAGCCTACTGGCCGGCGATCAGGAAGTGATCACTCGTGCCATTGAAACCTCGGTGCGCATCAAGGCAGAAATTGTCAGCGCGGACGAACGCGAATCCGGGGAACGGATGCTGTTAAATCTCGGCCATACTGTTGGCCACGCCATTGAGGCGGCTACTCGTTACCGCACTTTGCTGCATGGCGAAGCGATTGCGTGGGGACTGATCGCAGCCCTGCATCTTTCCGTTGCGCGAGCAACGTTGACACCCGCCGATGCCAAACGAATCGAAGAACTGACGTTTCGCCTGGGCCCATTTCCACGCTTCCGCGCCACTGCAACAGTTCTGCTCGACCGCACTGCCGGAGACAAAAAACATTTGCAGTCGGCGCAGCGTTTCGTTCTCCCGGTTGCTATCGGCAAGGCCGTGGTAGTCGAGGACGTCACACAGAAGGAATTACTGTCGGCCATCCAATCGATGTTGCGGACCATGAAAGAACGCGGCGTATGACTGGCTCGGCAAGCGGCGCAGAACCGAAAGCACCTGGCGCCAATCCCGCATCGACACGTGATGAGCAAGACGTCAGCCACGCCGTGCGATCCATGTTCAACGGCATCGCTCCGCGGTACGATCTGCTGAATCATGTTCTGTCCGCGAATGTGGATCGCATTTGGTGGCGTCGTACGGCTCGCACTTTCGCATCGATCTTGAGTGATCCGGATTCTGCCGTCATGGATATGTGTTGCGGCACAGGCGATATGACCTTAGCCCTGCTGCGGCATCGACCCGCCAACGGTAAGCCAGTCATCGCGCTGGACTTTTCTCACGAAATGCTGGAGCGCGCCAAAGAAAAGTTTGCATCACCCGAATTATCCTGCTTCGGCGTGATCACGATGGAAGCCGACGCGCTCCATATGCCCCTGCCGGAAAATTCCTTCGACCTGATTACTACCGCCTTTGGATTTCGCAATTTGGCCAACTATGAAGCTGGTCTCCGCGAAATGGTTCGAGTATTGCGTCCCGGCGCGCAGGTGGGCATTCTGGATTTCAATGAGCCCGACGGTTTCTTCGGCAAAATTTATAGTGTTTATTTCCGTCACATTCTTCCTCGCATTGGAAGAGTTCTTTCTGGGGCATCCGCACCCTACGAATACCTCCCGCATTCCGTCCACCGATTCCCCAAGCCGGAAGAGATGCTGGCGATGATGCGAGCGTGTGGATTTATACAGGCAACGTGGACACCCTATACGTTTGGCATTGCGGGTCTGTACCGCGCTGTGAAAGCATGAACATTCCCCACGCCAATTCCGCTTCTTTTCGCGGCTGTGGAGAATGACAGGTCAAAATGGCGCGTCCCGTTTCCATCTCAAGTCGCAGGACGTTTAACACTTCCATAAAGCTGCGGACCTCCATTATCTCGGTCGCCGCCGCAGCCGTCATGACATTCCTCAAGGTTTGGACGGGCGTGCAAAGCGGCAGCATCGGCATGTTGTCGGAAGCCGCGCATTCCGGTCTCGACATGGTCGCCTCCCTCATCATCCTGGCATCCATTACCGTCTCTGACCGTCCTGCCGACGAGGACCACGCATACGGTCACGGCAAAATGGAGAACCTCGCGGCGTTCACCGAAACGCTTTTCATGGTCGCTTCTGTGATTTGGATCCTTGCTGAAGCCCTCGAACGGATCTTGGGGCACGCGCCCCCGCTGAATCTTTCCATCTGGCCATTCGCCGTATTGATGTTGTCAATGGCGGTCGATTTTGTCCGCTCGCGCGCTTTGGGCCGAGTCGCCCGTCAAACCGAGAGCCAGGCTCTCGAAGCCGATGCGCTCCACTTCAGCATGGATATCTGGTCGAGCCTCGCTGTCATTGGCGGCTTGCTCGCCGGCGCTGCGTCGCAACATTGGCATCTCCATTGGCTGCACTTTGGCGACCCAGTTGCCGCAGTGGTGGTGTCGATTATTATCCTAAAAGTCTGCTGGCGCCTGGCCCGCCAGACCGTCGATATTCTCACGGATGCTGCTCCCCTTGCAACTCGCCGTCGCGTTACGGAATCCTTGCGACAGCTTCCCGACAGCATTGGCGTTGAGCGCCTGCGTCTGCGACTCGCCGGAAATCACTACTTCGCTGATCTGACTGTCGGCATGCCGCGAAACCTGAGCTTTCAGAGAACAGAGCAAATGAAGGAACAGGTGGCCGATGCGGTTCGGCGCATCCTTCCAGAAGCCGATGTCGTGGTCAATGTCGTTCCCCGCGTCGGACGCTCGGAAAGCATTTTTGATCGAGTGCGAGCGGTCGCGGCTCGTCATAATCTTTCGGTCCACGATCTGAGCGTCCAACATTACGATGGAAAACTCCATCTGGAACAGCACCTGGAAGTCCCCGAATCCCTGAGTCTGCGAGAGGCGCACGCGCTGGTCACTAGCATCGAAAGCGAAACCCGCGCCGACGTTCCAGAAATCAATTCCATCCTGACGCACATTGAGAGCGAACGCGGCACCATTGAAACCGAAGCACGTCGCAGCGAAGATGCCGCCTTGGAAATTGAACTGCGTCGCCTGGCGAGTGAGTTTCCGGATATTCTGGATGTACATGCGGTTGTCGTATCGAAGGCCGGCGAACGCATGCAGATTTCTTGCCACTGCACTTTGCCCGACGACCGTAGCATGGCCGATGTTCACGCTTTGATTACTGCGCTGGAAGATCGAGTCAAATCGGAGATGCCGCAGATTGCTCGCGTCTTTATTCATCCCGAGCCAGCCACCGACAACCAACGCTGACGTCTGATCCTCACCCCAAAGGAGTTCGCAACGTGCAAGCCAGTGCAACATGGAAACAGGAAATGATCTTCGACGCGGTATCGCACAGCGGTCACACGATCGTGTTCGACGGCGACGATGCACATACCAAAGGAATCAGCCCGGTGGAAGCCGTGTTGATGGGACTTTGCGGGTGCACCGCCATGGATGTCGTTTCCATCCTGAAGAAAAAGCGCGAGCCGTTTACCGGACTTACCGTTTCCGCGGTTGCAGATCGCGACCCCGAGCCGCCAAAGGTTTTTACACATGTGAAGCTGGTCTATCGCGTCAGTGGTGCTGTTTCGCATAAAGCCATGGAGGATGCGGTCAGGCTCTCTGAAACGAAATACTGCGGTGTGGCAGCAATGTTGTCCAAGACCGCCAAGATAGAATTTGTGATTGAATACGCAGATTGAGGCGACCAGGCGATTCACATGCTACAGATCTTTCGCGCACTGTCGGCGGTTTTGTTGTTGGTGACAATCGCGCTGGTATCCGCGTTGATCACCATGCGACTTGCCATTCACGGAGCTGAGGTCCAGGTGCCCGTATTGCGCGGCCACACCGTACCGCAAGCCGTCGTCGAACTGCGTGCCAAAGGGTTGCAGGCCGGCATCGACGGTCGTTATTACAGTGCCACACAACCTGTCGGAGTCATTCTGACGCAAAGCCCGGCTCCGGGAACACTGGTGCGCAAATCGTGGCGAGTACGAATGACCGTGAGCCTGGGACCGCAAAAAGTTGCCATCCCTTCTGTTGACGGGATGAATGAAACCCTCGCTACCATTACAATTCGCCGCACGGGACTGCAGGTGGGCGCAGTAGTCGGGCTGCCCTATGCTTACGCGCCGGAAAATACTGTCATAGCCCAGACGCCAACAGCTAACGCAACCGACGTCGAGGGCCCGCGCGTCAGCATTCTGACCGCGCATCCGGCTCCGCCCGTTGAGGATGCGAACGTCATGCCGGACATGATCGGCGAAAACTTCACACAAGCGGCGCTCTCAATCATTCATGCCGGCTTCAAGCTTGCACCCTTGCAGAACGCACCGACCGTACCTTCTGCTCCAGCGCCAACAGGCCAACCTGCGATCACTGCAACAGCGCAGGCGTTGCCGGTTCCTGCAGCCACGGCTCCGCCGGGAGCCGTCATTGCACAGGTTCCAGCCGCGGGAACGCAAATTCCGGCCGGCTCGACCATTCAGCTCACTGTCCAGCCTTGATACCTACGAATGCAAAAATCCTATTGGCGCTCAATCATCGCCGCAAAAAATCCGTCACAAGGATGCAGTCCGGGAAGCGTCCGCAGAAATCCATCGCGAAATCCGCTCGTACGCAACGCTTCAACAGAATCGCCCTTCACGATTCCCTCTCGTTTCAGCCGATCAAACTCCCGCCCCAGATCAATTTTCTTCCAGCCAGCTTTCGGGCCCTTTGGCGAGGTCAAACAGCCTTCAACCACCGCGACATTTTCTTCCGGCTCCAACGAGCAAGTGGAGTAGAGCAGCCGACCACCCGGAGCCAGCAAGCACAATCCCGCCGATAAAATCTCTCGCTGTCGATCTGCCTGCCGCGTCAACTCCTCCGGTTGCAGGCGATGACGAATTTCAGGATTTCGCGCCAGCGTACCCGTTCCTGTGCATGGAACATCACACAGAATCCTGTCGAATGGACCCACCCCGGTTAGCTTCGCCGCATCCGCCACGAGCAGTTCCACGCGATCCAGATTCATCGTCGCGCTAAGACGTTTCCGCATAGTCGCCACGCGTGTGGGATGAAGATCGCACGCCAGCAATTGCGCATCCAGATTATTCTGCAGCAACACTGCGGTCTTGCCTCCTGGCGCCGCGCACGCATCTAGAATTCGCGCGCCATGACCCAACAGCTCCGCAACCAGTTGCGAACCCTCATCTTGCAGTTGCGAGTGCGCCGTTTCCTCCCGCGAGTCTTTGACCGCCGTCGATTCTCCCTCCACGATCCGTCTTGCCTTGGCTAAGAAATTCCCCGGCCGCAGCACTACTCCCTGCGACCGCAATACTTCCTCAGCATCGTCATTCAACAGTCGCACCGCAGTATCTGCTTCGGTCTGCCCCTGTTCGCAAATCTTCCGGCACGCCTCTGCGCCATAGAATTTCTTCCAGCGCGCAACCATCCATTGTGGGTAGGCCTGCTCAACATCGAAAACACGAGTCTTCGGCAATGCAGCCACTTTACGCAACACTGCATTCACCAACCCGGACTGCCGCGCACCCTCCGAATGCTTGCACCACTCCACAGATTCAAAGAGGGCAGCGTGCGTGGGAATGCGATCGAGAAAAAGCAGTTGATATGCTCCCACCCGAAGCGCCAAGAGCGCATCTTCGGGCAGCGTTAGATCCGGTCGAGTCAGAAATTTCCGACATTGGTCATCAAGAACAAGCTGCCAGCGCAATGTCCCCAGGACCAGCGTCGTGCAGAGATTGCGGTCCTGCGCCGAGAGCTGGTTCACCTGCAATGAATGCAGCAGCGTATCGCTATTGCCGCGCCCTCGACCAACTTTTCGAAGAATGTCGAAGGCCGCGCGTCGTGCCGGAGCGATCGAAGCCGCTGTCATCGGGGGTCCAGCCGGTCGCCGTCCGCGAGCGAAATTCCATTCAGAAACGCCTCGACCGGCATGCGGCGTTTCCCTTCCATCTGCAACTCCAGCAGGTCGAGCCAAGTGCCTTCACCGCAGGCAACCAGCAGTCGATTTCCCGCACGACGCAGCGTTCCCGGTTCCGTGCTGGACTCCGGCGCATCGGCGACTACCTGCATCGCATGAAAAATCAATTTCCTTCCGCGGAAACTTGTGAACGCCCCTGGCCACGGTTGAAACCCGCGCCAGCGATCAAAGATTTGTTGCGCAGTCCGACTCCAATTAATACGGCCATCTTCCCTTTGAAGGATCGGAGCCATGGTCGCGCGGCTATGATCCTGTGGCGTGGCTTGCAGCGTCCCTTGCTCCAGCCCAGCCAAAGTGCGCACCATCAGGTGCGCGCCCATCTCCGCCAACACCGGAGACAATTCCACCGCAGTTTGCTGCGGCAAAATTGCCACCCGTTCCTGCAGCAAAATATCGCCGGTGTCGAGGCCTTCATCAATGCGCATCGTAGTTATGCCCGTTCCCGTTTCGCCATTGGCCACTGCCCACTGGATGGGCGCAGCTCCGCGATACTTTGGCAGCAGCGAGGCATGGACATTCAAATTGCCGTGCTTCGGCAAATTCAACATCCAGGGTGGAATCAGGCGTCCATACGCGACGATCACGATTGCGTCCGGAGACAAAGCCTTGAGTCGCTCCTGCAGCTCAGTGTTATTGCGGATTTTGTCCGGCTGCGTGAGTTCCAGACCGTGCTGCTCTGCGTGACGTTTCACCGGGGAGATTTGGACTTCCATGCCGCGACCGCTTGCGCGATCCGGCTGCGACAAGACCAGTTCTACGCGATGGCCCGCCTGCAACAAAGCACTCAGCGTAGGAACAGCGAATTGCGGAGTTCCGCAAAAGACCAGGCGCATGGGTTCGGGCACGGCTCCTAAGAACGTTGGGAACGTAATCGCGACGGGTAGCCCGGCTCTACCACTCGCCCGCGCGTTGTAGCTTGCGAATTTTTCGGAGCTGCAGATCGCGTTTTAATCGGCTCAGGCGAAAGATGAAAAGAATTCCATCCAAGTGGTCAATCTCGTGTTGAATGGCGCGTGCCAGCAACTCCGTGCCTTCCACCTCGAACGTCTTGCCTGCGGCATCCTGGGCGCGTACTTTCACTTCGGCGGCTCGCACTACGCGATCGCGAATCTCAGGCAGGCTCAGGCAGCCTTCTTCTTCCACCTGCTTGCCCTTTATCTCGATCACCTCGGGATTGATCAGGACAATTTTGTCTTCCGGCTTCTTCTGAAAGCTCAGATCAATCACAGTCAGGCGCTTCGAAATCCCTATCTGCGGGGCGGCCAGGCCAATCCCCTGCGCGTCATACATCGAGGTAAACATGTCATCGACCAGCTTGCGCAATTCTTCGTCGAACACCGTGACCGGTTCCGCAGGTTGCTGCAGGATGGGGTCGGGAAATTTCACAATCGGATAAATCATCGAGAGCGTCTTGTCTTTCTAATTTCTGGCAGATCAGTAATTGCGGATCTGATCGCAGTACCCTTGATAGTTTCTCACCATTTCGCGCAGCGAGTCGCCGCCGAACTTATCGATCGCCAATTTCGCCAGGGTCAGCGCCACCATGGCCTCTGCCGCAACTCCAGCTGCCGGAACCACGCAGACATCCGACCGCTCGTAGGCCGCCTTGGTTTCTTCGCGTGTCTCGAAGCTGACAGAGCCCAGCGGCCGGCGCAGCGTCGAAATGGGCTTCAAATACCCTCGAACAATTACATCCTCACCATTCGAGATACCGCCTTCAATCCCGCCCGCGTTATTCTGGTCGCGCACGAACCGCGTGTGCTTGTCCGCTTTTTCCTCCGCCGCGTAATGGATCGCGTCATGCACCGCAGAACCGAACGCACCCGCCGCCGTCACCCCGCGCCCAATTTCCACCGCCTTGACCGCCTGTAGTGACATCACTGCCGCCGCCAGCATTCCGTCCAGGCGCTCATCCCAGTTGGCGTAGGTTCCCAGACCGGGCGGAACACCATGCGCCACCACTTCAAACACGCCCCCAACAGAGTCGCCGGTACGCAACGCCTTGTCGACAACGGCCTTCATGCGCTGCTCAGAAGCATCATCCACGCAGCCGAGCAAGACTTCTTCGCGCAACTGCAACGCCAGAATCTCAGGCCAGTTCGCATCCCGATCCAGTTCCGCATCGCCCACCCGGATTACATGGCTCGCGACGGTAATCCCGAGCGCCTCGAGTAATTGCTTTGCAACCGCCCCAGCGGCTACGCGCGCCGTGGATTCGCGCGCCGACGCCCGCTCCAGCACGTATCGCGCGTCGGGAAAATCGTATTTCAGCGCACCTGCCAGGTCTGCGTGCCCGGGTCGCGGAGAAGCGACCGCCTTATGCTTTGCAGGATCTCCCGCGGACACCGGCAGAATCTCGGTCCAGTTTTTCCAGTCGCTGTTCTCAATACGGATCGAAATCGGCGAGCCAATTGTTTTTGCGTGACGCACCCCAGAAAGAATCTGTCCCTTATC
Source organism: Acidobacteriaceae bacterium (assembly GCA_035502695.1). Taxonomy (GTDB): domain Bacteria; phylum Acidobacteriota; class Terriglobia; order Terriglobales; family Acidobacteriaceae; genus JAKAAZ01. The sequence continues at coordinate 44,594 of DATJUD010000031.1, forward strand.
GTGCTCAATCTTCATGCGGCCGCCGCGGCCATACCCTTGCTGCCGGCGCCACAATTC
>DATJUD010000032.1:0-44622 GCA_035502695.1 Acidobacteriaceae bacterium
ATGTTGCGGTTGAGGTCACATTCGCGCTCGAATTGTCGCTGTACGTTGCTGTCGCGGTGAATTGCTGCGTCGCTCCCGCCGTGATGCTCGGTGTTGCCGGTGTAACCGAGATGGCTGTGATTGTCTTCGTCGCGGCGGTCACGGTCAGCATGGCGGTGCCACTCATTCCGCTCAGTGAAGCCGTGACTGAAGTCGTGCCCGCCGCAACCGCAGTCGTCATTCCGGCGGAATTTATCGTTGCAACCCCGGCGCTGGCGGACATCCAGGTTGCGGTCGACGTTACATTTGCGGTTGAGCCATCGCTGTAGGTAGCTGTTGCGGTGAACTGCTGCGTCGCTCCCGCCGCTATACTCGCGGTTGCCGGCGAGACCGAGATAGACGTGAGTGTCTTTATTGGTGATGGGTCGGAAGAAGCCCCGCCGCCACAACCGGTGCCGGCTATCAGAAGAGAGAATGAAAGAAACCAAACGGCGATAGAGATGGGAAAACGGCGGTGATGCATAACTGCCTCTCGAAATGGTCTTTCTTGCCCTTGCCCGTTCGTTGTGCATGCGGGGTCGATCTTGTTCTATGGGGGAACAACATGGCCCGCCATCTGGCAGGCTTAAAAAATCGCGGCTTAAGCGCCCAGCTTTATAGACACACAAGGCATTGCAATCGGTGGGTCACAGGTGAAGCAGCCCTTTCCCACCTGGGATGTACGCCAGCGAGTATCGCGCACGCGAAAACCATCAACATTCATGGCTCTCTGTGATGATGCCGAGCCACCCTGAGTTGCCCTATTGGGAGGCGCTTTTTTCAGGAATCGTCGGAAGAGAAGGTATGCAGCGGCGCGATGCTGACCGAGGCTGCAATCGGCGCTCAGGCTATTGGCTCCGCCTGGAATATTCGCACTTGCCATCGCGCTTCGGCGGGGGTCATGACCACAATGTAGCGCGCGCGTACGTGTTGGGTCGTCAGGGTCTTGCCATGATCGAGGACCTGCTCATCGTATTCGACGGTGTCGATCATCTGGAGAGACAGGCCTTCCGGCGAATAGAAAACGATCTGGAGATCGTGAGAGCGATCCTTATACCGGGTTCGGAGTCCAAGCTTGGCCTGATCCTGAATCGTGTCCGTCAGCTTGTACTTGGCAGTTCCAACAAAATCTTCATTGAGCAGATCGGGGCGGTTTTGCAGCATCGCCAATCGCAAGCCCTGCCACGATTGCAAATAGTCGCGAATCACTGCCGCCTCCGTCTGCTTTTCGACGGGGCGGGATCCCTGCAGATTGGGAGGCTCCACTTGCACAGATGGCTGCGCTGCCCAGGTCGCCATGGGCATGGCCAGCACGCAAGTCGTCACCCAACTCATCAGCAGGACTCGCGTGATCATCTCCCTCCCTCCCAACGAATCTCATTCCCGGCGACAACTCCGCTTGCGACAGAAATTGTCGCTCCCTTGTAGGAGGGCATCTCCGCTTGCGCGATTCCCTGCTTGAGCGGAGCGTCGACTGTGGACTGCATGCCGTCGTAGTTTTCGGTGAAGGTGACGATCGTGCCGTCAGGAACAGGATTGCCGCTGCAATCTTTCACCGGAGTGGTCTGTAGCTCCACCCTCTGACCATCCGGCCTGGCGCTCATCGTCAACCCGCACGGATTTCCGGGGACTTCCTGAATCACGCGGGTACTCGATACATCGCCGACGCGAGCCAGGAATTTCGCGCTGCCCTGTTTCTCCGCGGAATTCATCTCTGTCCATGCCACGCCGTTCCGCGTAGTGACGGTTTGCGCCTGCACTGTGCTGCCTTGATTCGAGAGTTCAAAAGAAACCGGAATCGGCGTTGTGATCAGGTTGTGATAGGCGTCGAAAACATATGCCGCGCCGCTGATGCCGTTATGCAGTCCGACTGGAAGACGAGACGGCTTTGCGAGAAAGCTGAGCGCCTCCGGTTGGACGGCGGGAACCACGTCGAACTCGCGAGCGGTGGTCGAAGAGCCTGTAACCAGAATCGCCAGATAGCGACCGGCATTGTAAAGATCACCCGCGTCGAACGACGCCGCTTGTCCCAACTGCACGTCGCGCCGAAGTGCCTGCGCCGGCCCGACGATATAAATCGCGGCTTTGCCATTTCCTGCAGTTGGAATCGTGAAGGCGCTTCCCGCGGTGACGCTCGCAGGCACGGTCATATTTGAATCCTGCGCAATGGCTACGTGGGCAGCCGCCACAACCATCCCCGCAAGCAGCCATGCAAGCACCGATCTCACAGGTCGCTCCTCCCGGTCCGGTAGGTGGCCACCACGGTTCGCTCACTGCTGATTTTCTTCGCAAGATCTTCAGGAACCGGAATACGGAAATCTACTGGGATCTGCGGCAAAAGTGCGCGATCGACGTATTCACCCGCGACCCAGACCAGTTGGCCATTTTTGTCATAGAAGGTGGAGAGCACATGCGCGAAACTGACGATCTGGCCGCTTTGATTGGAAACCTGTCCGGTCAGTGAAGCGTGCGCCCCTGGATTGTATTTCTGATTCTCGATTTCAATCACCGGGTCCGCCGAGGCGGAGACCAACACCGAAATTGGCTCCATGCGGATGCTGCCTACCTGGGACAGGTCCACGTTAGGAAACCGGATAAAGAACGGAGTGACCTGCTTCGGCAGAAGCGTGTGCGAGATCATATCGAAGCTGCCCTCGCTGTCAATGATTGAGCCATCCTTGGCAACCAGTGTGGCTCGGACGGACACGAACGCGGGAATAACGTCTTCGTTCAAAAGTTCGCCCAGCACGACGACGCCCTCAGCGCGGTTCACCGGATGCATGTCGACGATGCGGACATGCGGCGCGCCAACGTCCTGCGCTCCCCAGTCGTCTCCCGGTCCGCGATAGATCACATCCCAGCGCAAATAGTTCACTACGATCACCTGCGGCGGCACGTGCTGCCGCTTCACGAGCGGCCAATCCACAGCCCAGCGGTTGCCATTCCTGACGACGTGCAGATCGCGGGTGACTTCATGCATTCCGACGATGGTCGACCAATGCAGCCTCATCGCGACCTGGGCAGAATCGGCGGATTCGTGAAGGGGCTGCACTTCGAAACTCTCCAGAGTAGCGAAAGTGCGAAGGCTGAGATGATATCCCGTCAGGTCGTGGAAAAACTCCGATTCGGTGAACTCCCCCTTGTTGCCAAGACTGGAATAGGCCGCCCCCCACGCCCGCAGGCGAATCTGGTCGCCCAGGTTTTCCACGGCCGCCGTCGGTGTAGATGAGGGACGCAGCAGGTTCTTTCCACCTGCCCAGTAAACTGCCGTCTTGATGGGCCAGAGCGTGCCGACGACGACCAGCGCCACCGTTGCGACAGCAATCGAAATAGCGAGCAGAGTCCCCTTTTTCACGAGACCAGTCTCCTCGGCGCGAGATTCTCGTCTTCGACGGAGCTACTCTCTCCGTCAACCTCGTCCCGCCGCCTGTCAGGAATCAGCATTATCAGGATTGCCAGAATGCTACTGCCGAAAGGCAACGTGCCCCACAGAATTCCCTGCCAGTGGGGAGGCATTTGCGCCGCATTCATCGGCGTGGCCGGAGGTACGCCATCTTTGCCCCATACGGTGACCGTATTGTCATCGAGCGAGTCCACCTGGCGCCAGCCGGCAAAGGCAAGCAGTGGGTCATAGTAGGGGTCGTGGACGAACACCCACTTCAGTCCATACCTGTCGGCGTGGCGCAGCATCGCGTTCAAGGAGTCAAGTCCCCCGGCGCCGAAATATTTCGCGTCAGTGAGCGCGCCTCCGCTGTAGTGAGTGAGTTCCGGCAGCATGCGCGCGGAGTTCGATCCTCCATCGACGCTACTGGCGTCCGTCAGCATTGCCAGCCTTGAAAGTTTGTACCCGAAGCCAAGAGTGATGTAACGGAATCTGTCGTGGCCGTCGTGGTCTAGCCAGTAAGCAACCGGTCTCACGTCAAAGTGTGCCGCGTCGGTGGGGTGAAACGTGGACCATGAGACGGCTAGGGCGCATGTGGAGGTCGCCAGCACAGTGAGCGGAATGACAGCGCGCATGCGGAATCGATCGATGAGCTCCGACGCGAGCAAGCCTACGAAGGGCAGCGCGAGCAGAGACGCCCAATAGCTGAACCGCTCAAACGTGAGTACCTGAAACGCGCGACCCAGAAGCACGCGACCGACAGGAGTGGTGCCACCGAGCCCAATCAGAAATGCCATCCAGCAACCAATGAGCAGTGGACGCAGGCGAACAGACCTGGAGCCGCGCACCAGGATAAACGGAAATGCCAGCAGCAACGCGCCATAAGGAACCAGGAAATAATTCACTCCGAATTGCGGACTGAGGATGTAATTGGCCCGGCTGGCATGGGGTATTGGAGTCTGGGTGACCGGATAATGGATCAATCCAATCCAGAACGGAAGAAGCACGACGATAATTGCGGCGGTCACAAGCACGACGATCGCCACGGTGCGAAGTAGAAATGCCGCCATGGAGGTTCGCTCGCCGCCTTCGCGATCCAGCAGCACCAGAGCAAGGACAGGCAACGCAAAGAAGAACGAGCCGAACAGCAGCGTGACGTGGTGCGCAGCGGCGGCGCACGTGAACAGCACGCTCGCTTTGACAAAAGGTCGCCATCCTCCGCGTCGAACCCATTCGAACAAGTAAGGAAGAGCGAGCAGATAAATCGGCGCCGATGCGGTGGTGGCTAACTGGCCGGCGGAGTAAATCAGGAAGCTTTCCGAGCCGACGAAAATACTGGCCAGAGCCGCGAAGGACGCTGCGCGGGGGCTGACCCAAAGCAGTGAGAACCGATACACGCCCACGACAAGAAGCAGTATGGCGACCATTTGTACAGCCATATACCCCATATCCAAACCGGTGACTCTGGATAGGATCGCGATCCACTGCTGCGGCAGTGGCGGATAGGTTGTCTGAGAGAAGCCCGCGAACCACTTGGGATTCCACGGATTGAACCAATGATGGACGTAATGGGAGGCAAAGAAAATATGGAAATTCGCGTCGTAGGACTGCAGTGGCAATTTCATCAACAGAAGGGGCAGATGGACCGCTAAAGCTGCCAATAGGATCAGGCCTAGCGGTATGGGCCGCGTTGACGGCGCAGACGGCGCAATCGACTCTATTCTATTCAATGGCTACTCTCAAAAATTCCGAATTAAAGAACCAACGCAGCCGCTTTGGCGACGGCACGGCGGCATCGACTTTGTCGCACATCGCGTAAAGACTCTTCGATTCCAAAGCGGCCAAGCCGGTTGCTTAGTGGCTGGAGCAAAGATTTTGTATCCATTCAAACGCAGCCAACACTGCACCCGCTTTCGGAATCCAATACCCCGAGAATCAGGATATTAACTCGGGAGAGCCATTGATTGCCACACCTGGAATTCTGAAGACTGCTTGTGTTTCCCTGTTTGTCTCCGCGTTTGCCTGCTCCATGCTCCAGGCACAGACCTACAATCTAGGACCAGGCGCTTCCGCAAAATCCCAGAAGCAGACGCAGGCGTCCGGCCAGCGGTCGCTGGGATTTGGAACCAATATTCAAAACGCACGTCTCGCAAACGCGGCTGAGTCGGCCCTGAAGGACAAGCATTATGCGCTAGCGCTCGACTATGCGCAGCGCGCTGTGCATGCTGCCCCCAATGATCCCCAACTTTGGTTTTTAGTCGGATATTCAGCGCGGCTCGCCCGCAGGTATACGCAGTCGGTCGACGCCTATACGCGAGGTCTCAGTCTGAAACCGGGAGCCATCGAAGGCATGTCCGGGCTTGCCCAGACCTACAGCCTGATGGGGAAAAATGACGACGCCGAAGGACTGCTCAAGCAGGTGCTTTCGTCAAGTCCAGACCGTCGGAACGATCTGTTGTTGCTCGGAAATCTATACATGAAATCCGGAGATTACCAGGGCGCGCTCCAGTGGTTGAGCCGAGCGGATCGGATTCAGTCCGATGCACGTTCGGAATTGCTGCTGGCGATTTCATATCAGCATCTGAAAAAAATGGATCTGGCGAGCCATTATCTCAACCTCGCCAAACAGCGCGCGCCGAACAATCCGGACGTGCAGCGATCGCTGGCCGGCTACTATCGCGAGGTCGGGAATTATCCAGCCGCAATTGCCGCGCTCAAGTCGATCCGCAATCCGAGACCGGACGTTACGGCGGAGATTGCGTACACCTACCAACTCGCCGGCAACCAGGATGAGTCCGCCAAATTTTACGCGCAAGCCGCGAATGCTGAGCCGCGAAATCTTAATTTGCAGCTCTCTGCGGCACAGGCTCAGATTGCCACCGGCTCCATCGAAGGCGCAACTCCATTCCTTCAAAGTGCCGACGGATTGAACCCGGATTATTATCGGCTGCATGCAATCCGTGGAGAAATTGCACAGCTTAAGGAACAAGATGAGGACGCTGTCCGGGAATACAGCGCCGCCCTCGCTCATCTGCCGCCAAATCCGGCTGAGGGCCCTTTGTATGGAATTCAGCTCCACATGGACCTGATGGGGTTGTATCGCACGCTGAACGACGACGCATCGGCGCAACAGCAACTGCAGACAGCGCAGACGGAAATCGGCGCGCTCAACGAGCAGGGTCCCGACAGAGCCCCGTTTCTGAGATTGCGAGCTTTAATCGAGATGAATGCCGGCCATCTCGACAGCGCGTTGAACGATGTGAAGGAAGCCATTGCGATCAGTCCGCACGACCCAAGCAATCTGCAGCTCCACGGAGATGTGCTGATGAAAATGGGGCGCACCGAAGACGCAATCGCGCTCTATAAGCAAGTCCTCGCAATGGATCCGCGGAACAGATCGGTCCTCATTTCTCTGGGTTACGCTTCCCGCGCCGCAGGAAATGATCAGGATGCCGAAAAGTATTTCAAGCGTCTGGCACAGCTCGATCCTTCACTGTACGTGCCCTATCTGGCGCTTGGAGATCTGTACGCCGCACGCCACCAGTACAAAAAAGCAGAGGCGTCCTACCGCAAAGGCAACGCGCTCGCTCCTCGAAATGCATTGATTGTAGCCGGAGGAATGAACGCGGCGATCGAGTCGCACAATCTGGAGTTGGCCGAAGCGTGGCTGGGCCGCGCTACAAGCAAAATGCAGCAACAACCGCAAATGCTGAAGGAGCGAGAAAGGTATCTCAATCTGAAGGGAGACTATCGGGAATCTGCTGACGTCGGCCTAAAGGCGATCCAGGTGTTGCCTCAAGACAGAGATGTGGTGGTCTACCTTGGGTATGATCTGCTGCGTCTGGAGAAATACCATGAACTGCTGGCTCTCACTTCGAAGTACAACAGCGCCTTCCCCAAGGAAGCCGATATTCCGCTGTTGGCCGGCTACGCCCATAAATATTATGGGCAGCGTGAACTGGCTATCGAGGACTTTACCGAGGCATTGAAGCGTGACCCGAGTGTAGTTACGGCGTACGTGAACCGCGGGTACGTTTTTAACGATCTTCACAAGCCCAATGACGCGGCAGCGGACTTCGAATCCGCACTCAAACTAGATCCGAAGAACGGAACCGCTCACCTGGGGCTCGCATTTGCGGATCTCGAACGGAACAATTCGCCGGGCGCGCTGCGCAATTCGGAGCTGGCGGAAAAAGAGCTGGGCGATTCGCAGCCAATCCACATGATTCGAGCAACAGCCTATGGGCGAGAGGGCAGGCTGACCAAAGCGGCCGCGGAATATCAAGCCGCGTTGAAGTTCACTCCCAACGATGGCTCGATCTACCGGGCGCTAGGGAATATTTATTTCGCCCAGCGTCGCTACCATCAGGCAATTCACGATCTGCAGATCGCGCAGAAACTCTCTCCTAACGATCCTGCTGTCTATGCCTTGCTTGCCCGCACCTACGCATACCTGGGCGACAAAGCGGAAACGATGCGGAACGTCGAGTTAGCAGAACGGCTCGCCCTGCAACCGCCGCCTGCGGGAGAAAACCTGAAATTAGGACCGAACCAGGCGAGCGAAATATTTGTTCAGACCGGAGAAGCGCTGAGCACGCTGGGAGACCAGAAAGCTGCCATGGAGCGGTTTGCAAAGGCGCTTACAATGCCGCAGAGCGATCGAGTCGATGTACGTTTGGCCGTTGCTCGCCTCATGGCGCAGCAAGGCCACACGCAGGATGCGGAGCGGCAGATCGCGTTGGCCCAGATGGAGGCGGAAGCAGGAGACACTGCGCCGCCGACCGGCGACCAATACATTGAGGCTGCCTCCATCCTCCAGGAAATGCATGAGTATCAGCTATCGCAGACGTATCTTGATCGCGCCAAGGCCGCGGGCGCTCCTGACATTGCCGTGCGCGTCTCCCGGGCGAATAACTACCTCGCTTTAGGCGATACGACGCGCGCAGCTGCGGAATTAGCGGCTGCCAAGCAAGTGGACGGCAGTGAATTGGACTATTACCCGTATCTGCTTGCCGAAGCCAATGTGTTTGAGCAGCAGCATCGGGGCCCTCAGGCCCTCTCTGCCTTTGCAGAAGCGGCAAGCGCCGGCGGCGAGGATCAAACTGCAGAGCAGGGTCTACTGCAGGCAGGAGCCAGTGAAGGCTTCAGAATCAATCCGAAATTAAGTCTCCTCGGCAATTTCACTTTGCAACCGGCCTTCGACGATAGCACGATTTACGTTTTGGACTCCAAGCTTTTCGGCCCGACTCCCGTGCCGCCGACGGACCTGTCCCTTCTTCCGCCGCCGCGCTACAACCTGGTTTCTGAGGGGACTGCCGCCTACCATTTGCATCTTGGAAATATTCCCACCCTGGGTGGCTTTTTCCAGATCCGTAACTCCCGCGGCCTCATTTCCTCGCCGGCGACGAATTCGATCGTGAATCGCGATACGACCGATTACTCAATGAATCTCGGGGTAAATCCCGCACTTCGTCTGGGTCGCAACGTGATAACCTTCGATACCGGTATCCAGGGGACGATACGGCGCGACTCCAGGTCTCCAGTGCAAATGAATCAGAATTTGTTTCGAACATTTGCCTACATGTCCACCACTTCGTTCTTCGATGCGGTTTCCGCCAACGGCTACCTCATTTATGAGTTTGGCCCCTTTACCGAAAGCAATCTTCATTCGCGGATGCTTGCCGGTGCTTTGAATTTCCGCGTCGGGAAGCCATGGGCGAAAACTGCTCTGGTGACCGGGTGGGGATCGAGCGATCAGCAGTTCACGCCGAATGGAATTGAAAACTACAACACATCTTCGTATATCGGCCTCACGCATCGGTTTTCGCCGCGATGGAATGCTGAAGCGATCGTGCAGGATCTGCGAGGATGGAGAACGGTGGGAGTGCGCTCGGGCAACGCGCAGGCGCTTCGACCGGCGGGAGAGGTTGACTTCTATCCCACGCGCAATTGGTATATACAAGCGACGACTTCGTATGATTCCACGCGCAGCTTTCACGTTTATGACATGACGCAGAACGGCGTCGCAGTGTCGTATATCCAACCTTTCGGAAATAGGTACAACGGCGAAACGGGAAAAATCGAGCTGAAATATCCGATCCGGTTTTCCGCAGGATTTCAAGAGGAGACCTTCCCCAACTTCTCCTATGGGAACACTCAAACCATCTTTAAACCCTATGTCAGCATCACGCTCTTTTGAATCGGCAGCGACAGAAGCCTCGGCGCGCCTTGCTGCATGGGCATCGGGTGCATCCTTCCCTCACGAACGATCTCCAGCCGCCGGAATTCCCCCCTTGTCTGCGCGACGGCTCGCAGAATGGGCCCCGAGCGTCGAGCCTCATGAATTTCTGACGACGCAAGGCGTCACCCGCACGGCAGCCTCACCTCGTCCCTGCCCGGAATGTACTAGCGAATAAGGCCTTACAGCCGCAGCTTCGCCAAGCAGGTGCGGCATCGCCCGAAACGATGACTGCCCACCATCCATTCGTCCGCGGACGGTCTCCTAACGGTCTGGGAGATGTGGATTGGCATAGCAACTCATATGCAAAAAAATGCGCACGTTACAAAATGGTGAATCTTTGCATCTCATGTTGAATGCCGTGTGAATTGAACCGGTTCGATTGTTAGAACACATTGGCTGGCTCGAAGTCCCGACACTGCGAGCATCAATCATTTGAGGCAGAGAATCGATGAGAATTTGTCTAGTCGTGGCGTTTCCTCCCAGCAATGGACCATTGAATGAATATGGTCTTCACGTGGCGCGGGAGCTACAGCGCAATCCACGAGTTGAGTTGACCATCCTTGCGGACGAACTGTCTGACTATGAATTTACGACGGATGCGAATGGCAAGCCGGTCCGCACCCAGCAGCAGGAATTGCCCGATTTCAACGTGATCCGCTGCTGGAAGGTCGGCAGTATGGCAACGCCGGTTCGTCTCTTGAACACCATCCGCCAATTGAAGCCTGATGTAGTGTGGTTCAATTTAGTCTTTTCTAGTTTCGGCACGCAGGCGAACCCGTGGGCCGCTTTTACGGGACTCTCGGCGCCCGCGCTCACCAGGGCTGCCGGCTTTTACACCCACATCACGCTGCACCAGGTGATTGAAAATGTCGATTTAGCTGCCGCCGGAGTGCGCCAGGAAAGAATCTACCGCATGGGAACGGCGGTGGCCACGCGCGCCCTGCTCAAAGCGCATTCGGTGTCGGTGCTGCTGTCCGGTTATCGGCGCACGTTGATCACGAAATACTCTGCGCGAAATGTTCTGCTCGGAACTCACGGAATTTTTTCCGCGATTTCGGGTATGCCGGACTTCTCCAAGCGCGGCAACCCGGACCATCGCGTTTTAGCCTTCGGAAACTGGGGGACTTACAAGCGGCTTGAGGTGCTGATGGAAGCTTTTCCATCCGTATTGAAGAAGGTCTCAAATGCGCGGCTCATCGTCGCCGGAGCCAATCATCCTGCGAAACCGGGATATTGGGAATCGATCCGCGATCGCCTGCCATCGGGTTTGCCGATAGAATTCCGCGGTTACATACCGCGGCAAGATGTAGCAGAATTGTTTCGCACCAGTTCCGTTCTAGTGATGCCCTACTACTCCGCGACTGGATCGAGCGGTCCTGCCCATCAAGCGTGTGAGTACGGAGTTCCCATCGTGTGCGCCGACATTCCTGATTTCCGCGAAATGGCGGCGGACGAGGATATGGCGATCAGCTTCTACAAAACAGGCGATGCGACCGACTTGGCGGATTGCCTCAGCGCCGTCCTGCAGTCCGAGGAGTTGTTGACCAGCATGGCGGAGCGCAACTTTGCAGCGGGAATACAGATGACGATGGAGAGTGTCGTCCAGAATTATCTCCGCTGGTTTGAGCTTAAAAAATGCAAGAGGGATCTGCTCGATGCAGAGGCGCTGTTAACGCGCTTCGGCGCATGGCTGCGTCCCCTATTTTCAAGCCCTTCAGGCATTCTGGACTCCAGTTCACTTGTTGCAGACGCAGATGGCACAGATGGGCTTGGAAGACCCGATTCGGCTGAAAGCAACGTTCATGCCATTGGTTTCGTACATCCCATCACTTGGCACAAATCAGAGATTTCGAATGAGCATCCTGGTTTCGAGGAGATTCGAGCATTGGAATCGCCTGATGGCACGGAACAGCAGTATGGGTAAGGTACATCATGTTCCAATAGCGCCTGTAAATCGCTGGAGATATATAAGGCAGCGGCAATCTTCGTCTCTTCTTCGAACCTGCCGGGGAATAGCGGCGAATTCCATTCCCCGGCAGAGCAGTTCGGCACGTCGTTTTTTTTGGATAGCGGCGAAATGACGCAGCCCGCTTAACTTGCATTCAAAAAATTAATTGTCCTTCCCTCGTTGCAATCGCCTTCTTTTGGACTTTTTGCATCCCATTGGTTGACGCCGCTGGAAGGCAAAATTCGGTCGGACGAAGCGGCACTTCAATTGGACAATCGTAGTGCCGCGGGGTAATGGAAACCAATTGGTGAGGCGACATGGACTTGTTGAATTTGCTGCCAGTGTCACGGCATAGCGCATCAGACCTTCGTTTTTCGTGTGAGCCAGTTAAGAAAAGCAGTTTGGGGTGGCTACGAGTTTCCCGTTCTATTTCTCGTCTTGTCGGCTCCGTAGCGCTATTGTCCTGCCTTCCCCCGTTATTGCTGTTCACCGGATGTTCGGGTATGGCCCCTTCCGGCAGCTCGGTTCCGCCCCCCACTGTGAGCATCACCGCCAATCCCACCTCGATCGCCTCGGGAAGCTCGTCTACTTTGAGCGTCTCCGCGACCAATGCCACGCAGGTCGTGGTGACCGGCACGGACGGTAGTTCGTACACCCTGCAGTCGACCGGCGGAACGCAATCCGTCAGTCCGACGGTAACGACCACTTACACTGCGACAGCCACTGGAGAGGGTGGGAAGACCACCGCGACTGTGACTGTGACTCTGAATGGGAGCTCGAATCCGGCGCCCACCGTCGCCATCACCGCGAATCCGGCTTCGATAACTGTGGGAAGTTCCTCTGTTTTGACGGTAACCGCAACGAACGCAACGCAGCTGACGTTGACCGGTAGCGATGGCAGCTCGTACACCCTCCAGCCCTCGGGCGGAACGCCATCCGTCAGCCCGACTGCAACGACAACCTACACAGCCACGGCGACCGGACCCGGTGGAAAGGTCTCGGCGACCGCAACCGTAACGGTTCAGGCGAATCCGGCGCCCACCGTCAGCGTCACTGCGAATCCGGGTTCGGTAACCGCGGGAAGCTCCGCTATTCTGACGGTGACAGCAACGAACGCAACACAGGTGACGCTGACCGGGACGGATGGCAGCAAGTACACGCTACAGGCGAGCGGCGGAACGCAAGCAGTCAGCCCCAGCACGACAACGACCTATACCGCAACCGCAACCGGACCCGGAGGAACCGCGACCTCGACGCCTGTGGTCCTGACGGTCACGCCAAACCCGAAACCAACCGTCACCATCACCGCCAGCCCCACTTCGATCGTCTCTGGAAACTCGTCGACGTTGACTGTCAGTACAACCAACGCCACTCAGGTCGTCATCACCGGAACCGATGGCAGCTCGTATACGCTGCCGGCGGACAGCGGCGAGCAGGCCGTGACCCCGACCGCAACAACGACCTATACCGCAACCGCAACTGGACCCGGAGGATCCACGACGGCAACCGCAACCGTAACGGTGACATCGGCTCCGGTACCGACGGTCAGTATTCTCGCAAATCCGACATCCGTGGTATCGGGAAATTCCGCTACTCTAACCGTTACCGCGACAAATGCCACCCAGGTAGTAGTGACCGGCAACGACGGCAGTTCCTATACCCTGCAGCCGACCGGTGGCACTCAATCCGTGACCCCGACGGCCACGACAACCTACACGGCGACCGCGACTGGATCGGGAGGAAAAACAGCCACGGCAAGTGCCACAGTGTCGGTGGTCCCGCCGGGCAGCATCGACTCCATCAACCACGTCATCTTCATGCTGCAGGAGAACCACACCTTCGACAATTATTTCGGCATGCTGAATCCATATCGTGTAGCCAACGGATGGACCACCAGCGAGGACGGAAATACCTATAGCGTGGATGGTATCGATGACAAGCTGACCACCATCAGCAACAAGGACGACGAGGGCGACGTCTATCCCCTGTTCAAGTTCACCACCACCTGTATTGACGATGCCAGCTCGGCCTGGCTGGAGAGCTATGGTGATGTGAATACCTATGATTTTCTGGCCACGCGCCCGATCCTGATGGGCGGCTTTGTGCATACCGCCGAAGGCTACGCTAAGTCATGCAACGCGAATGGCGGCTGTTCCGGCAGCTTCACGGACGTCACCGGCGAGCGCGCGATGGGGTATTATGACCAGGGATTCCTCAACTATTACTACTACATGGCATCCCAGTTTGCGGTGTCCGACCGCTGGTTCTCCCCGGTATCGGACAAGAGCATTGACAACCGCATCGCAACCTTTACCGGAGGCACCACTCAGGGGCTGGTTCAGGATCCGCAAAATGAGGACCACCTCACGCAGCTCCAGATCGATAATATTTTCGAGGAGCTCGACCAGGCACATGTATCGTGGAAGATCTACTACACGGTCACGGACGGTCATTGTCTCAGCGAGGATGACTGCACCGGAAGCGCGAACGCAGCCTATCCCGCGACTGACTTTTCCAACTTGTCGTATTCCTACCAGTATCTATATACGCCTGCGGCAGGCGCCTCCTGCACCGCCCCGACGCAGCCGTCCAGCGTCGTAGGAGATCCCACGAACTCCTTCTGCATCGATCCAAACCATATTGCCCCCCTGTCGCAGTACTACACCGATCTCACCAATGGAACGCTTCCCAGCTTCGCCTTCATCGAAGCCGGTTACGGTCAAAATGACGAGCATCCCGGTTCTGGCGGCAACATTCTGACCGGCCAGACTGAGGTAGCGAAGATCGTGAATGCGTTCATGGCCAGCCCCGAATGGAAGGATTCCGTCTTCTTTTTCAGCTACGACGAGGGCGGTGGACCCTACGATCACGTCCCGCCTGTGCCCGGTCACTCCAACGACTTCACCGATGCTTCTCAGGTTGCAAACTACCCGGATATCTCATCGATCGCGGTGAATCCTGACAGCTACTTCCCCTGCGTACCACCCACTCCGGGAACACCGACGCGTCACTGCGACCTGATGACGGACTGGCCAGGAGCCAATCCCAGCGATGCGGCCGCGGAGCAGGGCTTCGCCGCGCAGCTAGGATTTCGCGTGCCCAACATAGTCATCTCGCCATTCACGCGCAAGCACTACGTTTCGCACATCCCGATGGACCACACGGCAGTCATCAAATTTGTCGAGGACCGCTTCATCGGGCCGTCCGCGCATTTAACAGCTCGCGACGCCGCCCAGCCCAACCTGCTGAACTTCTTCGATTTCACCAACGTGCCCTGGGCCACTCCGCCGACTCCGCCGACTCCGTATAGCTCAAGCAGCACCTGCACCCCTGCAAGCATGGGTCCCTAGTTGCCATCGCACGAAGGAATTTCAAAATTCGCAACGCAAGTTGCATCGAGATGGCAACGCGCGGTGGGCGACATCTCATCTGAGTTTTTGATTGGACGCGCACCTGAAGAACAAAACTGCCGACACGCACTCCTAGAGCAGCCAGCTTTTTCCCCCAGCGGCACCTCATCAAGGCCACGAGACCTGTTGCAGCCCTCCCGTTTTCAGGAACGCTCGAATCGAAAGACCTGATTCGTGGAAGGCCAGCCATGAAAATTCTCCGATACACCGTCCTAGTACTCACGTCCTTTGCTGTTCCTGCTTTGGCAACCGTAACAGTCACCAGCCCGACAAATGGCGCGACCGTCACCTCTCCGGTGCAATACACAGCGACCGCCACGGCGACTACCTGTTCTACAGGCGTGTCGTCCATGGGGATTTACGTGAACAACAGCCTGGTTTACTTCGCCAAAGGTGCCCAGCAAATCAACACCTCGTTGACCCTGAGCGCGGGAGCCCAGCATACGGTTGTCGAAGAATGGGACCACTGTGGCGGAGCTTCGACGACTCCGATCAACATTACCGTTAGCAGCGGGAGTGGATCTTCGGGCACAACCAACGGCGTCGTGGTGACTTCTCCAGCAAATAACAGCACGGTGACTTCGCCCGTGCAATTTGTTGCCTCCGCAAGCACAAATACTTGCGCGGCAGGCGTATCCTCCATGGGAATTTACGTGAACAACAAAGAAGTTTATTTCGACAAGGGAGCGCAGCAAATCAACACCTCGTTGAGCTTGAGTGCGGGAGCTCAGCATACGGTTGTCGAAGAGTGGGACCATTGCGGCGGGGCCTTATCCACCGCGGTCAACATCACGGTGACAGCAGCTTCGACGCCCACCCTGACACTCACCGCGGACCCATCGACGATCACTTCCGGGAGTTCCACTACATTGACTGCGACGGCGACCAACGCCACAGATGTGGTGATCACAGGAACGGATGGTAGCCAGTACACCCTGTCGGGAACCGGCGGAACGCAATCCGTCAGCCCGACCACCACCACTACTTACACTGCGCAAGCCAGTGGATCTCTAGGAAGCACCATGAAAAGCACGACTGTCACCGTGATTCCGGCGGGCAGTGAATCCGTAATCCAGCACGTGATTTTCATGCTGCAGGAGAACCGCTCCTTCGACAGTTATTTCGGCATGCTGAATCCATATCGTGTCGCCAATGGATGGAATGAGGGCGACGACGGCGTCACATACACCGTA
This sequence comes from Acidobacteriaceae bacterium, assembly GCA_035502695.1. Lineage (GTDB taxonomy): Bacteria > Acidobacteriota > Terriglobia > Terriglobales > Acidobacteriaceae > JAKAAZ01. Next base: position 16,193 of record DATJUD010000032.1, read on the forward strand.
GATGGCATCGATGACAAGCTGAACACCATTAGCAACAAGGACGACGAAGGCGCGGTCGAAAAGCTGTACAAGTTCACCACCACCTGCATAGACGACGACAGCTCGGCGTGGGAGGAGAGCTACGGGGATGTGAATACTTACGATTTTCTGGCCACGCGCCCAATACTGATGGACGGCTTCGTGCATGTAGCGGAAGGGTTCGCAAAGTCCTGTGCCAACGGCGGCAGCGGTTGTTCCGGCAGTTTCACCGATCTAACCGGCGAGCGCGCCATGGGCTACTATGACCAGACCTTCCTCAACTACTACTACTACATGGCATCGCAATTCGCGGTTTCTGACCGGTGGTTCTCGCCCGTAGCAAGCTATAGTATTTCCAATCGCATCGCGACCTTTACCGGAGGCACCACTCAGGGGTTGGTCCGGGACCCGGAAAACACAGACCATCTCACCCAGCTGCAGATTGAAACCATCTTCCAGGAGCTTGATGACGCAAACGTATCATGGAAAATCTATTACACAGTCACCGATGGTCACTGTCTCGACGAGGATGGCTGCACCGGGAGTTCGAACGCAGCATATCCCGCAACTGACTTTTCCGACTTTTCCTATTCCGACCAGTACCTGCATGGAAATACGACGGGTACCTGTGCCGCTCCGACGCAGCCGTCCAGCGTGGTCGGCGATTCCACGAATTCCTTCTGCATCGATACAGCCCACATCGCTCCGCTGTCGCAGTACTATACCGATCTCACCAATGGAACGCTTCCCAGTTTCAGCTTTATTGAAGCCGGTTACAGCGTGAATGACGAGCATCCCTCTTCAGGCGGCCATATCCTGGCCGGTCAGGCTGAGGTAGCGAAGATCGTGAATGCGTTTATGGCGAGCCCGGAATGGAAGAATTCCGTCTTCTTTTTCAGCTACGACGAAGGGGGTGGACCGTACGATCATGTTCCGCCAGTCCCGCACCACTCCAACGACTTCACGGATGCTTCTCAGGTTGCAAACTATCCGGATATCTCGTCGATCGCCGTGAATCCTGACAGCTACTTCCCCTGCCTGCCGCCTAGCCCTGGAACACCGACGCGCCACTGCGATCTGCCATCGGCCACTGAGCCTGGTGGCCATCCGGACGATGCGGCCGCGGAGCAGGGCTTCGCCGCGCAACTCGGATTCCGGATGCCGAACATCGTCATCTCGCCATTTACGCGCAAGCATTACGTTTCCCACCTGCCGATGGACCACACAGCCATCATCAAATTCGTCGAGAACCGCTTCATCGGGCCGTCCGCGCATTTAACAGCCCGCGACGCTGCCCAACCAAACCTGCTCGACTTTTTCAATTTCGCCAATCCACCCTGGGCCACTCCTCCGACCCCGCCCACGCCCGTCAGCGATGCATCGCTGGGCTACAGTTCTTGCCAGCCTACTGACATGGGGCCGTAAGGCGATCGATGCGGTCGACTATGAGTTGTCGGGTACAACTTCATACGGCCGCATCATGTCGTTGTCCTCATGCTCCAGCATGTGACAGTGATACACATAGCGGCCAGTGTAGCCTTCGAATCGCACGATAATGGTGAGCACTTCTGCGGGACGAACAACTGCCGTGTCCTTCCAGCCAGCCTCGTTCGCGGCGGGTGGGCGAGGTGTTCCAACAAACACCAATTTCTTGTTCACAATGTAATCGCCCAGGTTGTACCCCTGACGATGCAGGATCTGAAATTGCACCAGATGCAGATGCATCGGATGGGCGTCGTCGGTCGTGTTGATGAACCGCCACATTTCGGTCGAGCCTAGCTTTGGCGTTTCTGTTACAGGATCGTCGTATCCCTTTCCATTGATCTGCAGCCCCAGGGATCGTCCTTGTTTATCGACCCGCTCAGAAAGCACAAAATCCCTGGTGACGACCGATGCCGCTGGGTCCAGTTTTGGTAGTGGCTGCTCAGCCGGCATGCTGAATGACTTTCCTTTACCGCTGACGGGAAGGACCACACGAAACTGCATCAATTCATCCAATGGCGGATGGATTGGATTGAGCATGTCCCACCCTGGAAAGGGAGCAGATGCGTTGTTGGAAAGAGTGATGACCTTTCCTTCAAGCCCAGAAAAATCCACAATCAGATCCGCCCGTTCCGCCGGTCCCAGCAACAGCCTTTCGATTTCAACTGGTTTGCTAAGGAAACCTCCGTCCGTACCGATCTGATGGAACCGGACGAGCGACGGAATATCGGTAGGGTGCTGGGCAAGATTCAGGTACAGATTGTAGAAGCGCGAGTTTGAACCATTCAATACTCGAAAACGATAGCGACATGGTTCAACGTCCAAATGCGGATAAACAGCGCCGTTAATAACCGCGAGATCACCGAAGAATTCCGGCGCCCAAACGCCGGCCGGTGGTGAAGTACCATCCTCCCAGGACGGTGAGTAGGTAAGTTGTCCTTTGTCATCCAGCAAGCGGTCGTGAATGACCATCGGAATCTCATAATCGCCGGAAGGCAGATTCATCCTCAGCTCATGAGCGTCGCGGAGAAGGTAGAATCCCGACAGCCCCGCGTATACATTCAGGCGCGTGATTCCCAAAGCATGGTCGTGATACCAAAGCGTCGCCGCCTGTTGATCGTTGGGATAGTGGTAGCGCACCGACTTTCCAGACTCGAACCACTTCTCCGGCAACCCATCACTGTCCGAGCGCGTCCGCGAGCCATGCAGATGCGGAACTGTCCTGACCGCCGGCGCCGGCGGCATCGCGCCATGAATGTGAGGATCGACCTTGAAAATATGTTGCGTAGGCAGATGGTTTTCCCAGGTCACCTCGACGGGAACACCTGTCATCGCTTCAATGGTTGGACCAGGATATTGCCCTTCGTATCCCCACGCTCTCGTGAGTGGAAGCTGCGAATGCATCTGGTGCTTGAATTCCACCATGCGAACGCGATATTGAACTTGATCCTTGCGCGAACTCTGCGGAGTCAACCGTTTCGGAATCGGGAGCGGATCGATGAAGCGGTCGATAGTGGAAGACGTGCGATATGCCGGTCGAGTCACCGCACTGGTTTCTTCCGCGACTACTTTATTTGCGACAACCAGCGCAGGCACCGATGCTGCACATAGTTTCAGAAAATCGCGCCTGTTTCGTGAACCCATTTCACCTCAGGCAGGGATGCCGTCTCGAAGAAGCTGCTCTCTTTAGCTTACTCGATCAACAGCCGTTGAAGCTCGACTGGAAAATGCCAGCAAGTAGCATAGATCGCCGCTCCGTTGCTCCGTGCGTGGAATCCCTGCCAGCAGAAACTAAATGATCTTGATCGAATTCGCCACATAATGGGAGCCATCGAAGTTCGTGGTCACAGTCACGTGGTTTCCAACGTGGAGATCCCGGCTCATAGGAAACCGGCCAGGATCGAAAACGATCGAATATGTTTGATCATCCTTTGGATCAAGCAACACGAGGCGGTTCGCAGCCAGATCGAGCGAAACCACATTGCCGGTGAATACAAACGACGATCCCGGAGTGGCCAGAATCGAAATTTGCCGCGCAACTCCGCGCCCGTTGTTGCTGGAATCGAATTCTACGGATACGAGAGTTCCCTTCACCAGGTCTTGCATGCCCGCGCTTGGCGAAGAAATCTTGACCTGTCCGACGCCGACCACTGACGTTCCGGCCGGAACTTGCAGGCGGATCGGTTGTCCCGACAGGGCCGCAGTCATGGTCAAGAGTCCAGTTCCAGCATCGTAATCCAGCACTTGTCCCTCAGTCTCACCTTCAGGAGCCCGCGACAGCATGTGAATGCTCAATGCAAAAATCTTGGTGCCATCCAACACCGTCTGCACCGAAGCATGGTCGTGAGCGTGCAGATCACTCAGCGGAGCTTTCACCCCATCGCGATAAACCTGAGTTCGTTCGTCATACAGAATTTTCATCGGCTTGGTGCCGTAAACGTTCAGGGTTAGCTGGTCACGCACCGGGTCGACACTACGGATCGTTCCGCCCTCCACCGTGCTTCTTCCCTTGGGCGGCGGTGGCAAGGCAGGCAGGTCGACTGCGCCGGTCTGGGCCGTGGGTGGCTGGATGTCCGGAATTTTGCCTGGGTTTTGTGCGGCCAGCGATACTTGCGCGATTGTCAAGCCAGCTAGCACTATTCCGGCGAAAAGACGAACCATTTGCCACGCCCTGACTGATCCATATTTTTTCAGCATCTCTCTTTGATGGTGGCAAATCGCGCCGGGTGGCTTAGCACAAGGTGCAATTTTTCGTGGGCAGAAGGCCCCTCCACAACAGGCTTTAACCTTGGCAACACATTTTTAAATTGCGCATCTTAACTATCTATTAACAGTGCCCCCACATGTCTCGCACTCTTGAGTCGAGCAGAAAGGTGAAAACCCGCAATGACTATGACGCGTCTTCGATTGTCGTCTGCCATTGTGCTGATCGCGGGCATCGGATTTCACCATGCATGGGGAAAAGATATCCGAATCACGATTCCAAGACGCAGCGAGCTGACACCCGTCCAACGTTTGAACCGCGAAGGTGTCGATGCCGTTCGCAAGCATGAATACGAAAAAGCCGAAGCCCTTTTCTATAAAGCTTACCTGTACGATGCTGCGGACCCTTTCACCCTAAACAATTTGGGATACATTTCCGAGCTTCAGGGAAAACTCGACCGCGCCCAAAAATTCTACAAGCTCGCTTCAGAACAGGGCAGCACGGCCAGAATCGACCTGAGTAACGCCAAGGATTTGGAAGGAAAGCCGCTGACATTCGCGCTCACCGGCGTGAAGGACAAGCCGATGCGGGTGAACCGGATGAACGTCGAGGCGATTCAGCTTTTGGCGCAGGATCGGAATTTCGAAGCGCTCGTAATGCTTCGCCAGGCCCTTGCCCTGGATCCGCAAAATCCCTTTACGCTGAATAATCTGGGGGTAGCGGAAGAAGCCACTGGAAATCTCACCGGGGCCTTACAGAATTATGATGCTGCCGCCGCTTCACACTCGACTGAGTCCGTCGTCGTGACGCTGGATCGCGCCACCCGAGGAAAGCCAATCAGCAAAGTCGCCGCGGAAAGTGCGCAGCTACTAAGAAAACGCATTCACAATGAGGCCGACACAGAGCTAGAGGCAAGGATGTTGGCGTTGCATGGAGTTTTCGCTGTCAATCAAAATGACTGGCCGGCGGCGAAGAAAGATTTCTTGCAGGCCTACTCGCTCGACCCGCACAGTGCATTTTCGCTGAACAACCTGGGCTACGTCGCCGAGAAAAATGGAGACCTTGAGACGGCGCAATTCTACTACTCCAAAGCGCGCACCGCCGATAACGCGAACGCCCGCGTCGGTCTGGCTACGGAAGGATCCGCCGAAGGCGAGGACTTGGACACTGTTGCGAGCGAGAGCCATCAAAAAATCGATAGCGAAATCGACGCATATCGTCAGGCAGCACGTCGGCAGACTGGCCCGATCGAATTAATCCGTCGCGGCGATCACCCGGCAGCGCCGACCAATGCTCCGCTAAAATCTCCGGCGCCCGTAGTTCCAAATTCTGAAGCACCAGCACCTAATTCAAAGTGAGAAAACTACTGCCCTATGCCTCAGCCCACAGCCCAGCCCATTTCGTCGAAATCCATGGCCACCCTCTCTCGCTTGCTTTTATCGAAGCATGCAGGCGATGTATCCGTGCAATCCAACCCAGCCCTGAGTTCGGAAATTATTGGAATCAGCCGCGACGAGTTTGCTGACCTGGTCACGCTAGCGAATTCAAATCATGTGGTGGTGCGCGGATTCGAAATCGCCCTGAAAATCTTTCAGGACGCTCAGGACGGCACGCGAGTGGAGTGGACTGAGGCGGCATTGGCCGCAGAACGTGCGCGCATTAAGGATGCGATTCCCTTTCTGCACGCTATTTGCAGCGCCTTTGAAGAACAGGGCCTTGACATCACCGTAATCAAGTCGCTGGATCATTGGCCGGATCTGGGTAGCGATTTGGATTTGTATTCGAATGCTCCTCCGGAGCAAGTCGCGTCGTTGATGAAGCGGCGTTTCCAGGCGGAACTGGCCGCCAGAAGCTGGGGCGATCGACTGGCTTGCAAATGGAACTTTCTGATCCCTGGATTGCGCGAATCCGTCGAGATTCACGTTGGGCGGCTCGGCCAGACCGGAGAGCAGATCACCCTGGCGAACCGCCTAATGGGACGGACGCGTTTGATTCGCATTGAGGATTACAGTTTCCGCGTGACGTCCCCGTCTGACCGGCTCATGATCTCCACCCTTCAGCGCATGTACCGGCATTTCTACTTCCGCCTGTGCGACGTCGTTGACTCTGCAGCACTTGTCGAGTCCGGCGCGGTCGATTACGACGACCTGCGATATTCCGCGACCGCGTGCGGCATTTGGGAAGGTGTGGCGACCTACTTGGCGATCGTATCAGATTACATGAAGCAATATCGCGGCACAGGTCTCGATCTGCCGCGATTCGTCAGAGAATCGTCAAAGTTCGGCGGAGAGGAAATCTTCTTCCGCAAGGATTTTCTGCGGGTTCCGATTATGCCGCAGTCTGCAAGCCTGTACGGAACACAACTGACCGGGTTGCTGCGCAAGCGCGAGTTGCATAGCAGCGCCCGTCTGAGTCTATTGCCATGGCTCGCCACAGCGGCTGCCGTGGGACAAAAGATTACCGGAAGCGACAAGGACATCTGGTAATCAAAAATTTCCTTTCCGGCGAGCCCGTCTTGATCATCCAAGTTATGGTGTGGCCCGGAGAACGGTTGAGTAGTTGGTTTCACATTCTTGAAGGAGATGCTGGGATTCTGCCTCCCAGCGAAAAGTTATGGGCAACCCGGCATTGACAAATCCTGAGCTAAGCCCGTCCCTTGAACCTTTGCACGTTCGAAAACGACCCGATTCGTTTCCGCCAAGACCGGAATTGCAGCTGACGGCGACGCAGCTACCTGTGGGACGGGAGTTGTCACACGAGAGCCTGTTCACAGGCCTGTTCGGAAATCTTCGCGATTTCTTCTTCCCCGAAAAATTGCCGCCTCTGGAGCTGGTTTCGCAGCCAATCGCAGTTGCCGATCCTATGGCAGTCAAGCGCAGCCCCGCCTCCAGCATGCTCTCGTTCCTTTTGCATGCCGGGGTTTTTGCGGCTCTCGTCTGGTTCATCATCCAGGCACGCAATCACATCATTGTTCCGCAAAAGGTGGAAGTGACTCAGGTCGTCGTCCCGCCTTACATTCCACCAGTAACTGCACCTGCGCCGAAATCCATGGGCGGCGGCGGTGGTGGAGGTCTCCATCAGCCGGTCGAAGCCGAAAAGGGACATTTGCCGCCGGTCGAGAAGGCGCCGATGAATCCTCCGGAGCTTCAGGTCGATCATCCGAAGCTGGCAGTGGCGCCGGCCGTAGTGATGCCTCAGCAGATTAAGATTCCCGACAACAACATGCCCAACCTGGGCATACCGCAGTCGACGCAGGTCGTCATGAAGTCGCAGGGAACCGGCAGCGGTTCTGGTTTCGGCATCGGCGGGGGCGGCGGTATCGGCGCCGGTAATGGCGGCGGTATCGGATCAGGAACAGTCGGTGGCTATGGCGGTGGCGTAATGACGGTAGGCGGCGGCGTGACAGCACCGGTCGTGATCCACCGGGTTGTGCCGGAGTTCACGGATCAAGCTCGCCGAGTGAGATTTCAGGGCGTGGCTTCCATCGGACTAATTGTCGACGCACAAGGGAATCCGGAGGACGTGCATGTGGTGCACTCTCTTGGAATGGGACTTGATCAGAAAGCGGTCGAAGCCGTGCGCCAGTACAAGTTCAAGCCAGCCATGTTCCAGGGCCATCCCGTCCCCGTTCAGCTGGTTATCGTTGTAGACTTCCACATGTTTTGATGCTTGAGCGATCCCGCGATGCAGCGACGACAGTGTCGCGGATCTGACTCCTCGACATGCGTAGCATTGACCCGATGCTGGACAAGACTTCGATCCTGACTGTGCCCTGCCGCAAGAAGGCGCGTGTGCCTTCCCGTTAAGGCTTCGGCTGAATCGGCTGCACATGCAGCATCTTTTGTTTCTGCTGGATTTCCACCTTGGGGTAATACCCTTTGCTGGTTCTTACGATCAGCTTGCCGTACCCCGGGGCTTCCGCCTCCACCCGAACCACGCGGAAGCCGCCCAGCGTGACTGATCTCGTGGGATGATAGCCGATCGTGTACTGGTGGCGAATATCACGGGCAATTTCAGCCGCAATCTCATCCACATCCTGCAGCGACTGCGGAAAGTACGCGATACCGCCTGTGTCCGCTGAAAGCGCCTCCAAATCCGACTTCGCGCGCTCTGCTTCATCTTTATCGTCTCCAAAGAGCAGGCCAACTGAATACACCACCGGACCACCCATGTACTGGACACGATGAACGGCCTGTTCCAACGTCAATCGCGACGCATTGTCCGCACCGTCTGTAATGATGATCAACACTTCTTTCGGGTGCTTCGCGTTTTTGGACAATTCGTCCGCGGAAGCCACCACGGCATCGTACAGCGCCGTCATATACTGCGGGTCGAAGTGTTGCAGCCCCTGTTGCAGCTTGGAAATATCCGACGTGAAATCCTGGTCGAGATACGCGTGATTGGAAAAATTGACAATGAACGCTTCGTCGTCGGGATTCGACGCCCTCACCAGCTCCAACGCGGCTGCATCAACAGCAGCGCGCTTATCCCGCATGGAACCTGAGCTATCGACGAGGATGCCCATGGATACAGGCAGGTCCTGAAACTGAAATGAGTCAATCTTCTGCGGAGTGCCATCCTCCCACACGTGAAAATCCGCGCTCTTCAGGTCTTTGACCAGTTTGCCCTGTTCGTTCACCACGGTGCAGTTCAGCACCACTTCATTCACATCTTCGCGCAGTGTGTAGACACCGGATGTTCCCTTTTGAATTTCGCCGCCCTGGGTAGCGACGGTCGATGTTCCGGGAGTGACGGGCGCTTTCACTTCCATATCGGGCGAAAGAACCGGGTCGCGGTCCACGGTCAGACTGGGCTGAACTTCTGGCTTCGTCGGATCGTAGGCGGTGACAGGAGTTTTCTGCTGCACGACCGGACTTGGGCTCGGTGGCGGCTGAGTTCCAGCAGGAATCTGGTCCATGGGCAGTTCTAATGCGAACAGAGACGCGTCGCCTTCGAACGCACGAACCCACATGCCATGGAAAGCCTCGCGCAATCCTGGATTCTGATCGAGTAGCGCCGTCATCACATCGATCACTTGCTGCCTGGCAGCCGCAGGATTGTTCAATTGCGCCTGGTGCGCTGCGTCGGGAACATAGTGAACTTCCAGGTCCCATGGACCCAGCTCCGTAGTCGGCTGCATTCCTGTGATCTGGAAAGTAATGCCATGAACATTCAGCGTCATGGGAGTGGCGCCGGGGAGATTTGCGGGCCGTACTTTGCTCGCTTCTTCCTGCAGCTTCTGCAAATTGGGGCTGGCAAGGAACGGCACCGGATCCAATAGATAGGCCGCCGTCTGATAGTAGAACCACGCGGCCAGGTTCATTTTCTTCTGCGCGAATTCTCGCGCCCGCTCCCAATACCAAAGGCCATCATGTCCGGCTTCTGTCATCGGGCGGTTGAAAAATCCAGCCAGCATCCATTGGTTCGGTGCGGTTTCAGACAGGACCAACGAAATCTGCTGCGGCTTTGCAACTCCCGTAGCATGCAGAATCGCCAACGCATACTTCGCGGGAGGCAAATTCGTGAAGTGCAAGACGATGATTGGATTTCCGCAAAAGAAATCCGTTGCAGCGCTCCCGGCAGGGTCCGTCGATGCGTCCAGCGAATAGAGATCGTCTACCGTCAGGGTGGCGTGCTGCACCATCGGTGCTAGATTCGCAATGGACGCTGCAATTCCACCAAAGTTGGCAGCTACCGCGGGAATGGTTTTCGCCTTCAGAGCCTGCACATCGCCGCTCTGCACTTCGCCAGCCATCGAGCGTGCGGCGCTTGCCAAGGCATCTCGCTCGACTGTCGTCATTTCCGATTGGCTTTTGCAGGTGGCTGCATACGCACGCGGCAGCCACAACATCGCACACACAAGCAAGAGATAGAGCAAGGCGCGTTGTACGTTCCAGGATCTCAGTTGCTTCACTCCGATAATCTTCCTCGGGAATCATTTTGCGGGTGGCGCTGGTGCATTGCCAGTCTCGCAAATCCGGCAAAGCCAAACGCTATTCCCACATCCGCGATTTTGCTTCTGTTTTCCTGCCCAATGCGACATACCGTCGTTCAAAGCCACATCGGAAGCAGATCAGATATCGTCGCGGCAATCAGTGACTTAGATGCTCCTTTCTCAAATTTGTTGGATGCATTAAGCCTAAAATGTTGAGCCAAGATAGAAATGCGGGGTTTTGACGTTAGTGGGCGGCAGGGGCCGATTGCGGCGCGGATGGCTTCAGGTATTCGTCGAAGAACTTTGCGCCCGCTGTGTAGGCGGCCAGCCAACTCCGATGCAGCAGGAAACCGTGAACCTCATCGGGAAAGATCAATTCCTGGACCGGGACCTGTTGCTGCCGCAGCGCTGATGCCAACTCCACAGTTTGCAGAAATGGCACTTCGGGATCGTCATCGCCCTGGATCAGCAACACCGGAGAGCGCCAGGTCTTTACCGAAGAGAGCGGTGAAGATTCCCACGCTAGACGCCACCTGGCATTAGGATCGGCCGCGGTATCGGAAATGGCAAAATTTTCGGGGTGATCAATGTTCCAGTCATGCACTCCCGACATGTCGACGCCGGCGGAATACAAATCCGAGGCGCGAGCCAAAGCGAGCGCGGTCAGAAAGCCACCCCAGCTTCCGCCCCATATGCCGATGTGTGTGGGCTCGACGTCACAGCGGCTTTGCAGATAAAGAGCCGCGCCTTTCACATCTCGGAACTCACTCGCTCCAGTTGCGCCATAGTGCAGCGCTTCGCGAAAGTCGAGCCCATAGCCGATGCCGCTGCGATAGTTGATGGACAGCACAACATATCCTTGGCTGGCCAGGTATTGATTCATCGCATAAGCATTGGAGTAATAGTCCATGTCATGCCAGCCCAGCAGCATCTGGCGCTGCGACCCTCCATGCACAAAAACCACGGCGGGATGGCGAACACAGTTGTCAACGCCATTGGGAAGAAACAACTGCCCGTGAATCTGCATGCCGTCGGTCGACTTATAAAGGATGGGTTGTGGAGTGACCATGCTGGCCGCGGGAAATGATGCAGGAATCGTATGTGGCGCGAGATTCTGAAGCTGGCCACCGCGCACAATCACCGCCGGCCGCATGGGAATTTTCGCATCGGAATGCAACACTGCGACAGTGCGGTCGTCGCTTGCAACCACGGGCGCGGTTTCGATTCCTGTTCCGTGGGTTAGCTCGTCGGGAGCTCCTCCCGCAACCGAAAGCTTCCAGACATGTCGCCGATCAATGTCATTTTGATTGGAAGAGTAGACGATGGTTTTGCGGTCGGGACTCATGGAAACGTACTCGACGATAAAATTCCCAGGTGTCAGTAATTTTGCCGTCCCGCCCTGCACCGGAATGCTGTAAAGGTGTGTCCAGCCATCGTGCTCCCAGGGAAAAATGAGATGGTCGTCCGCAGTCCAGAACACCTGGTCATCTCCGACGATCTCGCGAAAAAAGCTGCCCGGCCCGAGATCGGCCTTCCAGACCTGGTGACCATTGCCGGTGGCAACATCCGCAACCCGAATCGACCATGGCAGACCGGCGCGATGCGGTTCGTCAAAGTTCTCCTGCTTGTAATACGGAACGCGAATGAAGGCGATCTGACGGCTGTCGGACGACCACATGGGATAGCGATCATGATCGGAGCCCGGATCGAGATACTCCAGTGTATTTGTGGCGAACGAATAGACGCCGATGAAACTATGGCTGCTGCGATCACTGACGAAAGCAAGGGCTGTTCCATCCGGCGACCAGCGAAGAGTTTCGCAAGTACCAAGAGTGTGCAGCAGTTGCGTGGGCTTGGCATCCGTAGCATTCAAATAGAGAAACCAGATTTGCCCATCCAGCACCCAGGCAACAGCGTCACCGCGGGTAGAAAAAGCAGGCGAATTGCCCGGACCAAGCTTGCGCGGGACGCTGCCATCGAGCGAGACCAGCCACACGTCCTGCTCCACCCCTTGCGGAAGCAACGCAGGATTGGCAGACATTTTTTGCGGATTATCCGGATCGCTGCCGCGAACATACACGATGGAATCTGCCTCGGGCGACCATTGCAACCCGGATATTTCCTGGCCATCATCGTGCGTATAGTTTGTAATCGCGCGGGATGTATAGCCGTCGCCGGAAGGTTCGGCGACCCAGATGTTCCGCCGTCCTTCCGCATTCGAAATCCACGCGAACCGATCCTTCACAGGCGCCGCGATCAAATCAGAGTTGAATGGCGCGCTCAACACCTGCTGCAGCGTGAATTGTTTCCGCGTCGGCTGAGCAGCAAGCGCAATCGACGATGCCACCGACAGGGCGACGCCAACGCAAGCAACGCGGATAAAGCCTGGCGCGACAAGACCTCGCGAGAGATGGCAATCGAAGTAACCGGGTGATTTCCGACCCACCATGTGCAAGCTCCTATGCTGACAGCAGCCCGAGTCCGGGCCGATTGGGAAGAATCAGCTGGCCATCTTTCACGGTGACGCCTCGATAGGGATCATTCGCGACGAGAAGGTTGCCGTCGAGATCCGCGTAATCGACAAGTGGCGAAAGGTGAGCAGCGGCGGTGATGCTGCACGAACTGGACACCATACAGCCCAGCATGGTTTTGAATCCCAGCGCACGCGCCATTTGGATCATCATGTAGGTTTGCATCATTCCGCCAGTTTTATCCAGCTTGAAATTCAATGCGTCGAACACGCCAACCAATTTAGGAATATCGGCCGGGTGCCGACAGGATTCATCACCCATCAGCGGCAAACTGGCGCGCTCATGCAGCCAACGCAAATCATCAATTCGATCGGCGGGCATCGGCTGCTCTACAAACACGACGCCCTGTTTGGAGAGCCAATCAATTTTGCGCGCGGCCACTTCGCGATCGGTCCAACCTTCGTTGGCATCCACTCGCAGCGGCTTATCGGTCACGCTGCGTACCGCCGCAATCGTCTGCTCATCCGTGTCCAGACCCACTTTGATTTTCAAAATCGGAAATGCCGCCGCTTCCTTCACCTTCTCGCGCGTAATCGCAGGCGTATCGATCCCGATGGAGAAATCTGTCACCGGCGCATCTTTCGGGTCCAGCCCAAAATACTCATACAGCGGGACTCCAAGTTTTTTCCCCATCCAGTCCATCAAGGCAATGTCGATGGCGGCTTTCCCTGCCCACTGTCCGGACACGCGAGTGAAAACTTCAGAGATGACTTTTTCAAATTGTGTCGGGTCGGAGGAATCCAGCATGGGCAACACGGAATCAACAGCGGCCTGCGCGCCCTTGGCATCTTCTTTGTAGCGCACAATGGGCGCGCCCTCGCCCACTCCGCTGATGCCGTCGTGGTTGTAGTGGACATAGAGAATATCGCGATAGGTGCTGGAGGACATCGTAGTCGTCCAGGTATGGCGCAGCTTCAGGCGATAGATATCCGTCTCGACCGAGGTTCCGCCCTTGGTCGTTTTCTTCTCGTCCGCAAGTGCGAGCGACTTCCCGGGCAGGCACGCAAGCAGTCCACCCAAACCGGCGGTCTGAACAAAATTGCGACGATTCATTGTTTGACTCTCCGTTCGACAACCAGCAACTTGCGCCAATATGCATCCAGCTTGCTAATCTGAATCACCGGGTGCTCGTGCGTGGTTGCCTGAATAAATTTTCCGTGACCAATAAACATTCCAGTGTGCGTGATTTTGCCATCACTGCCGAAGAACAACACATCCCCCGCGCGAAGTTTTGAAACCTTCACCGGCTTGAACCCACTCCACGCAGCCTGCACATCTGCATCGCGCGGGATGAGATAACCGCGCTGCCGCATCAGCATCTGCACAAAGCCGGAACAGTCATAGCCATAGCTTGAGGTTCCGCCCCAGGTATACGGCAGGCCCAGAAAACGACGGCTGAACTTCACCATCTGCCGAATGGTCATGTGCGGCGCCAGATCCGCGCCACCGTTCATGCTCAAGACAACATCACCCTGCTGCTCCCACGCCACGCGCTGATCCGGAAGCTCCACCTTCAACCATCGACCGCCCGGCATTTCCTGGAGGACTTGCAGACGAGACTCGAACGGCAGCGTCATCAGGGGTGCCTGCGTCGTCACGTTCGGCTCGTGATAGAGATGCGAGCGAAGTTCCTCGACCTCGGCGATCTCGCCGGTCGTAGCATACCCTGTGTCCCCGTGTAGCTCCACCATATCCGCGCGAGAAACCCAGCCCGTATATCCATCCCGTGGAGTTCGAATCTTCACCCAACCCGGCCGTTCCGCAACTTCATCCACATTGGTAGAGAAGATGGCCTGTGAAACCACGTCGACATCCGCGGAAGGTTTTGAAAACATGTTGGCGACGGGAACGGAAACCACAAAGCGCGTGCCAGTACCCTGGGCCTGAGCCACAAGGCAGGCCAGCAGAAATACGGGCAACACAAGGCAACAGCGCCGAACGCGCGAGGCAAATCGTTTCATCGTTTTCATGGGTTTCCAGATTGCTATCGCAATCCATTGATCGTCCGAAATGCGCCAGGCGATTTTATTCGAAGCCCGAGCAGATCATCCACCGAGAAAAAACCAGAGTAGCACCTGAGCTCCCTATTCGACCATTCACCTGCGAGGAGTTTGCTGATCGAAACGGACGAAACCATCGATCCAAATATATTGTAAGAAATATTTGTAGCGCGAGATTGGAGTCTGCATGCGTTTCCATCTACATCCACCACGATTGACCCGGCCAGGGACAGCGATTGTCGCAGTAGCGTTCATTTTCCTGAGCGCTGGTTCTCTTCGCCTGCAAGCGCAGGCGGCGGCTCCGCAAGCGAAAATTGACTCCGGAACGTTGCAAGGTGCATGGGTTACAAGCGCGTCCCACGTCGCAGCGTTCCTTGGTATTCCCTACGCTGCGCAGCCGGTCGGCAACTTGCGCTGGAGGGCGCCGCAGCCACCTCCGCCATGGACAGGAATTAGAGAAGCGATCCAATATGGTCCAGCCTGTCCACAAACACCCAGCCCCTGGTTGCCAGAAATGTTGGGCATCCAAAAAATGGTGACCAATGAAGCCTGTCTCTACCTGAACGTGTGGACGCCAAACCTGCGTGGCGCTGCAAAGCTGCCAGTCATGGTTTGGGTACACGGTGGCGGAAATGTGGAGGGCTCCGCCGAATGGCCGCCGTTGGGAGCCACCTTGGCTCATGAAGGTGTGGTTGTCGTCAGCCTGAATTATCGGCTGGGAGTCTTCGGATTTTTCGCCTATCCCGCGCTGGCTGCGGAATCGCCGCATCATGTTTCCGGAAATTACGGTCACCTGGATCAGGTCGAAGCTCTGCGCTGGGTGAAACGAAATATCAGCCGTTTCGGAGGCGATCCCAACAATGTCACAGTCTTCGGCGCTTCATCAGGCGCTTTGGATATCTGCAACTTGATGGCCTCTCCCATTGCCGCCGGTTTATTTCAACGAGCCATCATGCAAAGTGGCGTTTGCGTCGATTCCGTGTATCCCGTAACACGACAGGCGGAATCCAACGGTGAACTGCTCGCAAAAGATTTAGGAATAGAGACCGGTCCAGGATCTCTGGCCGCGCTGCGCGCGTTGCCTGCGGAGAAGCTTCTGTTGGAGGCCGCAAAGGATAACCGAATCGATCTGGAGCCGGTTGTCGACGGCTGGTTCTTTCCGCAGCAACCCGCAACTACATTCGCGAACGGGAAACAGGCAAGAATTCCAGTAATCGTCGGCAGCAACAATGACGAAGTGTCGATCTTTGCTAGCCCCTTGGTGGGCGGCAAATCCAATCGGCCCAAAACGGTCGAGGCATATCGCCAATGGCTTCATCGAGAATTTGGCTCGATGGCAGACAGAGTTTTCGCACAGTATCCGGCAACTTCGGATAAGGACGTTCCCGCTGTGTTCCGAACCATGGATACGGATTTCGACTTCGGCTTCGGCGCGCGCCTGCTTGCGATCGAAATGGCTCAAATTCACCAGCCCGCCTACCTCTATCACTTCACCTATGCCGGAGCTGGAGCGTTTGCCGCTCTTGGAGCCTTTCACAGTGAAGAAAGCATGTTTCTCAGCAAGAAGTATTGGACTACCTGGGTCCGCCAGCCCTACGACAAAACACTTTCAAACGCCATCATTGGATATTGGGTGCAGTTTGCAAAAAAAGGCGATCCCAACACTTCCGCATTGCCGGCGTGGCCGGTGTATCAAACGACCACAGATTTGTGTCAGGAGTTAGGTCGGAGGATTGGAGCGGAGCGCGTGCCGCGTGCCGAACGGTTCGCCGTCTTCCAACAATTTCTCGACTCTCGGCTTGCGAAATCATCTAAGTAGTTTCTTGCGTCGAAGGTATTTGGCCAGCATTGGTCTAGGTCAAAACTTCCGGTTCCGAAGATGGCTGTTGTCCCCATCGCGTTCGCGAAAACAGCAGACTGAATACATATCCAAAGCCGAAGGTGATCACGGTTCCGATCACCACGTACCAGGTCCACGCAATCCTGGGCAATACGCCGTGGATTCCAGCAATGTGAAACGCGATGGGAGCAGGCTGATGCCAAAGAAAAATATTCACTCCCAGACCGAAGATCATACCGACAATGCTTCCCGCTTCATTGGCGCGGCGCGTCAGCGTGCCGAGCAGAAATACTCCCAGCAGAGAGCCATAGGCGACCGATGCAATCGAGAGCCCGACTTCGACCACGTGTTTGCTTCCGCGCGATATGAAGGCCAGACCACACAACGCAACTGCCCAGAAGAAGGTGGAAATATGCGAAACACTGGACCGCTCGCGACCCGCCGCATTGGGGCGAAGCTTCATATAAAAGTCGACAACGGTCGTGGAAGAAAGCGAATTGAGAGCGGCGCTTAAGTTTGACATGGCTGCGGCCAGCACGGCCGCAATGATCAACCCCGAGAGACCGGCAGGCATGTGATCGACGATAAACGCTGGAAATATCCTGTCGGGGCTGGAAAATTTTGTCCCCGGCGCGACCCGTGTGTAATACACATAGAGCCCTGCGCCCACGCAAAGAAAGAGTAGGAATTGCAATGCGACTATGATCCAACTGGACAAAAGTGCGAGGCGCGATTCGTGCAGATTTCTTGCTGCCAGCAGACGCTGGACCATCAACTGGTCAGTACCATGGCTCGCCATCGTGAGGAAGCAGCCCCCGATCAGGCCCGTCCAGAATGTATAAGTTGTTGTCAGGTTCAGCGCGAAATGAAATACGGTGAACTTCCCTGCCGCTAGCCCTACCTGGTGAATCATGCTCCAACCGCCTGGTACCTGATGCCCCAATGCCCACAGGGCAGCAATACTGCCTCCGATATAAATGAACATCTGTAACACGTCTGTCCAGATAACAGCCGCCATGCCGCCTTTGATTGTGTACAGCAGTGTCAACACGGTGATGATGACGATCGAGGCGATATCGCTGGTACCGATCGCGATGCCGATCAGAATTGAAATGGCGAACAGGCGCACTCCTTCCGCGGCGGCGCGAGTGAGTAGAAATACGGTCGCCGTGACTTTGTGCAATCTCGGACCGAACCGCCGATCGATCAATTGATATGCGGTGAGTAACTCGCCATGAAAATACGCAGGCAGAAAAAGCAAACACAGCACAACGCGGGCGACTAGGTAGCCCATGACCAACTGAAGAAATCCAAAATCGCCGGTGAAGGCCAGTCCCGGAATGCTGATGATCGTCAGCGTGCTGGTCTCAGCCGCGACAATGGAAAGCGAGATAGCCCACCACGGGATGGTGCGTTCCGCCAGAAAGTAGCTGCGGAGAGAATCTCCTTTGCCGCGAAAATGCAGACCGAATAAAGTGATGCCCGCCAAATAGAGGACAACGATCAGCAGATCGATGGCGCGAATATGGTTCAGGCCGGCAATGGCAAGATAAGCGATAGGCTGCATCCTTCAGAAAATCCTACGATACGCCGGCGACAAAGCAGCTGTGAAATTCCAGTCCTCTTGGTAGCTCGATTCACTCCGTGCGTCACCACTTCGGTGCGCATCTGTCGGCAACGACACCGCTGCCGCAGGCCAGTTGCGATTGACACACCAACTCCACCAACAATTACACTCGATGCCATGATGCGTTCCGCCTGCCTTGTCGTCGTTTCTACCGCCGCCTTCACCTGCTGCGCCCTGGCGCAATCAAAACCGCAAGCGCAACCGCAGCCGGTACCGATGCCGCCGCCAATTGTCGCACCGCTCGACAAGCCGTATATCGGCCCGATTCATTTGATCGTAGACCTGACCAACATCGTGGATCGCGTGGAAAAGGTACATGAAGAGATCCCGGTAGAACCGGGCGCAAAAGAGATGGTGCTGCTCTATCCGGAATGGATTCCCGGCGACCATGAACCCTCGGGCCCCATCGAAAGCCTGGCCGGCATCGTAACCACGGTGGATGGCAAGCGCGTGCAGTGGGTGCGCGACCGCGTGAACATGTACGCCTTCCACGTGCCGCTCACCGCAGGCGCAAAGACTGTTGGGCTCGACTTCGACTACCTGTCACCGATCAGACCGAGCGCCGGCCGTATCGAAATTTCCGATGCCATCGCTGACCTTGAATGGAATGAAGTGGTGATGTACCCGGCCGGATATTTTTCCCGCGATATTCCAGTCGATACCACTTTGAAGTTGCCCAGCGGATGGAAATACGCCACGGCTCTGGAAACAGCATCAGACCAGAGTGACACCATCAAATTCCAACAAACCACGCTCAACACACTGTTGGATTCGCCTCTGTATGCTGGCCTCTACTTTAAAAGGATCGACCTGTCGCCCACGACGACCGACATCGTGCATCTGGACCTGTTTGCCGATGAGGCGGACGATCTGAAGATGACTCCCGAAGAGCTGGAGGAACACAAGAAGCTGGTCTCTGAAGCTGACAAGCTCTACGGGTCGCATCATTACAAGCACTATGATTTCCTGTTGTTGATGAGCAACAAGGTGGGTGGAGTGGGGCTCGAGCACCACCAGTCAAGTGAGGACGGCCAGCCCGCGAATTATCTGACGGATTGGCCGAATGGCGTGCTCGAGCGCGATCTGCTGGCCCATGAGTACACGCACTCCTGGAACGGAAAATTTCGCCGCCCAGCGGATCTGTGGACACCGAATTTCAACGTGCCCATGCGTGACGACCTGCTATGGGTGTATGAAGGCATGACGGAATACTGGGGCAATGTGCTGACCGCGCGTGCCGGGATGCGCACGCCGGAGCAGACGCGCGACATTTTCGCGCGCATCGCCGCGAACTATGCCATCAGTCCCGGTCGCGACTGGCGCCCGTTGGTCGACACAACAAATCAGCCGATCATCTCTCAGCGCCGCCCGGTGAGCTGGGTCAGCTATCAGCGTCCGGAAGATTACTACATGGAAGGAACTCTGATCTGGCTGGACGCAGATACAAAGATTCGTGAGCTGACAGATGGTAAAAAGTCGCTGGATGATTTCTGTAAGAAGTTTCTCGGCGTCTACAACGGCAGCATGATTACGGACCAATACACGCTGAACGATGTGGTGAGAGACCTGAACGAAGTTGCACCCTACGACTGGAAATCCTTCTTTAGGGAACGTGTGTACGATCTGCACCCACCCGTCCCGATGAACGGATTCACGCAGGGCGGCTACAAGCTTGTCTACACAGATAAACCCACCGAATGGCTATCGAAAGAGTTAGAGAAAATGGGCTATGCGGACTTCTCCACGTCTCTCGGTATTTCCATGGGCTCTCACCACGGACACGGACCGGCCGGCATGGTTTCCAACGTCTGGTGGGATAGTCCAGCCTTCAAAGCCGGCATCACTCCGAATATGGAACTCATTTCCGTGAACGGCACTGCCTATAATCCAAAGGTGCTGACAGATGCGATCCTGGCAGCGGAGAAAGATAAGCAGCCGTTGCAGCTGCAGTTTCGCGATGGCAAGCAATATAAAACCATCGCGGTGCCCTATTACGAGGGCATGCGTTACCCTTCGCTCCAGCGTGTCGATGGAACTCCCGACCGGCTCGACGATATATTCGCACCCAGCAAGAGCCCACTGCCACAACTATAACGAATTAGATCGGCCAGAATCAGGTATGCTTCTGAGGGGCGCATTCAGCCACTTGAGTGGGCCAAGCGGAGCTTTTGGCATTCCTTTTTGGCTGCATCCATACTATGCCGCTGAGGACTTGCCGCTGCCCGACCGCTACTCTCGAAGCCGAGCAAATGCACGATCCGGGTAAGGTACGCTGTATCGCAATAGGGCGGAGGCCATTCTTGTCATCTCCAGAATCAGGCGTTTCTAAACCGGCGACCAGCGGCTTCGTCACCATGGTCTCGTGGATCTCTGCGTTGGCCGGCTTGCTGTTCGGCTATGACACCGGCGTCATTTCCGGAGCCATTCTTTTCGTGCAGCAAGATTTCCAGCTCACGAGAGTCCAGGAAGAAGTCGTCGTCGCCGCGGTCCTTTTGGGTGCGGTGATCGGAGCGTCCTTTGGCGGCAAATTGGCGGATCGATTCGGACGCCGCAAGATTCTCATTCAGGTCGGCATCCTCTTCATCATCGGCGCAGTAGGTACTGCTCTCGCACCGACGCCGGCATGGCTTGCGATCGGACGCGTCGTGGTCGGCGTTGCCATTGGCATCGCATCCTTCACAGCGCCGCTTTACATTTCTGAGGTATCGCCGGCCAGCATTCGCGGCAAACTGGTCTCCTTAAATCAGTTGATGATCACCATCGGGATTGTCGTCTCCTATCTCGCTGACTACGGATTGGCGGACGCACGTGCCTGGCGCTGGATGTTTGGCCTGGCGGCGATTCCCGCGCTGGTGCTTGTGATCGGCTTGATCTTTGTTCCGGAAAGTCCGCGCTGGCTGATGAGCCAGTCGAAGAATTCGGAAGCTCGCAGCGTGCTGCAGCGAATTCGGGAAACCACCGACGTGGGTACAGAACTGGCCGACATTGAAGCCGACCTGCAATTGCAGGAAGGCGGCTGGCGGGAACTGCTGGCTCGTTCAATGCGACGTCCGCTGATCGTTGGCATTGGCTTGGCGATCTTTCAGCAGTTCACCGGCATCAATACAGTTCTGTATTACGCGCCCACCATTTTTGAATTCGCCGGTCTTCGTTCCGCTTCAGCCGCAATCCTGGCAACTGTCGGAGTCGGAGTCGTCATGGTGTTGTTGACCGTGGTTGCGTTGCGCCTGATCGATCGAGTCGGACGTCGGCCGCTACTGCTCTACGGCATCTTTGGGATGATCATCAGTCTCGGTGTGCTCGGCTTTTCGTTCCTCTCTCCAACGCTGTCGAATATCGTTGCCTGGGTCGCAATGATCAGCCTACCCGTCTATGTCGCTTGTTTCGCCATCAGCCTCGGACCGGTTTTCTGGCTATTGATCTCTGAAATTTACCCACTAAAGATTCGCGGCCGTGCGATGAGCATCGCTACGGTTACCAATTGGGGCTCGAACCTGCTGGTGGCGCTCACGTTTCTCAGCTTGCTCCATTCCCTGGGTCGCGCGTGGACGTTCTGGCTCTATGGAGCCATCGGCATCATCGCATGGATTTTTGTCTATCGCCTGGTGCCGGAAACAAAAGGCTGCACGCTGGAAGAGATTGACGCACGCTGGCACAACATCGGCCAAAGCGCAAAGTAGCTATTGCGCGAATGTGAGGAGCGACTCATCACAGCGCATGAATACTTTTGAAATTTTACCGACGGCAAACTGCCGGGCAGACTCTGCGAACTGAGGTGTTTGCGCCCTGCGCTTACTGACTGAAGCGGTCTTGATATGCCCACAGCCCTAACGCTGGATTCGAGATGAAAAAAATCTCTTCCCCGTCCACTGTATTCCATCCATCGGCGAGCTTGGTAGGATCATACGTCGCGCAGTAATCGCGCAAGTCGCCATAGGCGTAGTGTGCAGATTCAATTTCCTCGCGACTTAAACCGCCTGGACAATAGCGAATGGTGAACCGGCCTTCGCTGGATCCGTGAATGAGATGCGCCGCGGCGGACAAATT
The DNA here is from genome assembly GCA_035502695.1 of Acidobacteriaceae bacterium. Lineage (GTDB taxonomy): Bacteria > Acidobacteriota > Terriglobia > Terriglobales > Acidobacteriaceae > JAKAAZ01. The sequence continues at coordinate 38,377 of DATJUD010000032.1, forward strand.
ATTGGCCAGCGCCGAATCTTTCTTGACTGCCTCAAGGGTTGCAGGCGTGCCACAGTAGCCATATTTTCGGATAAGCGCATCAATAGCAGCATCCTCGCCAAACGAGTGCACACCCGGTGCAAGCACGATGAGCTCAGCGCCATCGGCCAGCGCCATGCGTGTGCGGTAGATGCTTTTATTGCCAAGCCATGTGGATTTGAATTCGTGCGGGTCCAGAAAAACAACGGCTTTGCGAATCTCCCGGTCCATCATAAAGAAATTCACTTTGAGGCTCAGATCGGCCGCGCGTTCAAAACACTCGAAATCATCGCCGACATATAGACCGTTCATCACCAGCTTGCCGGCAGCATTTTTGCTGACAACGGTCAGCACATAAACAATCGGCAGATCCTGTGCGAAGTGGTCGCTGGCATAGTTGAGAATTTGTCGCACAGGCGTATCCGCGCGGCCCATCATGCGCTCCATGCCATATACTGCGCCCAGAAAATGCGTGCGGTGAATGCCGAGAACTCCCCCGGTGCCAACAAAAATGTTTTTGTTGAAGTTGGCCATGCCGATAACCTCATGTGGCACCACCTGCCCGATAGATAGGATCAGATCATGACCGCCATCTCGCAGCAGCTTGTTCACCTGCACGGGCACAGGAAATTCCAGCTTGCCTTCGCTGACTTCGCGGATAAACACGGCTGGAACTTCTCCCAGCGTGACGACGTCATTGCGCCAGTCATGCACGCGAAATAAGTTGCGAGGCACAGAGCCGAACATGGTTTCCATCTCATATTCGGTCATGGGGTTGTGCGTGCCCAGCGCCGGCAGCACGTTCGCGAGGGCGGCTCGGTAATAATTCCAGGCGTGTTCGGTCAGGATGCCGCTCATCGAATGCATGCGCGTAAAGTCCGGCGGCACGGCCAGCACCTTTCTGCGAGGACCGAGTTTCTCGAGCGCGGCGAATAAGTTCGCTTTCACCTCTGCAGGAGAGAATTCTGTAGTCGGCGATCCGGCGGCGAAGAACAGGCTCATTAGTTGCTATGGTATTCCACTCCCGCGAGACAACAAAATTCACACCCTGCAGACTGAACCGCGCCAATTTGCCCATCGAGATATAAAAATACGATTCAATTACCGTATGAGTAGCTGCCCATTCTGGGCTCTGACAGTTTAAGCTGGAGTCGGCAAACTTTTTTCTGCACCCGTTAGGATTTTTCTATCGCGCGTCGTGTACGCAACGCGTTCCAGATAACATAATTGCAAGATCGACAACTATCTCAATATGTCACCTCCCGGTGAATGGAGCCATTCCACTGCGATAATGGAGCGCGATGAGCATCGAAGTTGTGACCAGACAGGATCCCCGCTTTCCAAGCCTAAACCAAGGCCACAATGCCCGATTTCCCCCTTCACTTTCCGACGCTGCCGATCGCATTGAGGTTTGCGACACGGCCGAAGATGTCGCGCAGGCGTTGCAGCGAGTTGTCAATTCTGGTAGCCGACCTACGGTTCGAAGTGGTGGACATTGCTATGAAGATTTCGTCTATACCAATCCCCATGGAGCCATTCTTGACCTAAGCTTGCTAACGCGGACGACGCCGGTAGCCGGTGCTCCGCGCTACAGAATTCAGGCGGGTACGCAGCTAGGTACCGCATATATCGACTTATATAAGCGCTATGGAGTTACAATTCCAGGCGGATCCTGCGGCACTGTCGGCGCAGGAGGTCACATTTGCGGTGGAGGGTATGGCCTGTTGTCGCGTCTGCACGGACTAACATGCGACTGGCTTTCCGCCGTCGACATTCTCACAGTTAATAGTCACGGAAAAGTGATCTCGCGCCGTGTAGATAAAGATAACCATCCCGATTTGTTCCGGGCCTGCTGCGGTGCCGGCGGCGGTAACTTCGGGATCATCACCGATTATTACTTCTCTGATCTTCCAACCGCTCCCCAGCAAGTGATTGCCGCATACATTGCCTTCGCGTGGGCTGACATGACGCCAGAACGCTTTAGGGGCATCGTGAGTACTTTTGGGAATTACTGGGAAACGCGCGGCCAGGATAAGGAGACCTGGGGCCTATTTTCGGTCATGGGTCTGACACATTCCTCGTCGGGCCATTTGGGCATCTCCATTCAGTTCTGTAATCCCGATGGTACATGTCGAGATTTGCGTGTGCTGAATGAATTCCTCAACCTGTTTGAACCGTTCAATCCCGTTGCGGGTACGCGCGCCAACATGACTTCCGCGACACGCGGCCGCCTGACTACCTTGCACGCATCCGGAAGCGACTCTCTCGAAACGCGATACAACATATCTCGTCATTTATGGCTGAACGCTACCGTGCGAGGAGGAGAAGGTGGAGGAGGCGGCGAGAGACGCGGCAAATACAAATCCAGTTATATGAAACGAAACTTCACTCCGGCCGAGATTGAATGCTGCTACAAATATCTGCGCCGCGATGAGGCGGGAACAGATCTGCGAGGATTTACTATATTGGTCGATTCCTACGGCGGCGCGATCAATCGAAAAGAACTTGCAGAAAGCACTTCTGTGACTCAACGTTCCTCGATTATGAAGCTGCAGTTCATAGCAATATGGGAACACGCGGAAAACGACGCCGGTAATATTGGATGGATGAGAGAGTTCTACACGGATTTATATTCGGGCCCCAACGCCGACCCTTATCATAAGGGTACTCCTTACTTCAGCGACCACTATGAAGGCTGTTACATCAATTACCCCGATAGAGATATGTTGAGTTACCCATATTGGCCACAGTTATATTACGGAGAACAACAACTCTACCCGTTTTTGCAGAATGTAAAACAGCGCTACGATCCCAACAATATCTTTCATCACGCCATGTCCATACGCGCCTGACTACGCATCAAGGAACGACGATGGTTACGGCGAAGTAGTCTGCGAAGAATTACCTCGCACAGCGGAACGCTGCTCCCGCTTGGCAATCATCGCATCAAACTCGCTGCGTGGCATCTTCAGCATCGCTGGGTGAGCATCGATCCATTTTACGAAGGCGTCGTATTTCTGCCGAGTCCACCCTCCCTCAAATTGCGCCCCGTTCTTGCCTTCACGATTCAATTCAAAATTGAATGCATCTTGCAGCGCTGTAAATTCGGCAGAACTAATGGCAGCTTCAGCAAGGATTGCCGGGATGAAGATCACTCCCTCCGGCTTCACCAAAACCAGATCACCCGGCAATACTACGGCTCGTCCGATTCGGATAGGAGCGTTGATCGAGGTTAGTTCCATCTGGCTCCAAGCCGACGGATCATAGCCGCGATAGAGACCGTTGAAGTCAGGAATCTCTCGATTCTCCTCCTGATCGCGAATCCCGGCATAGAAAACGAAACCATCGTGGCTTCGCGCCGCAATTGCGTTGCCCAGGTTCGACCCGATAAGCGTACCGTCAATAATCTTTCCAAATCCGTCGGCCACGTACACATCGCCTGGCTGAAGTTCGGCGATAGGCCATGAATTCGTGTCGCCCACGCGGTGCTCCTCCTTGCCCTCGGCGGCAATGGCTGCTGCCATATCCGGCCGCAAAGGCATGTACTGCGCAGTCAGTGCTCTGCCTGCAAAAGATTCTTTTGGGTGAAGCGCCTGCCACCCGCCTTCAAATTGATTGTCGTAACCGTGGGCGCGCAGAAAATCCCAGATGTCTTCAATCGTCATATTTACGGCGCGCTTCAGCAAATCATCCGGCAATTTCGGACGTCCATCCGGGAAACGTTCGCCCTTCCAACCCGACGTATAGAACAGAATCTGCTGCCGCGTCATCTTCACTTGGCCAAAAACGGGCGCTGTCCCCAATACCGTGCACGCCAGCACCGCGGTCCAGATCATTTTCTTCACGCGATTCTCCTTTTCAACCGCACATACCGCCAGGGAAATTGCATATCTCCGTCGCAAGTGCGTTCACTGGATTCTTGTTCTTCTTTCTCGCCTCTTCACTTTCAGGAAGCTTGAGTCCCGGCTGCCTTCATCAGAATCTGCCGCAACCGTTTGGCGACGATTAAATCCTGGCCTGGCTGCAGCATCCATACCCCCACCACGATTGTGTTTGCATCGGATGGCAGCCCAGGCTCCGGTGAGCCTGTAGCCGGATGTAACTCGATACTCGGAGAACCATCACGGCACATCTTCGCCACTTCCAGCGGCGCGATTTTCACCTTCTTTTGGTCGTAACGCAATAAAAGAGTGGGAACATGATTCGCCACCTCAGGAACATAGACCTGTGAAGTCAGCGTCGGCACACCAGAAAGGTAGTTGGTGATTCGATCCGCGCGCCCGCGAAATTCCTTTTCCATACCTTCGTCCGTTTGGCTTAGGAGCCAGTCCACGGCAGCCACCATCCCCACAATTTGTTCCTTCGCCACCTTCTGCCCACGGCCAACCACATTATCAATTGGGTTATTGTTCCGTGCCGCGGCTGCGATCAGTTCCTTCTTGCCGAGTAACATGCCCGCATTCTGCGGACCTCGAATTCCCTTACCCCCGGAAAAACAAACTAAATCAAATCCCATTTGCGTATATTTCCATAGGTTCGATATAGGAGGCATATCCGCGGCAGCATCGTTCATGCTAGGGACGTTGTGTTCATGAGAAACTCGAATCCAATCCTCGCGACTGATGGTTCCACTTGTAGCCGCATTAAAGAAATGCGTCATGACAGTTTTTGGGGTGAAAGCCGCGCGATACTCATCTAAGGTTTCTACTTCTACTATGCGAACTCCACAGCTCAACAGTGCGTGGTCATATCCGTAGCGGTGCCCCTTCTGCATGATCACCTCATTTTTCAGCGAGGCCATCCCCTGCGGGATAAGTGGCGGAATTCGCTCACCGTGTTGATCGTTCGCCACCGTCGCACATGCGGCGGTTCCGAGCGTAAGTGCGGACGCCGCCCCGGCAGACACTAAGGCCGCTTCACAGTGCAACCTCTTCGCCAGGTAGGATCCGGCAGCTAACTGCAACTCTTCCAGTCGCACAGGATGTTTAGCGGCCCTGGCAACGGCCATTTGGACGCTCTCCGGCATAATGGCCGCCGTGAGAAATGTATAGGTTCCCGCAGCATTAATGATCTCTTGCACACCAAGTTTCGCGTAATAATCGACGCCATCGTCTTCTCCGGGAGAAATTGTCGCCCCGATCGATTGCATAGGTGTCATCAAGCTTGAGAATCCAATAGAGGCTAGGGCAGTTCGAGCGTGAGCAAAAAAGGACCGGCGTGAATAGCGAATCGTCATAGTTTCCTCTTTAACTTGTTACTTACAAGTGGACACGATCTAGTTAGTTTTCGCGCTACAGCACCGCGCAAATAGATGTCGCTGGAGTTCGCAATGCAAAGACTCCAAGGATATTTACAGCTTCCATTCGCCGCGGTCAAACCTGGTGCTCGCGCAAGACCTTCGACAAGGCATCGGCAATGATTCGATCCTGCCCCGGCTGTAGCACAATCGCGGTGATCCCGATGGTGCCATTCCCATGATGTCCGCCGCCACCCAGAACAATAGATGGCTTCATGCTCGCCAGCTGTCGATTCACCTGGCCTGCGTCAATTGAAAACTTGCTGGGATCCAGATGGATCTGAATGGTCGGAAAATTGTTCGCGATCTCCGGAACACGTCGAGTGACTGTAACTCCCGCAATTTTGCTAACACGATTCGCTATCGTGTCCAGCTGTTTCCACTGCTGCTTCGCGAGCTCTTGTTCGTCTTCTGCTAAATAAAGCTCCAGCGTCTTCAGCATGCCAATAATCTCTTCTTTGCCAACCTTCGTAGGTCGGCCCAGCGTATCCTCGTTAGGGCTCATATTCAGAAGCGCATTGCTGATCATTTCCTGCCGTCCGATCAGCAAACCCGTGCACTGTGGCCCGCGCATGGCTTTGCCGCCGCTGAATGAGATCAAATCGTATCCCATATTTGCGTAGTCCCAGAGATGCGATTTTGGGGGAGTATCCGCGGCTGCGTCAATAAACGCTGGAAGATTCGCTGTATGAGCCAACTTCAACCAATCTTCTCTCTTAATCTGCCCCATCGGATCCGCCAAATTCAAAAAATGCATGGCAGCGGTCCGCTCGCTGATGGCGTTATGCACATCGTCGACCGTCTCTACCTCAACAATCTTGACTCCTGTCGCACGAATCTGATGGTTCCACGGGCTGTGATGTGCTTTCTGAATGATGACCTCGGACTTGAGTCCTGTGAGGTCTGGAATCTGCTTGATATACGCTGCGTTG
>DATJUD010000033.1:0-39838 GCA_035502695.1 Acidobacteriaceae bacterium
TAGAACAGGCGGTCGGCGCGGGCATAGTAGACCAGCAGGCCGAAGAACAAGGCGACGTCGGAGTAGCGGTCGATAACGGAGTCGAAGAAGGCCCCGAAGACGGTGACCTGCTGGGTCTGGCGGGCGACGCGGCCATCCACCATGTCAAAAATGCCTGCTCCAATAATGACCAGACCGGCGTAGGCAAACATGCGGACATTATTATGGGGCCGGGCATACCCGAACAGAAAGGCCGCACCGGTGTTGATGACCAGGCCCATGAAGGTGAGGACATTGGGCGAAATGCGCGTCAAGGCCAGACCATCCACAATCTTCTGCAGGATGAAACCGCAACCTTTACCGAACGCGCTTGTCCAGGTCATTTCAAACCGCCATAGGGGTATGCTGCCGCCGCACGAACGAGACTACTCTTTGGCGTCGTGGATGGTGAAGAGTTCGAGGATTTCCAGCTCGCGGTTGCCGTTGGGGGTAACGACCGTGGCGACATCGCCAACGCGCTTGCCCACCAGGCTGCGCCCAATGGGCGAAGTGGTGGAGATGAGGCCTTTGCTGACATCGGACTCTTCACTGGTGACCAGCTTGTACTCGATCTTCTCATCTTTGGAAGAATCATAAACCAGCACGGTAGAGCCGAAGGCGGCGCGGTCGCGGGGAATGTTCGACAGGTTGACCAGGGCAAGCTCTGACATGCGCTGCTTGAGCTGGCCGAGGCGCGCGTTGACGAACACCTGGCGCTGCTTGGCCATGTGGTACTCGGCATTTTCGCTGAGGTCGCCGAGCGAGGCGGCCTTCTTGATTTCCAAGGGAAGCTCGTGCGTCAGCTCATGCTCCAACTGGCGAATTTCGGCTTCCAATTGCTTCTTAATATGTTCCGTCATGGGATTATCCGGGACCGCATAGATACAACAATAGATACGCGAAATCCCCTGACACCGGGATGCCACGGCATCGGTTTATTGCAATCTAGCTATTATACCGATGAAGTTGGCGGGTTTTGAAGAGGTCTGTGGAGCGGCGGTAGCGCAGCGGGAAGCGTGAAAGACGGAGTGTCGCGACGGGAGATGGGATTTATGTGGTGTGCTGCGAGTGAAAAAGCTCCGCCACTCGGTCGAGGGTGTCGATTTCCGCGACCGGCTTGTCGGGACGCAGACGGAGAATGCGGGGAAAGCGGAGCGAGTAGCCGCTGTCGTGTCGATCGCCCTGCATGACGTTGTTGAAAGCGACCTCGATGACGATCTTCGGCTCAACGATCAACTGGCTGCGGTTCGATTCCACGGTGTGTTCGAGGAACCACTGCGTCATGGCGAGGATTTCTTGATCTGTGAGCCCGCTGTAGGCTTTGCCGACATTGCGGAGGCTCCGGCCATCGCGCACGGCGAAGGTGTAGTCGCTCAATACGGCAGCACGACGGCCATGACCGTATTCCACAGCGGTGACGACCACATCAAGAGTGGCGAGTTCGCGCTTCAATTTGATCCACGCGGACCCGCGACGGCCTGGCTGGTAGGTCGAGTCGAGCAATTTGAGCATAAGGCCTTCGTTGCCTCGCGCCTGAGCCGCGGTGAAGGCTTCGTCGATTTGCTGGGGAGAGGTTGCGTGCGAAATGGGGGCTAGTTTCAGCCGTGCGGGGACGTCATCTGTATCTGTAACAATGTCGGTGGCAAATAGAGAGGCCTGCGGCGAAACTGCGATTGCCTGCAGGGATTTTGCGTCGACGTTTTGCGGCACTGTGGAGGTCCAGGCCTCCAATTGCTTGCGTCGCAGACGCAGCGGAGCAGCGAGCAGCAGATCGTCGCCGGCTAAAAGCAAATCAAAGGCCATGTAGACGACTGGCGCCTCGGCACGCATTGCGGTGGTCACGCGTTTGCGGCTGAGCCGCGGCTGCAGGGAGGTAAACGGCCGCGCGCGATCGGTGGCGTAATCCCACGCAAGAATTTCTCCGTCGAGGATGGCCGGAGTTTTGACCGCGGAAAACCACTCCGCCAGCTCTGGAAAGCTGGCGGTGACATCGTCGCGGGTGCGGGTGAAGATGCGCACGCGGCCGGGCTGCTGAGGGTCGCCGCAGTGGAGCTGGGCGCGCATGCCATCATACTTGTCTTCAATCTGGGCGGCTGGCTCGAGGTTGGGGGAGGATTCTGTTTCTTCGGCGGCGAAGCGAGCATAGGCTTCTTCGGCATTTGCGGCAGGAGTAGCGAGCATGAATCCGAGCGGATGGAACATTTGGAAACGCGCTGTCGACAAGGCGTCCTGACGAGCGAGATCCGCCACCTGCGCGAGATCACCGAGCAGCATTCCCGCGTGGCGCACCGCCGAAAGCTCGCGATCTGTCGCTGCGGTGATGGCTTCTTCAACGAGGCTTTGCTTGACGCCGGTGCGCATGTCGCCAGTCATCAGCTTGATGAGATATTTCGCTTCGAGTGGGGAGACCGATCGCAGCAGATCGACCAATTGCGCTGATTTTGCAACTTGTGTTCGCGCTGTTGCCAGTGAATCGAGACGCGCAGCGATTTCGGTCAGGCTGAGGTGCTTCGACCCAATGTTGGCCATCTGCAGCAATTCTTCTGCCGCTGCGCCCAGATCTCCATACTTGCGATAGGCGGCATGGAAACGATCCCCATCGGCGTGAGTCACGGTCTTGAGCGCGCGCACAATCATCTGTCCACCGACCTGGAGCTTGCGCGAATCGGCTTCAGGAAAAACCGCACCGGTTAGGTATTGAACGGCGATGCCGACGCTGACTGAGTCGAGCGAGCGCAAGTATTGCGACATCGCGGCGCGCTTGGCGAGCTTGCTGCGCGTAGCGCCCAGCGCTTCGCCTAATTCTGCGAACTTCAGCCATGTGGCATCCGTTCCAGCCATCGAAGCGGACTCCTTTCTTGCTCTCCTGGCTGGCCAGGAAACGCGTTACCATAGAGCAGGCAACATCCTATGTGGCAAACAGATATTTTCTCGCTGAACCTATCGCGGGCAATCCGTACTCCTGGTGAGACGCACTATTAGCGGCTCCTGCCGCCTTATGATGTTTTCCGTTCGCCTTTCGCTGCACGAAACTTCATTCAATTGTCGCTGAACTGGCCGGTTTCGGCGTACCACACAAATGGCCATGGACATGGAACATGCTTGAACGACTGACACAAATTGAAGCACGCTATGACGACCTATCTGCCCAGATGGCCGATCCGGCGCTGGTCTCGGATCAGCAGCAGTATCAGAAAGTCGCCAAGCAACATCGTGATTTGCAAGCGGTGGTGGAAAGCATTCGGGAGTTGAAGCGCATTGAGCACGGTATCGCCGATGCCAAGGCGATACTCACCGAGCCGGACCCGGACATGCGCGCCATGGCAGAGGAAGAGTTGGCGCAACTGGAGGCGGAGCAGCCTGCGGTGGAAGAGCGGATTCGCGTGCTGTTGCTGCCGAAAGATCCCAATGACGAAAAGAACGTAATTCTAGAGATTCGAGCAGGCACGGGCGGCGATGAAGCCTCTCTGTTCGCGGCGGAACTGTTTCGCATGTACACGCGCTTTGCGGAACTGCATCGCTGGAAGGTGGAAGTTCTCTCCATGTCGGAGTCGGGCGTGCGCGGCATGAAGGAAGTCATCGCGATTATTGAAGGTGAACGCGTGTTTTCGCAGATGAAGTATGAAGGCGGCGTACATCGTGTTCAGCGCGTTCCGCAGACGGAAACGCAGGGACGCGTGCACACTTCCGCAGTGACAGTGGCGGTGTTGCCGGAAGCCGAGGATGTGGACATCAAGATTGAGGCGAAGGATCTGCGCATCGATACCTTCTGCTCGTCAGGGCCTGGTGGACAGTCGGTGAACACCACGTATTCCGCGGTGCGCATCACGCATTTGCCCACGGGAACTGTGGTGAGTTGTCAGGACGAAAAATCGCAGATCAAAAACCGCGAGAAGGGAATGCGGGTGCTGCGATCGCGGCTGTACGAAGTGGAAATGGAGAAGCAACAACAGGCGCTGGCGAAGGAACGCAAGCAGATGGTGGGAAGCGGCGACCGCAGCGAAAAAATCCGTACCTACAATTTCCCGCAAAACCGCCTGACGGATCATCGCATCGGCCTGACCATTCATCAACTCTCCGAGGTGATGGAAGGGAAACTGCAACCTGTTGTCGACGCCCTGATTTCGCACGATCAGGCGGAGCGGCTGAAACACGATGCGGCGACTGTATGAGAGGAATGTTCGCGGAGTCGATGACCATTGGCGACGCGATCGCGTGGGGGACTTCCCTACTGGATGAGTCTGACTCCATCCCTGCGGCGCGCAGTCGTTCGGACGCGATCCTGCTGTTGCGTCATGTGCTTGGAATTCCGCATGCGGAAATGTATGCGTATCGTGAGCGGCCGCTGACGGCACTGCAGACGGAAGCCTTCAACGCGGAGATACAGCAACGTTTACGCGGCGTACCCGTGCAGTACATTATCGGCGAACAGGAGTTTTTTGGGCTGACATTTCATGTGACGCCGGATGTGCTGATTCCGCGGCCCGAGACGGAACACCTGGTGGAAGCTGCGATCGCGCGACTGAAGGATCGGGCGGGTGTGCGGATTGCAGATGTCGGTACGGGATCCGGCGCGATTGCTGTGACACTCGCGCATTCGCTGCCTGCGGCTGAAGTTGTCGCATTGGATATTGGCCCGGCGGCGTTGGCTGTGGCACGGCAGAATGCTCAGGTGAACCAGGTGGCGAACAGGATTCGATTCGTCGAGTCGGATTTGTTACGTGCAGTTGCGGACGAGCGCTTCGATGCCATCATGTCGAACCCGCCGTACGTCGCCGATTCGGAACGCAAGTCGCTACCTGCGGAAGTGCGCGAATATGAGCCGGCGCAGGCGCTGTTCGCCGGTCCGACGGGACTGGAAGTCTATCGACGACTGGTTCCGGATGCGCTTCCACTGCTGGTACCCGGCGGATGGCTGATGATGGAAATTGGCCAGGGCCAGCGCGAAGCAGTTCGTGCGCTGGTGAATAACGCGGATTGGGGTGGAGTGGAGTTTATCGCCGACCTGCAAGGGATTCCGCGGGTCGCGGTGGCGCGGAAGCGATGATGGCTTAAACATCCGAAATTTTCCAAGGCACTGCTAGGTGCCAGTGTCGAGGCGGAACGTTTCCTCGAATGGCTCGACCGGGTAGCCCTTCGCTTTCCAGCCTTCCAGTCCGCCTTTCAGGAATTTGATTCGCACAAAGCCTACGGCCAGCGCTCGCTGCAAGATCGCTCGGCTGGTCTTATCGCTTGGGCACGTGCAATACACCACTGTATCTTTTTCTTTTGGTATCAACGATGGATTGTCGCGCACCTCTCTTGGGGCGAGTCGTTTCGCGCCAGCAATAATCTCAGAATCGACGAGCACGTCGAGGGGCTCTCGCACGTCGAAGACAAGTACGTCTTGATGGCTGGCTAACAACGCATAGAGGACTTCCGGGGTGATGCTGTGCCGCTTCATCTGCTGGATATCTCTCCTGCGTTTGCTCCATACAACGATGGACACCACAAGGGCGCAAACAGTTATCCAAGTCACGGTCATTTCCGACTCTCCTCGGCTACACTTCTTATTACCAGATTCACCGAATGCTGGAGAGGATTCATGATCCGAAGAGAAAAGGGGCGATTCGCGTCAATGATGATTCATGTGTTTTTGTTTCAATGGAAACCGCAGGCCAGCGAGCAGGAAAAGCAACAGGCGGCGGAGAGAATTCGCGGGTTGCAGGGGCAAATTCCGGGATTGATCGAGACCAGCTACAACGCGAACACTTCGCCGCGTTCGCAGGGGTTTACCCATGGTGGGGTGATGAAGTTCAGCGATCAAGCGGCGCTCGAGGCCTATTTCACGCATCCTGTACACCAGAAGCTTGTGGATTGGCTGATGCCGCTGCTGGCTGTCGCTGCAGAACTGGACTATGAGGCGTAAGTTAGTGCGCATTCATGGGTCAAAGCTGAGAGTACGTCCAGGCTGGATCGATCTCAATTCTGGAGATCAGCCTTTCTGATCATAGCCAGAAACTGATTGAGCGAGCATTGATTCATCGACTGGGCAGCGAGCTTGCCTTCGCGATCGAAAGCAAAGGTTTTGGGAATCGTTGTAATGTGAAAATCTTTGAACACCTTGCCCCCCGCATCCAGAAGGATGGGAGGATGGTAGCTGGTTTGAGTCAGGTACAGGGACACTTGGAATCCGTTTTCTTTGGTGATAGAAAGTACCTCCACTCCTTGCGACTGGAGCCGTTTATAAATGGCGTCCAGAGCCGGCATCTCGACCCGGCAGGGTAGGCACCACGTGGCCCAGAAGTTGACCAGGACTATTTTGCCGCGAAGCTGCGACAGCGTCACTTTCTTGCCATGCATGTCCTTCAATGTAAAGTCCACATGGTCGAGAGAGGCGTCGTTGTCCGCTAGGATTTTCTCGGCATGATCCAGGCTGGAAGCCTTCAGATCTACAGTGACATTTTCGTATCGCACATACCTTGCCAGGTTCATATAGGGCGCAGCGGGCTGATCTTTTTTCTCTGGAATCGGATGTTCCGAGAGCGCCTGCGAGAGGGTGGTGGCGACTGCCTGCAGGAGCTGAGGGCTGGGGTTGCCCCCTGTCACCATTTCCGACAGGGCGTCTGCCAGTTTTACTTTCTCCATCCCCGGTGGCAGAGTGCGAATGTCGGTAGCAATCTGCAGCGCGACTGCGGAACTGTCTGCGGTCGAAAGCGATTGCAACTTGTCCAGTTGTCGGCTGATGGAATATTCGGTCGGCTGTTTGGCCTGCAGGCCGGCGGTCAGAAGAAGAATCAAGGCAAGAAAATAAGCACGTCGCAAAGAGAGCATGTTGTCTCGCTAGCAAATTTGGAGTTGGGCCATTCTAGCGCCATTTCTGTTCAGCGGGCCAATGAACTTTGAGATTGCGACGCTACCTGCAAGAACGGCGCATTCTGTAACAAACCCACGTCGCGAGTTGGTCTTGTGACCCGATTTTATTTACGCAGCAGTTTGAAGGCGTGGCTCCATTGGTTGCGCGTGAATCCGGGGATGCACCAGAGCATGCAGAGCGGTTCGATGGCACGCGCGGCCTCTGCAGTGCCCATGTCGGCAGTTTCCCATCCAAATTGATCGAGAATTTTCTTCACCGTGGCTTTGGCTGAATCATCATTTCCGCAGATGAACATGGTGGGTTTGCCTGCATCGAATTTTGGGTTGACGAAGAGCTGACATCCGACGGAATTAAATGCCTTCACGAAATGGGCGGCGGGAAATTGCTGCTGCAGGGACTCCATCAATGACTTATTGGGACCGGTAAAGAATTTGAGGACGCCGTGATCCGGCGGTTCATCAGCAATGGGATTGACAGCGTCGATTACGACTTTGCCGGCAAGGTTGTCGATGCCGGCGCCACGCAGGGCTTCGGCCGCGACCAGACCTTTGACCGCGAGAACGACAATCTCTCCAAAGGCAGCTGTTTCGGCGAAGGTACCCACACGGCCCTTGGGATTTTGGCGTTGCCAGCCCGCGAGCTTGGATGCGTTGCGGGTGCCGAGCATGGCTTCATGTCCGTGGGCGAGGAAGCCATCTCCCAACGCCTGCGCCACCTCTCCAGAACCGATGATTCCGACCTTCATGATGAATTCTCCTATTTTCTTGTGCTGCGTTGGAGGCCTGGGATTCCGCTAGCCGAGATTGACTTCGGTGCGCGCGAGCACCTTGATCTCCAGCTGATTGTGGAGCGGATCAGCATCGAGCAGCACGTGATCGCCATGCACCACTTCGCCATCGAGAATCTTGATGGCGAGCGGATCCTGGATGAGCCGTTGAATTGCGCGCTTTAGCGGACGAGCTCCGTAGGCGCGATCGTAGCCGGTCAAGAAGAGCTGACGTTTCGCTGCTTCGGTCATCTCGACAGTGATGCGACGATCCGCCAACATGCGATTCAGGTCCGCGATGCGCAGCGTCAGGATATGCTCCAACTGTTCTTCGCCGAGCGGGCGGAAAATGACGATGTCGTCGACGCGGTTCAGAAACTCCGGACGAAAGCTTTGCCGCACGACCTGCATCACCTGTTCACGCGCTTCGTCGAAGCTGGCTTCATCCTCCAGCGCTTCAGTGTTGAGAAATTGCGCACCTAGGTTGGAGGTCATAATCAGCACGGTGTTTTTGAAGTCGACGGTGCGGCCGCGTGAGTCGGTGAGGCGGCCATCGTCGAGCACCTGCAGCAACACGTTGAAGACATCGGGATGCGCTTTTTCAATTTCGTCGAACAGCACGACAGAATACGGGCGACGACGCACAGCTTCGGTAAGCTGACCGCCCTCGTCATAGCCAACATAGCCCGGAGGCGCGCCAATCAAGCGCGAAACCGCATGCTTCTCCATGTACTCCGACATGTCGATGCGGGTCATGGCCTGCTCATCGTCGAAGAGAAACTCCGCCAGGGCGCGTGCCGTTTCGGTTTTGCCGACGCCGGTGGGCCCGAGAAAAATGAACGAGCCGATGGGACGATTGGGATCGCTGAGGCCGGCACGAGAGCGTCGAATCGCATTCGCAACCACGCGCAGCGCTTCGTCCTGACCGATGACGCGCTCGCGCAGACGATCTTCCATCTGCACCAGCTTCTGCACTTCACCTTCGAGCATTTTGGAGATGGGAATGCCAGTCCATTTGCTAACGATGCGGGCAATGTCTTCTTCGTCAACCTCTTCTTTCAACATTCGCGGTCCGCCTGCGGCGCCCTCCTGCGCGGCGTTCAGCTTCTTTAGCTCGGCCTCCAGCTTGGGCAGCTCGCCGTATTGGATTTGCGCGACACGCTCGAAATTGCCACGGCGTGTCTGCTCCTCCGCATCCTGGCGCATGGCTTCGACTTGCTTCTTCAACTCCGCCAGGCGCGTGATGTCGCCGCGCTCTTTTTGCCAATGGGCACGCAGGGCGGCGATTTCCTCATGCAGCGTTGCCAGCTCCTTGGTCACTTCTTTCAGACGCTCTTTGGAGTTCTCGTCTTTCTCCCGCTTCAACGCTGTGCGCTCAATTTCAAGCGAGGTGGCGCGGCGTTCGAGTTGATCGATTTCTGTTGGGACGGAACCAATCTGAATAGCGAGCGAGGCCGCAGCCTCGTCGACAAGGTCAATGGCTTTATCTGGCAGGAAGCGGTCGGAGATATAGCGATGCGACAAGGTCGCGGCCGCGACAATCGCGGAATCTTTGATGCGCACATTGTGGTGCGTTTCATAGCGGTCCTTCAGACCACGCAGAATTGCGATGGTGTCTTCGACATTCGGCTCGCCAACGTAGACGATCTGGAAACGCCGCTCCAGCGCAGCATCTTTCTCGATGTACTTGCGATATTCATTCAGCGTGGTGGCGCCGATGGCCCGCAGCTCGCCGCGCGCCAGGGCCGGCTTGAGCATGTTGCTGGCGTCAATGGCGCCTTCTGCCGCACCCGCACCAACCAGGGTGTGCAACTCGTCGATGAAGAGAATGATGCCGCCCTGTGCATCTTCAATATCTTTCAATACGGCCTTCAGGCGATCCTCAAATTCTCCGCGATATTTTGCGCCGGCCAGCATTGCGCCCAGATCGAGCGAGATGACGCGCTTGTCGCGCAGCACATCCGGTACATCGCCAGAGACGATGCGGCGCGCGAGGCCTTCGACGATAGCGGTTTTGCCGACGCCGGGTTCGCCAATCAGCACAGGATTGTTTTTTGTGCGGCGAGACAACACCTGCACCACGCGACGAATTTCTTCATCGCGGCCGATCACGGGATCGAGTTTGCCGCGACGCGCCAACTCCGTCAGGTCGCGAGCATAGCGCTCCAGCGCCTGAAACTTCGCTTCAGGATTTTGATCTGTGACGCGTTGCGTGCCGCGCACGGTGGTCAACGCGCGCAGGATGGCATCGTGAGTTGCACCTTCCGCAGCGAGCGCCATTTGTGCGGGATCGTTTTTCTGCTGCGCGATGGCCAGCAACAGGTGCTCAGTAGAGACATATTCATCTTTAAAATTGGCGGCTTCTTGAAATGCCTGCTCGACCACCTTGAGGAAGGCTTTCGAGGGCTGCGCCTGGTTGGAGTCACCGGAAACCTTGGGAAATGTGGCGAGCGCCTTCTCGAGTCGGGCGCGCAGGGCTTCTGGATTGGCGCCGGCCTTCTGTAGCACGGGCGTGACGATGCCCTCTTTATCCTGCAGCAATGCCAACAGCAGATGGGTCGGCTGCAATTCCGGATTGCCGTTGTCGCTGGCCAGATTGGTGGCCGTCTGTACGGCGTCCTGCGCTTTTACGGTAAGTTTGTCCCAGCGAACGGCCATGATACGTGTCCTGCTTTCGTGTGGAATTTCTGATGCGATCTAATTCTATGGATGGAGAAAACGGGGCAGGAGCCGCGTTTTTCTGCGAATCCCCTGCCCTGTCTCAGATGAATCGAGTCCATCCGAATCCTGCCTCGAACCTATTATGCCGCAGGTTTGGACTCGGTTGGTTTCGACTCCGTTGATTTGGAGTCGACAGTTTTTGGCCCAGTCGTCGCACCGCTAACCGAAACTTTAATCTGCTTCGGCTTGGCTTCGGCGCGCTTGCCCAGTTCGATGGTCAAGACGCCTGCATCATAGTTCGCCTTCACGCTTTCCGAGTCCAACGTGTTGGGAAGCGTGAACACGCGGGCAAAGCTGCCGTAGCGACGCTCGACGCGGTGATAATTCTCTTCTTTGGTTTCCTTCTCGAAGTGGCGCTCGCCGCGAACCGTGAGTGCATTATTTTCCAGCTGAATATTGAAGTCCTCGAGCTTCATTCCGGGAACTTCGAGCTTGAGCACGATGTGATTCGCATCCTCATAGATGTCGACGGGGGGAACAAACGCGCTTGACGAAAGGGATTCATCCTCGCCACGATTTACTTCGCGCAGAAAGGAGTTGAGGCTGTTTTGCAGCGTGTACATGTCTTGAAATGGTGTCCAACGTGTGATGGCCATGGATCTTCCTCCTTGAGGTTTTTTGAAATTTGAAATAGGTGGAGACGCGGCGGGCGAGATTCGGCACCCCAGCCGGTACGCCTAGAAATACTATAGCATATACAGGCAGATTATATGAGCGTATTTATATCAAATTAATACACAATGTAAAGCATTGAAAATAATTGACTATTTCTGGCGCAAGCTAGTAGTGCCCGGCTCCATCTCGTCTATCGCCTCAATAACGTTGTCTTTGGTGGCGGGACGACCGTCGCGAACGCTCTCTGCTCCGAGGGAATTTTTGGTTCCGGCAGGGGCATTGCGATCAATGGCGGGGGTGGGATTCGGTGGTTGAGGTTGGGTTCGAATCTGCGCCTACAGGTTTGCGTGTTTTTTCTGGAATGGGGGTCATGGTTTCCTCTCCTTGCCCTACAGCGTAGGATGCAGGAAGGCTGACTGGGGGCTTCTGCAGTGGTTGGGCTATTGCTGCAGTTTTGGGATCGATGGCGATAGCTGGCCTTCATCAAGGCAAACAGTCTGGCTCATCGTAATTGCCGAAGATTCCGTCGGCATCCTACCTGTGACAGGAGAAAAACGAATGAAGCGTCTAGTCTGGATACCTCTCGCTCTCGGCATTGTCGCCACATATATCTTTTTGGATCGCCGTGCCGTCCGGTACGCAGCAGAGTTCGATGAGCTGGAGGCAGCCGCAGACAGAACGGATCTGTGGGGAAGCAAGCAGCGCATCGCAGGAACCGGGCGAGATCTGCTGGGCAAAGTGAAAGAAAGCGTTGGCCGAATTACGGGCGACGATGATCTGGCCGGGCGAGGGGTGGCCGATCAGATTGCGGGTGCGGTGCAGGATACCGCAGGCAAAGCTGCCAATGCCGCCAGCGACACGATTCGCGACTTCAACCGCTACTAAGCAGCGACTGGAGAGATGGTTCTGCACGCTCGCAGATTGCAAACTCGCGCAATCTGGTCATGTCGATTCGTAGAAGGATGCTGCGATCCGCGTTTTTTATGAACCCTGGATGCGCAGCAACAGCCCGGTGCCTTCGCTGAGTTCGAGCTTTCCTTTGTCACGCACAAGAATGATTTTGCCTCTCGGATGCGTTCGTCCCGCATGCTCGATGCGGACACCCCTGAGACCATAAGCGCCGCATGCATCCGCAGAGAAAAGCCAAAAGGCCTGGGGTCGTGTGGTATCTCCCACGTTCCCTCGGCAGAGGTGCTCAGGATCGACCTGCGGGAGCACGAGAACGCCGTAGGGTGTCGGCTGACCCACTTTCCGTCCCCGTTCGACTACCGGACCGCCTCCGCGATAGACCTGATCGCCGCCTATCTGCGTGCTGTTCGACTCATCCGGCGGAATCGCTCGTGATGACATCACCTCGGGCATCTTTGCCTCCTCCACAGTCATGAACCCAGCCACCGCCCGAAGATCCGCTTCTATGGGAAGCATGGCACCGTGAACCTGAACCGCATCGAAGCTGATTTCCAGCCTCGAAGGTCCATCCTTTGAAGCGCTCGCCTGCACCACATGTCCCAGCACTTTTGCGCGCCGACGGATGGGTGTGCCTGGGATATTTTGCATGACTGTGGCGCGAATTTGCTGACCGGGATGCGACTTGGCGGCATTGAGGCCGGTATCGAGGTTGACAGGGAGCATTGTTCCTGACGGAAGCGCGCTCTGTGCCGTCATGCCAACCGGCAGCAACAGCACTGCCGTCAATATCCATGTGCATTTCATGGGAACCCTTTCTGGTGGCGACTAAGTCCATCCTCGCCGCAGCAAAACAGAATACGCCGACCCGCGTCTGAGCGTCCTGGTGAGTTTGACTCAACAACTTTGCGCAGAATTCGCCGCCGGGAGAAGTTGTTTTGATCTACCGTTGGCGTCAAAGGGTGGACTCGAAACTCGAACAAAGACTGTCGTGCCGGACACGGCCTAGCTGCCCGGGAAAATAGAGTCTGTCGCGATCTCCCTTTCACGGCGTTGCGTCCCACATCCTGATACAACAGGAAAAGGTATTCCCTACACCCATGAGCGCACTCGCACTATTCCTATTACAGATCGCCGTAATTGTGTTGGTGACAGGCATGTGCGGTGTCCTGCTGGGCAAACTGGGCCAGCCGCGCGTGGTGGGAGAAATGCTGGGTGGCATACTTCTAGGGCGCTCAGTCTTCGGATACGCCATGCCCCATCTGATCGCCAACCTGTTTCCTCCTGCTTCACTGCATGATTTGACGCTAGTGAGTGAACTGGGTATGGTTCTCTATCTGTTTCTGGAGGGGATGAACCTGGATTTTGAGTCGGTGTGGCAGCAGCGGCAGGCGGCGATGAAGATCAGCCTGCTCTCCATGATCATCCCGTTTGCGCTGGGCTGTGGGCTGGGCGTGGTGATGTTTCGTAACTTTCACGGAACCAATCCGAACTTCACGGCGTTCCTGCTGTTTGTGGGCGTGGGACTGAGCACGACGGCGTTTCCGGTTCTGGCGCGCATGCTGCGGGATAACGGAACGGGCGATGCCAAGCTGAACATGCTGGCGCTGGTATGCGCGGCGATTGCGGATGTGCTGGGGTGGATTCTGTTGGCGGTCGCGCTAATGATCGATTCCATCAACTCCTCCGTATGGATGTTGCTGTTGAAGATGCTGCTGCTGGTGGTGTTCGGCGTTTTTCTGCTGGGCGTGGTTCGTCCGGCGCTCGCCAAGCTGGTTCGCTGGAAAGGCGCGCCCAACATTTCCAATGTACTGCTGGCGGTGTTCCTGGTTTTCATCCTCGGGTGCGCCTTCGTGACGGAACGGCTGGGCGTGCATGCGCTTTTCGGAGCTTTTCTCGCGGGTATGTGCGTTCCTCGGCTGCACCACTGGCATCGCCAGTTGGAGCGAACGATTCATCCTCTGGTTTCTGTGTTGCTGCTTCCGGTATTTTTTGCAGTGACCGGCATCCACACGGAGTTTCGCGACTTGGGCGGGAAAAATGTGCTCTTCTGGTTTCTGGTGTTATTGGCGATCGCCATTGCAGGCAAAGTTGGCGGGACCTATTATGGCGCGCGGAAATCGAGTTTGCCGTCTCGGGAGTCCATGTTGCTGGGTTTCCTGATGAATACCCGCGGCTTGATTGACCTGGTAGTAGTGAACCTGGCGCTGCAGGCCGGTGCGATCAATACGCAGCTGTTCACCATTCTTGTGCTGGTGGCATTGATCACCACGGCGATGACCGCACCTGCCTTGAAGTTTCTGCGAAAAAAGCCGGACGTGCCGGCGTCGGCGACTACATAGAGTAAAAAACGGTCCTGATCAAGTGCTCCTGGCTGCTATGTCAGGTGAAGCGAAGCAATGCTGTGATTTTGTCTCGCTCGTCTTTTTTTCTTTCGTTTTGCTGCGCCACTTCCGGAGTTCGCAACGGCGGCAGAAGGTGATGGAGCAGGACGTGAAGCAGGCGCAGGAGGTACAACGGGTGCCGATTCCGGAGGAACTGCCGTGCCTAAGGAACTCCTACGGCAGCTTCTGAATTTTTGTTCCCTCGGGAATCTTCAATTCAAATTGATCATTCGCCAAAGGATGATTGAATGTCAGCTTCTCGATCGTCAGGGTGAGTTGATACCCATCGATGGGGCGGTCGATGGTAATTTTCGTCGGATATGGAATGCCGTCGAAGGTGCGGTAGTCGGTGTAGAGGGTACGGGTCACAAGAATTCCGTGAGAATCATACTCGTCCTGCTGAAACGGCAGCAGATTGGTGCGGCTGATATGTACGACCCGTTCCGGCATGAGCTGCTGGCTGTTGCCGATACGGCGCAGAATGCCCAGCTCGTAGTCCGGCTCGGCCATCAGGTGATGCGTTTTTGGATCGCGCACGATGCCGGTATCGCTGGTGACGTAGACCAGGTCATCTGGCTCCACTTTTTTGACCAACATCGAGTCGTAAAAGACCGCCGGCCGCAGATTCATCAACGGATTCTTCGACGGGGTGGTGACGGTGCCAGTGCCGGTGATGGCGAGGTCCTTGGGCGGAATCAGCAGGGTAAAGCGATTTCCGCTGCTGACCATATCGAACATGCGGGTCTCAAGAACAGGCATCATCCCGAGGACGCGCAACATGGAGGGCTGCCGCAGCAAAATATCACCGCGGAAAGATGTGTAATCGGTCTCCTTGCCCTTGCTGGCCCCGCCGACCGAGGCCTGAATCATCACCTTCGCAAGTATTGAATGAATGGCGTCATAGCGCTCGTCGAGCTGTTGGATTAATTGCTGAGGGGTGGCGGTTAGCACCACGGCAGGCGCCTGTGGACGCTCCAGAATGCGGGTATGTTTCAGGCAGCCGGACAATAGCAACATCGGCAGGCATGCCAGCATTACCCGCCAGACAATTGGCGCGCCATTGGAGGGGCTGGCAAAAGCCGGAGCCGAGAAATACTTACGAAGATTAGCCAGCAGTCGCTGCAAAATTATCTACCATCCCCTGGCTGCTGCGCGGACTGCGCCTTGCGATACGCCGCCACATTTTTCTCATGTTCCGCCAGCGTGGCCGCAAAGCGAGAATGGCCTGGATTTGAGGGATCGCTGACGAAGTAAAGAAAGTTGGTCTGAGCCGGGTGCATGGCAGCCTCCAATGACGGAATTCCAGGATTGCAAATTGGCCCGGGAGGCAATCCCGTATGCGTGTAGGTGTTATACGGCGATTGGGCCTTTAGATCAGATGCATAGATTGCGCCACGGTAGCGCTTTTCTAACAGGGCCGCGTAGATCACGGAAGGATCAGTATCGAGCGGCATGTTCTGGGCCAGCCGATTTTCAAACACGCTGGCAACCATGGGGCGATCGCTGCCCACGGGAGTCTCCCGTTCCACCAGCGAGGCCAACGTGACCGTCGCGGGAATATTTTGCGTCAACCCCAGCCGCTGCGCCTCCTGACGAAAATGTGCCACCATCTCTCCTAAAATCTGCTCGGGCGTCATGTTCGGCGCCAGCTTGTACGTGTCCGGAAAAAGATATCCTTCCAGACTCGGGGCCTTGGGATCCAGATCACGAATCATGCCAGTATCGTGTTCCTCAGCGGTCAGAAACACTTCGCGCGAACCCAGACCGGCTTTCTCTACAGCGGCCGCAACGTCGAACATGTTGAAGCCTTCTGGAATGGTCAGCGCAACCGTGTAAACATCGCCAATCCGGATACGGTGGTACACGTCCAGTAGCGGCGCAGGATGATCAAAGCGATAGACGCCTGCCTTCAGCGTGCCCCGCTCCAACCGCGCCACCAGGTCGAACGCGAATCGATTGCGAATAATGCCATTCTTCTGGAGCGTCCACGCGATGCCATTCACCGATGTTCCCGGTGCGATGGTCACCAAGGTGCGCGTCGACGGGCCAAAGGGCAAAATCAGCAGGAAGTATGCGCCTGCAGTAGCGAGTATCAGAACTAGAAGAAACACTAGGAATGCACGCACGGCAGACACGAACTCCAGGGATTCCAAACGCCTCCCTATATTGTAGGTGGTATGAGCCACTTGCGGGCCCGGGTCGCAGCATTTCGGGTACCATCACCTTCGTGGAGACTCCGCCAAGTTCGTCGCCGTCGTTGGATGAAACCCACGCTTCTCAGACAGTTCCGCGCATCTTGGGGCTGGATCACGGAGCGCGAAGAATCGGCGTCGCCATTTCCGATGAGCTCGGCCTGACAGCGCAGCCTTTGCTAACGATCGTCCACTCCAAGACACGCAATGACTTGCGGTCGATTGGACGACTATTGCGACGTCACAGTTGCGCAGGAATTGTGATTGGATGGCCAATTCATCTTTCCGGCGATCGCAGCCCGAGGGCGATTGCTGCGGAGAAATTTGCCGACAGCCTGCGTGCGGAATTCAACTTGCCGGTGCATTTATGGGATGAGCGAATGAGCACAGCCGAAGCGCATCGCCATTTGGACTTGGTGGGGCGGGGCGCACGGGATCGAAAAGATGTGATCGATCAGATCGCGGCTGTGCTGATTTTGCAGAGCTGGCTTGACGCTCAGCGACATCCAAGCCGGCCGTGAATTGCAGGCGCGGCTAATGTCCATGCAATGACTGCGCGAGCGCGATCAGGTTCACGGGATTCAAGCGAATCAGACCTCCACGCGGGCTGTCGATGTCCGCGATCAGCAGAAACGAGATGGACACGAGAAACGGGAGTACAAGCAGCAGAGAATTTGTCCGCGGGCCCTCGGCACCAAAACCCATCAGGAAATTGGCATAGAGCGCAATGACAACCATCAGAATCCACGCCTCCCTGGGAATGCGATACCACCATGCAGCCTGGGTATATCCCTGCGAGTTGAGAACGTCATTCATTCCTGCGATGGTCAGGGCGGAGACGGGAGTCGGTGGCGCCGATGCGGGGACAGCCACAGCCCGCCACAACTGGTCCTGCAGCTGCGCCGTCTCGGCATTGATCTGATTCAGTGCGGCTCCAGGTCGCGATCGATAATATGAAATCCGCAGATCTGTATATCGTTCCAGAAGGCTTTTTATTTTTGCCGCGTCGGCTGCCGGCAGCACGTCAACTCGAAGATATTCCGTTCCAATGGCGTTGGCCTCGGCTTCCTCATAGTTCCTGCGCTGATCGTATCGACTCATTGCCAGCGAGAAACTGAATCCGATGATGAGTGCAAGCAGCGTCAAGGTCGCGGTGAGAGCAATGTTGAAATCCGAACTCGGCGGCCCCCGCCTGGCCATTCGTTTTTCACGGATATAACACCCAATTCGACCCGCTAACCACATAGCAAGTAGAGAAAGCACCGCCAGAATTACTGGGAAGTTCGAAATCCTGATCACTATTTACCTGCCAATCGGCTCCATGGGGATGTCTTCGCTGAATTGAGTTCATGGAACATTGCCGTGGGGTCGGCCGGTTCGCGGATACAGTGTAGCGCTCAGATCACGGGTAAGTAGAAAAATATGTCGACCGGCCAACGTAAGGCGCGTCCAAAATCTCAGATTTTGATGAATAGGCCGCGCCGGTATAGCGGGTAGGTGAAGAGCCAGCAGACGGCCACGTAAGCCAGCGAGTAAAGCAGCGAGGCGAAGGGTGCATTGGGAACGATGTGAAGGATTGACAGGTACAGGATCTCCTGCAGGTTCGTTCCTGGATGAATGGGGATGCTGCTAAGCCCCGAGGCCAGAAGTTCTGAGAAGACATAGGCGGTGATCGCGTTTGTGCCGAAGACCAGCAGCACGGTTATCAGCGGAGATCGCTTGCGAGCTGAGAGAGCGGAAGGAACGCGGTCGAAAATCCACATGAACAGCGCCAACAACAGCATGCTGATGCCGCCGGCGAAGAGGACAAAGGAGCTGGTCCAGAGCTCCTTATTGATGGGGAAGGTGAAGTTCCATAGACCGCCGAGGAGAACAGCGGCGAAACCGGCGAGGGCAATGTTTCTAACCTTTCTAGTGAAGGTGTGGGAGGTGCGCAGCCACTGCGCGGTTAAAACGCCGAGAAGCGTTGTCGCGATAGAGGGCAACGTACTGCCAAGGCCGGTGATGTCGTGAGTGCCGTCGGACAGATGAGATGCGGAAAACAAGCTGCGGTCGACCCAGAACGCGAGGTTATGCAGCGGATCCATGAAAGGAACGCCGCGCGTGGGGACACCGTAGCTGGGTACGGGGACGAACCGGAGCAATATCCAGTAGCCGATCAGGATGGCGATGAACAGTGCCAGTTTGTCGCGCCATCCCTGGCTGAACAGGTAGAGGGTTGCGACCACGAAGTAACAGACGGAAATGCGCGGAAGAATCCCGAAAAAACGCATGGTGTGCAGGTTGAAGAAGGGAAAGCTGTTGACCAGGATGCCGAGCAAAAACAAAATAACGGAGCGTCTGAGGATTTGCAGGAACAGCGTTCGCTTCGGAGTGCCTCGCGAGAGCCTCGACGAAAGCGAAATGACGGTGGTGATTCCGATGATGAACAGAAACGTGGGGAAGACAATATCCGTTGGAGTGCAGCCATTCCATCGAGAGTGAAGCAGCGGCCAGTAGGCGGAATTAAAATCGCCAGCGTCGTTGACAAGAATCATGAACGCGATGGTGAGACCGCGGAGGAGATCGAGCGAGAGCAGGCGATTAGACGCTTGCGGCAGCGATGGCGCGAGGTAGGTTCGGGCGCTCGGCAAATGGGTTTGTAGTTGCGAACTCAAGGCTTTGCGATCCTCATTTCTTTCGGATTATCGCTGTTGCGCCTTCTTTTGGTTGTGATTATAAGCGGTTAGCACCGAAAGTCGACAACCTTTATTCATTCGTAGCGGAGCGCCTCAATGGGATCGAGATTCGCTGTGTACCAAGCCGGATCGATACCCTCCCTCGACTGGTCGCAACGGCGACCCGCGGCGACCTTCGCTCGGAATGACACCTTTTCAATTAGGAGCAAGTCTGCGTTTGCCTAGTGAGAATGGGTGTGAGCGGCGGCCAGGGATTCGTCGGTGGGCAGGCAGCCATCTTCCACAGCGCAGCCGGCGTCGTCGCGCATTTCAAACTGGATGGTGGTGTGGCGAATGTTGAAGCTCTCGCCCAGGCGGTGATTGATATCGGCCAGAATTCGGCGACTTTCTGACGGAGGGATGTCGAGAATGGTGACATGGCAAGCGAGTGCATTCAAATGCGAGCCGAGGCACCAGACATGCAAATCGTGGACGCCGCACACGCCGGGAACCACTTGCATGGCATCGCGAATGTCAGTCAGGGAAAGATTGTCGGGCGCGCCTTCCAACAGGATGTTGAGGGTTTCGCGCATGATCGACAGCGAAGACCAGAAGATAAGCACCGCAATGATGAGCGACAGCAGCGGGTCAACCCACTGGATCCCAGTCAGCGCAATGGCCAGGCCGCCGGCGATGACGGCTGCGGTGGAAAGCGTGTCGCCTAGCATGTGGATGAAGGCGCCGCGGATGTTAACGTCGTTGCTGACCCGGGAAAGCAGCCAGGCGAGGATGCCGTTCATGACGACGCCGACGGCGGCGGTGGCCATCATGAGCCGCGGCTCGACGATTTGCGGATGCATGAAGCGGTCAACCGCAGCGACCGACAGCCAGATTGCAATTCCGATCAGTGCTAGCGCATTGACGAACGCGGCCAGCACTCCGGCGCGGCGATAGCCAAAGGTTTTTTTGTCGGTGGCCGGGCGGCTATGAAAGTAGACAGCGACAAAGGAGAGCAGCAGCGCCAAAAAGTCGGAAGTATTGTGGCCGGCTTCGGAGATCAGCGCCAGGCTGTGGGCGCGAAATCCGACGAACAACGTGAGAAGAATGTAGGCGAAGGTAAGCACCAGCGAAATGCGAAGTATGCTCTTCGTTTTATCGTTGGCTGGCGCATGCACGTGCATACATTCATTTTACCGCTGGAGGTATCGCAGACAGCGACGCTGTGATCGCGACAATCTCCGGGACCAGCATCCGATTGGGGTGCTGCAGCCCGCTCCAGCCTTCGGCAACGATAATGCTGTTCGCAGGATTTTTAGGATCGTAGCGAACCGAAGCAGGACGGCCGAGGCAGGTGGCATCAATCAAAGCGGTGCCCTTCATGAATGTAAGGTCCTGAGCGCACTCATAACTGACCCCGCCGATGGAGTAGCGGTACATTAATGTTCCCAGATCGCTGGAGTTTGGCTGCTCTGACCAGTCGAGGACGGAACCATCGATAATGCGGCCATGGAGAACAAGGTGTTCGCGGCGTAGACGCTCGCGTTCCTCGGCGGATTTGCGATGCGTGAGGACCCACCAGAGGGCGACGCCGCCCACAGCAGCGACCGAGGCCGCGGTGGTGGCAATGAGAGGTGCGTGTTGCGATAACCAAGGTTGCATACGGTGCTCGTCGAATGTATTTGCGCTGATGCGAGCTCCTCTTGAGGATAGCGGAAGTGGCGGGTCGGAGGGTAGAGCTTCGAGCAAAAGTGGTAAACAATTGCCTTATAATCGTAGTTGACGATGTTCGAACCTAATTTGCACCCGGATGTGCGCCCCGACGCTACCGGTTCTTCCGTCTCCCGCCGTAGAAGTGCTTCCAGCCAGCGAACTGGACCTGAACGAACGAGAATTCGTTCGACCACGGTGTTGTGTGTGCGGCGCAATGATCGCGTTGTGATGGCAGCCGACGGCCAGGTGACGCTGGGCGAGAGCGTGATTAAACATACGGCACGCAAGATTCGCCGCCTGTACCAGGAAAAGGTGCTGGCGGGGTTCGCCGGATCGACGGCGGACGCGTTTTCTTTATTCAGCCGGTTTGAGGCCAAGCTGGAGCAATATGCGGGCAACCTGGGGCGGTCGGCGGTGGAATTGGCGAAGGATTGGCGCACAGATAAGATGTTGCGCAACCTGGAAGCGCTGCTAGTGGTCGCGGATCTGCATCAGACTTACTTGATCAGCGGTGCGGGCGACGTGATCGAGCCGGATGAAGGCATTACGGCGATCGGCAGCGGCGGCTCCTATGCGCTGGCGGCGGCACGTGCGCTGATCCAGAACACAGAACTGTCGGCGCGCGACATTGCGGAGAAATCCTTGCGCATCGCGGGCCAGATCTGCATCTACACCAACGATCAAATTACCATCGAAGAACTATAGGCCTGGCCTGGCCGCGGCAGGAACGTCGTGGTGCAGAACGAGGAGTGGATATGGCCATTTATTTACCTGGAGTGGAAGAAGACCAGGCGCTGTCGCTGGATGAAATGACGCCCCGTCAAATTGTGGCGGAGCTGGACAAGTATGTGGTGGGCCAGCACGCTGCCAAGCGCGCGGTGGCCATCGCGCTGCGCAATCGCATGCGGCGCCAGAAGCTGGGACCGGAGCTGGCGGACGATATCATGCCCAAAAACATCATCATGATTGGGCCGACGGGCGTTGGGAAAACTGAGATTGCAAGACGGCTGGCGAAGCTGACGAATTCCCCGTTCTTGAAAGTTGAAGCTTCGAAGTTTACCGAAGTGGGCTACGTTGGGCGCGATGTGGAATCGATGATTCGCGACCTGGTTGAGATCGCCATCGATATGCTGCGCGAAGAAAAGCTGGAAGAGGTGGAAGACAAGGCCGAGTTGAATGCCGAAGAGCGGCTGCTGGACTTGTTGCTGCCGCCTGCGGCTGTGCCTGCTCCCATGCCGGGACCGGCGCCGACGCCAATTTCCGGCGTGGATGAGTCGAGCGATAACACGATTGTTTTCCCCAGCCCAACGCCAACGCCGCCGAGCGACTCTCACCAGCGCACACGAGAAAAGCTTCGGACACAATTTCGCGAAGGCAAGCTGGATGAACGCATGGTCGAGATTGACGTGCGCGAGCGCAGCACGCCATCACTGGAAATCATCTCCAACCAGGGCATGGAGGAGATGGACATCAACCTGAAGGACATTTTGCCGAACATCTTTGGACAGCGCACGAAGAAGCGCAAGATGAAGGTGGGCGAGGCGTTCGAATACCTGGTGCAGGAAGAAGAGCAGAGGCTGATCGATATGGATCAGGTAACGCGGATTGCAGTCGAGCGAGTTGAAAATTCCGGCATTATTTTTCTAGATGAAATCGACAAGATTGCCGGACGTGAGGGTGGACACGGACCGGACGTTTCGCGCGAGGGCGTGCAGCGCGACATTCTACCCATCGTGGAAGGTACAACCGTGAACACGCGGTATGGCATGGTGAGCACGGATCATATTCTGTTTATCGCGGCGGGTGCGTTTCACGTATCCAAGCCGAGCGATCTGATTCCGGAGCTACAGGGACGTTTCCCGATCCGTGTGGAATTGCAATCGCTGACGGTAGAAGACTTCATCAAGATTCTTACTGAGCCGAAGTCGTCACTGGTGAAACAGTCGACGGCGCTGCTGGAGACAGAGGGATTGAAGCTGGAGTTTTCTCCGGAGTCTCTGGCGGAAATTGCGAACTTCGCCTTCCGCGTGAATGAAGCGACGGAAAATATCGGCGCACGACGGTTGCACACCATCATGGAGCGGGTGCTGGATGAAATCAGTTTCGACGCGCCCGACCTGGCCAGGCAAAACCGCAGCGGCGCGGAAGGAAAAGGCGAAGCGATCGGAAGCGATGCGACTCTCGATTTGGCGGCCAGTGCCGACAAAGCTGCGGAGGCCAAGACCTCTCCAACGATACCGATGCTGGAGCGCGAGGGAACTAACGGCACGGAGAAAGTAATTGCCATCGACGCGGCCTATGTGCAGCACATGGTGGCCTCCATCGTGAAAGACCAGGACTTGTCGCGCTACATCCTGTAATTTCCTAATTCCCCGGAAGGCATTCGCGCATGGTCGATTCCCGGAGACGAGCGATTCAGGCCGCGATTCCGCTGGTGGCCACGCTGTGCATGGTCGCCGGCGCGGTCGACGTGATTGCCTTCATCCTCTTCGGCAAAATCTTTATCGCAAATATGACCGGCAACACCGTGTTGTTTGCCGCGTCTGTCGTGCTGCGTAATTGGAGCGAGGCGGCACTGCGGTTTGGCGTCGTCGTTACGTTTCTTGCGGGAATATTCATCGCGGAGACGGTATTGCGGCGGCTGACGGCCGGACGCGAGCGGCAGAGAGAGCTGTTTACGCTGGCGATCGAGTTGGCTGTCCTGAGCTGGCTGGCGGTGACGCCGCATCCGGACACGCTACGCATCGTGCTGCTGCTGGTGCTGGCGTTCGCGATGGGGATGCAGAACAATGCATTCCAGCGGATTGGGCCGATTAAGCTGAATACTGCGTTTATCACGGGCGATCTAGAAAACCTTGGCGAGGCCATTGCGGAAGCCGAAGAAACGAAGAAGCGCACGGAAGGCCGCGAGAGGTCGGCGGTCTTCTTTACCACCTGGATTGCTTACGGCGTTGGCGCACTGATGGGCGCATACGGAGCGATTGACCTGCGGGAGAGGGCGTTGTGGATTCCCGCGGGACTTGTGGTTCTGGCAGCGGCGATGGTGTTGCGATCGCCGACCCAATCGTCTTAGCGCAGCTTTCTAAAGCACACGGTCGTCATCTGATGGAGAGCGCGGTCATTGAAATCCGGTTGTGTTGCCTGGTTCATGTAACCAGGTGGTGGCCGCGTCCGGTTTCTTCTCGTCAGTATCCTTCCCCCAAGTCCAGTACATGCCGACGTAGGCATAGTTTTCCGTCTGACCGGCAACGGAGTGACCATAGCAGAACAAGAACTGCTCGTTTGGATTGTGCTTGAAATGGTAGTAGCCGCCCAGATCAATCATGGTGGAAGCCTGTGTTTGTGGTGCGGCGAACCCTTCTTTCCCGTGGGCAAACACCTCGCCGCCCAACTCTAACCGATCGCCCGGAAAAGTATATTTCAGCAGGAATCCGCCGTACGGAAAATCGCGGTAGCCGATCTGCGGGACGACGGTTTCGCCGGCGCCGCCGTCCAGCAGCCAAGGTCCGATATTTTTTTGCAGCCACAGGGGAAGCCGGTACCAAACCTTCCCTACGCCGAGTCCCTTGGAATAACTGCCGGTCGGCATCTCAAACATCGTGAAGGTGCCGATCTGGGGAATATACTTCGATTCTTTAACGTAGGCGATCTTTGCGCCCAATTCCATATCAGTCAGTCCATACGCACTCGGTCCTGTCCCGCCGGGCAGATAGACAGGATTGTTCGACGGCGCGATCACGCCCCAGGGCAGGATGGCGTGCAGCTGCACCCTGCGAATCGCACCCCAATTGAACTCGAAGGCTGGCCCGGTCGCATCGGTTTCTACCGGCGTACCGTCCGTACTGCCGAACACGTAAAACTCGTAATGGTGCAGGTCGACCGGGACCGGATCATCGGTTTGGTACGGCGGACCTTGGGCCCAGAGTTTGCCCGTCGCCAGTATCAACAGCAACAGTGCACATCTATTCCAGCGGTGACGGAATCTCATGAATCCAACCCAGAGCGAATTATTTCCCCAGCAGCAGATCCGCGAAGGGCGGAAAGGTGAGCAGGATACCCAGAAATAGAAACGCAAACGCTACGATGTTGATCTTTGCAAAGGGGAGAGTTCGATGATGCCACAAGCGCGCGAGGACCAGCCATGTGACCAGCCACAGAAAAATTGCGGTGGTGGTGACTCCGGAGAGCGGGCCGGTCGGCACGTAGAAAGTGAAGAATTTTGCGGCCGGCTTAGACGCGTCGGCGATCACGGCGAAAACACTGAGCAGGAAACAGCCGATGCCCGCGGACAAGATTGCAGCGGCACCGGGGCCATTCGGCAGGACAGATTCAGTGGAGTTGGAGACAGCGGCTTCGTGTTTTTGTTGCGAAGAATTCATCGACGCTCCTGCATGAGCTGGTGGATGGTGCCGCCTCGAACGGGCGCGTGCTTATTCAACATGGCGCCAAAGAGTCCAGCGACCATCGCCGACAAAAAAGCGACAACGACAAAGCCGTGCACCGCCTTGCGCATTTGTGGATGCTGGCGAATCGCGCGGCCATACTGAATGAGTACGCATGCCGCCATGGTGATGGCGATGACGGCGAACCATGCGACGTGCTCTTTCCATTCCATGCCCAGCGAATGCCAGCCTGCGGTGGTGGGGCTCGACTTGAGGAGAGCTTGCGGATAATTCGCCAGATTGGCCGTGGCGGGCGGAATGGCGCGATACCATGGGTAGACAATATACGCACCGGTCAGAACGGCGAACCAGCCTACGACCGCGGTGAAAACCAGGTAGAAGCGCTGTAGCGACAGCCCTTTCGCGCTCAGTTGCGATGGCTGCGAAGTGAAACTGGAGCGGCAAAGTTCGACAACCATCCCGAATACAAGCAGAAGGAAAAAGACGCCAAAGAGCATGCCATGGACTTGCGTGACCAGCGCGCGTGAAGAAATTTCCATTCGAGAATCTCCTTCAGCAAATCCACTTTAAGACGGCATGGCGGTGCGACGACGAAAACGGGCGTCCAGACTGAGGGAACCTGCGCCTACAATCAGCAGAAAAATCAGCCCGAGCAGCATGCTCACATCCGTTCGCGACTCGTGAAGAGCGGCCCAGAAACCATGTTTGACCAGAAACGGAACTTTGGTGGTGAGGAGCGCGACGACGATGTCAACGAGCAGGGGCACTGTCGCCAGCCGGGTGAAGAGCCCAAGGAGAATCAGAGCGCCGAAGACAGACTCCACGCCGCCGACAAAGGAAGCCATCACCTGCGGCGCGGGAATGCCGATTTTCGCGAACCGGCCTACTCCGAGCGCGGCGGGAAAGAGAAACTTCTGGATTCCTTCTGACAGGAAGACCCAGCCGACAAGGACGCGGACGAGAACAATCGCTTTTTCATATCGGTCCATTTGCGTCTTCCTGTCTTCCGTCTTCATTTCCGTCTTCGATTGCAAACCTGTGAATTCAGCGGCTGCGATGTCAAAGTTTTCCGTTGGTCCTCTATACTGCCGAGTAGATGTGAACGTGATGTAAATTTACGAAATCCGATATCGAAATTCGATACTACGCTATGGCCCAACAGCGACGCAAGACACGACATTATCCGAAGTTGTACACCGCGCTGGTCCGCCTGCACATTCTGCACCATGCCGCGGAAGGGGAACTTTTTGGCCTGGGAATTATTGAAGAACTGGGCCGCCATGGCTACCGGTTGAGCCCGGGGACCTTGTATCCAATCCTGCATGGCATGGAGAAGAATTCTCTTTTGCGCTCGCGTTCCATACATGGCGAAGATGGGCGCAGCCGTCGCATGTATTCAGCGACAGCCAACGGACGCCGAGTGCTGAAAGATGCCAAGGAGAAGGTCCACGAATTGTTCGGCGAACTGTTCGAAGACGCTTAGATTCGCCAGGTCGCTCATGTTTTGGCGGGGAGTTTTAGTTTTCAATCTGGTATTATTCTGCGATCCGACGCGATTCAGACAACTGGAGGAACACTTCGTGAAACAGATTCCTACATTCCTCAGGGCCGCACTCCGACACTGCGCTGTCAAAGGGTGGAAGCCTTTGTGCATCGCCGTGGTTTCTTTTTTTGCCGGTGTGTTATTCACGGCACGATTGAATCACCCTAAGAAAGTCCACGCAGACAGCCATCACGTCTTCGAACTGATGATCTACCACACAGTGCCCGGCAAGGTTCCGGAGCTCGAATCGGTATTCCGCGGTGTTTCCAAACTCCAGACCAAACATGGTCTTAAAGTAGTCGGTTACTGGGTGCCGAACGAAAATGACCGTGGGTGGGACAACACATTCGTATACCTGGTTGTTCACTCCAGCCGAGAATCTGCAGAAGCAAATTGGAGTGCGTTACATGCCGACCCGGAGTTTCAGCCATACTTCAAGGCAGCCGCACCTTTGATTGAGCAGGTGAATGGCGACTACAAGGTCGACGAAGTTTATATGCGTCCGACCGGTTATTCGAAAATGAAGTAATAGCGGGCAATATCCAACAACGCTGCTGCAAGAACGCCGAAAGAGCCCGCTGGTTTTCCTGGCGCCAACTACATGAGAAGTTTTGGCGGCGGCGTGGAGTTGGGATGCGGCAGCAAGCGGCGGCGATCTAGTTCTTTTCGCACCTGCATCAGCCCGTCGGCGCAGGCATCGAAGGCGTCGGCCAGGCGCGCGAACAGGGGCGCTTCCTGCTCAAACTCAAACACATTGAACTGCGAGACGATGTAGTAGCTTTCTTTGCCGGCGCGTTTGAGGGCCTGCAGACTCTCCTGCTGATTGCGACGCTGCCACTGGGCGGATTCCGGGAACATTCCGGCAAAGAAGAGGCTGAAGTCCCCAATGTGCTTTCGGACCTCGCGCTCGCGCGGAAACGAATAGGCGTCTCCGTAGACCGGATCGGATGCGACAAGCATGTCGCTGACTTCGCGCAGGGGACGGCCGCGACGGTCGCGGATGCGATAGAGTTGTTCGGTTTCGGCAAAGTCGGTCAGAATGCCGGCGACGTAGTTCGAAATCTCAGCATCGTTGAGTTCGGAGGTTTGGCTGTAGCAGCCGTACACGATTTCCTCAAACAATTTCCGCAGCGGATTTTCTGCGGGCGTCGAATTGGCAGACATGGCGTGCTCCTATCCATGAAAAATTCAGATGGTGCCGTGCAGGTCGCGGACTTCGTGCTGTCGTGTTTTCGTGCGCCGAGCGTACGGCGGCGCCGGTCCGATCCTTTCCGAGTTCGATGCCAGGCAAGTTGAAAGTACTGTACAAATTTTCACGAGAAATTCAAAGAAAATTCGCATGCGGGAACGCAATTGGTTAGCAGTCACGGCGTATGAGTGCGATTGGGGAGAGAGGGAACTAGCCGCGAGATGGTTCGGCGAGGTAAGGGCGCTTGACTGGCGTTGGATTAACGCATTCCCTGGTTATGTTCTGCTGTCGGCTTTCTCGCGACCAGTTGCCGATAAGAAATGCTGGCCATAAGCGTCTTCAAAGCAGATCACGGAATATCCAATGGAATCGAGTAAAGATTTTACAGGTATTTCGGTTGAGCTTTCGTCCCGCATTCTATGAGTTTCGATGGAAAGATCTATATTGCGATTCGCTTTCAAGAAAGGAAGCGCTCCGCGTATCACATCCACTTCTCCTCCCTCAATATCCAACTTCGCAAAGTCCGGAACTCCGTATTGGGCACAGGCATCCTGAAAAGAAAGCGTTTCTACAGCAGATCGGTTTGCTTTTTGGCTGTACACCAAATGCTCCGAAATACCGGCCCCAGTGCTTCCATCCATATCGAACAACGCTGTGCCCG
Source organism: Acidobacteriaceae bacterium (assembly GCA_035502695.1). Classification (GTDB taxonomy): domain Bacteria; phylum Acidobacteriota; class Terriglobia; order Terriglobales; family Acidobacteriaceae; genus JAKAAZ01. The sequence continues at coordinate 28,622 of DATJUD010000033.1, forward strand.
TCGTTCCAGATAGCGCCTTGTTCACAGCCGTTACATTGCTAAGGGAATGCAAGGAAATATTTTTAAGCAGGTAGGAAAAATTAAAAGGGTCCGGCTCCCAAGCAATCACTCGACCACTATCTCCAACCGCCTTACTAAAATGATAGGTGGTCGCGCCGGCATTCGCGCCCACATCCCAGATGACCTCACCGGCGGAGGGCTTATGAAATCGAGTATACATTTCCATGCTGTTCTCTTCCGGCAAGGAAGCACAGTAAAGAGAAAGCCCGGTTCCTTTATAGGTCCGCAGCGCTGGAACTGAAAAATCAAGGGTATTTGTTCCGTTTACAAAGATCGGCTCGAAGTGTTGAAATGTCACATCGTATCCGTCGATGAAAAGTGGGACATACACCAAATGCCGTTTCTGAAGAATAAGTTTCTGGTCTTTTCGGGACAGTGTTATTAATGAATCGCCAAAAGTTAAAACGAGCCCCTTCATGCGCGCGCGAAGTTTGAGAACAGATTGGACAACGCCGCTATCTGGACCGAGACGAATGATCCTGTCTTTTACCATTTGAATCACGATGGAACCTCCTAAGGGGTCGACGGAATCCTCGTGCGAGTAGCCAAAGTCTGATCGCGTTCCAGGGAAAAGTTGCAGCCCTGCAAGCGTCACGGCGATGTTCAGTTGTGATGACACAGTGTTTTGTGGAAACTGCAGGCACTCCCAGGTGCATTGCCGGAGCCTTTTAACTTCGCTCAGGATAAGTTCCATCGAGGTCGTCGGGAGGGCAATCCCTCAGTCTCCACTTGAGCGAAAATGAGGGAATCGGATCGCCCGCGACGATGGCTGCAGAGCCCCTAGTTGGCAGCTCCGACGGTCTGCTGCTGATTCGCACCCAGTTCTGCGAGGCGCTTCGCCAACAACTGCTCAAGATTTTCGAGCGCCTTGCTGAAACCTTCGATGCCTTCCTTCAATTTGTCGTGGGCCATGCGATTTTCCGCATGCATTTTGTCGAAGGTTTGCTTGTCCATGGTCAATCTTTCGATCTGCATGTTCTTGGCCTTGGCGGGATCCAGCTTGCGCGGAAGATCCTCAAATTTCTGCTCAAGCTCTTCCAGCAACTTGGGTGCGATAGTCAGCAGATCGCACCCCGCCAGCTCTTCAATTTCGCCCAAGTTGCGGAAGCTTGCTCCCATGACGACTGTCTTGTAGCCAAATTTCTTGAAGTAGTTATAGATGGTGGTGACGGACTGCACGCCGGGATCATCGGCTCCTTGGTAGTTCTTGCCGGTGTCTTTCTTGTACCAGTCGAGAATGCGGCCGACGAAGGGCGAAATCAGGGTGGCATTGGCGTCGGCAGCAGCGACGGCCTGGTGCAGGCCGAATAGCAGCGTCATGTTGCAGTGGATGCCGTCTTTTTCCAAAATTTCGACGGCGCGAACTCCCTCCCACGTGGAGGCAATCTTGATCAGCACGCGCTGACGCGAAACTCCGCCGGCTTCATATTGCTGGATGATTTCGCGCGCCTGCTTTACCGTGGCGTCAGTATCGTAGGAAAGACGGGCGTCCACCTCGGTGGAGACGCGGCCGGGAATGATTTTCAGAATGCGCTTGCCGAATTCGACCGCGAGCCCTTTGAAGGCAAGGTTGGCAACCTCTTTATCTGACGCACTGCTGCCGAGCTTCTTTTTTGCCGCGAGCAGCACCTGGTCCATGATGGGCTGATATTGCGGCATCTGAACGGCGGAGGTAATCAGCGAAGGATTGGTGGTGGCATCCTGCGGCTTGACCTTTTCGATCTCTTCAATCTCGCCGGAATCCGACACAATCACGGTCATAGCGCGAAGCTGTTCAAGCACTGACTTTGACATTATTTCCTCCTGGCTGCTGCATCTGCTTGCGAAGTGGAAAGGCCTGCTTGTACTACTTTGTTTGATGCGACGAATCGCCTGTGGAATCATTCTGACAGGCGATTCAAGAATAATTTATCGACATGCATCGAAATGAAATCGACGATGCCGCGTACCTCTTTTCCTAGTGTAGTCCGACCGCTAATTCGATGTGGAAGCATTGAAACGGTCTGCCAGCATTTTCAAAGTAATTCGCGGCAGTCAGTTGGTCTCCTCGAGAACTAAATTGCGAAGGATACCGAGACCTTCGATGTCGACCTCAACCACGTCGCCGGACTGCATGGGACCAACGCCTGCGGGAGTGCCGGTTGGGATCAAGTCACCTGGATTCAGGGTCATGGCGGCGGAAATATAGCGCAAAAGCGTGGCAATGTTGAAGATGAAATCCGTGGTGCGACCATGCTGTTTGGCGGCGCCGTTGAGTCGCGTGGTGACGGTGACGCCGGCCTCCGGATTGACAGCATCCGAGACGATGGGACCGACCGGGCAGAACGTGTCGAAGCCTTTGGCACGGGACCATTGGCCGTCGGTCTTTTGCAGATCGCGCGCGGTAACGTCATTGACAACCACATAGCCGCGAATATAGGGGCGGACGTCCTCCCCGGGTTTAAGTTTGTAGCAGCTGCGACCGATGACGATGCCGAGTTCGCCTTCGAAGTCCACGCGCTGAGATAGAGCTGGCAGGCGGATAATGCCGCCGGGCGAGAGCAACGACGAGGGCGGCTTGAGGAACAGCAGGGGTTCTTTCGGGGGCTCATTGCCGAGCTCGGCCGCGTGGTCGCGATAGTTGCGACCGATGCAGACGATTTTCGACGGCGTGACTGGAGCCAGCAGGGTGAGTGCGGACAGTGGCTGCGCGGGAAAACTTTCGATGACATGAGAGGCAGTGAGGTCTTCCACCGGCGGTGGGAGGATGCGCTCCATCCACCACTCGCCTTGGCGCTGGGTGACTTCGCCATACTGGGGACCTTGTTGCGTTTGAAAACGGCAATACTGCACGATGCTTCTCCTTGGATAGGTGCAACAGGTTGGTTAGGACGTAGGGACAGTGACGGTGACCTCCGCAGATCGAGGGCTTTCGTTGCCGGATGTATCGACGGCGGTGACCGCGTAGGTGTAGGTTTGGCCAGCCTGTACGTGGGTGTCGCGGTAGGCCGGGGCAACAATTACGTCGACCGCGGAGCCGGAGCTGCCTGCCGGGGCGATGCGATGCATGGGCTGGTTGGTGGTGACATCGCGGCGATAGACGCGGTACTGTGCCAGGTCAGCCTCAGTATTTGCAGACCAGGAAAGGTCGACTTCCGGAGTGCCGTTGTTCATCACCGCAGAAATTGGGATCGCGACAAGACCGGTAGGGGCTGCGGGCGGGAAGGTGTCGCGCGTGGCAACCTGAACCGCAGGGCTTTGCGAGCTGTCGAGTTGCAACGTCTGCTGACCGACTTGTTGCTGAACGACGCGGCTAGCACTGTAGGTATATTCATGACCAAATTGCGCGGTGGGGTCAAGAGCGATTCCTGGATCGGTCGCGGCGGTGTGCTGCGAATTGGGCGGCACCAGACGCACGCGAAGTTTCTGCTCCGCCGGTTCCGTCGATTTGGGAAGAGGATTCATCGATTTCGGCTTCGCTGGTCTGGGCGCGACCGCGGGCGTCACCAAAGTGCGATCAATCTGAATGCTGGTGTCCGGGGGAAGATTGGGCACCGGCTGCCAATGCAGCACAACTCCGCGCGCGACTACGTTGGCAGATAGATCTCGCACTTCTGGTGGCGCTGCCCCGGCGAGCACGGTGGCGACGTTCGACGGGCCAGCTGTTTTGTCGTGTTTACTGATGCCGAAGACCCGATAGGTAATGGGGCGGACCGGACCCGCTGTGAGGGTGGGCGGCAAGACATCCGCGTATGTTGCGGGTTTATCGGGGAGGGCGGAAATGGTGGCTATGGTTTCGCAGGGCGAGTCAGCCGTCTGTCGGGTTCGACAAATGCGGAGCCGAACCGACCCTTTTAGCTTGAGGTGATCGGTCGTTTCTTTGGGAGTGGTCCAGGCCAGATGAACCTGATTGCCGGTGCGATTCGCGGTGAGGTTTGAAATTAACTTCGGCAGGTCGAGCGATGGCGGCGAGGGGGCGGCTGCCATACCACATCCCACCAGCAGAAACGCCGACGACGCAATCGACACGGCTGCGATCACTGCTGCGCGACACAAAAGTGGCAGCGGGCGAGCTTTGGTTTGCGCAATGCGGAACGGATTGGTGCACGGTTGGATTGAGACGCCCTCCAATGGGTAAGAAAACGCTTGCGATTTTCAGCCTAGCAGAGTTGAGGGACCGCGAGGGTAGCGCACATCAGGCGGGCAAAAGCTGCTGCAATGCATCCTGCAACGTTGGAAGTTTGAAGGCAAAACCGGCCTGCAACAACTTGGCGGGGATAGCGCGGGTGCTGGAGAGCAATGCTTCATTCGCCATTTCTCCAAAGGCCACTCGAAGGGCAAAGGCCGGTGCTGGCACCACAGCAAGCCGATGGAGATGGTGCGCAAGTGCGATAGTGAATTCGGCATTGGTGACTGGGTTGGCGACGACGTTGACCGGGCCCTGCACCGGGTGGTGATTCATACAGAACTCGACAACTTCGACCAGCGTGGGCAACGCGATCCAGCTCATCCATTGCCGTCCGCTACCGAGCTTGCCACCCAATCCCAGGCGAAATAGAGGAAGCATTTTGGCGAGTGCGCCGCCTTGGCGGGCGAGGACCACACCGAAGCGCAGGTGGACAACGCGGATTCCCAGGTTGATCGCGGCATCGGCCGTCGCCTCCCACTCGCAGCAGACATCGGGGAGAAAGCCGTGCCCGGCGGCGGAACCTTCCGTCAGGATTTCATCTCCGCGGTCGCCATAAAAGCCCACGGCAGAGGCGCAGAGCAGGACTTCCGGACGCTGCTCCAGATGCGATAACAACTGGACCATCGACTGGGTTGTACGGATGCGACTCTCACGAATTCGTTGCTTTTTGGTGGAAGTCCATCGACCGTCCATCAGATTGTCGCCCGATAAAAGAATGGCGGCGCGTATGCCGCTGAGCCGGCGCATGTCTTCGCGAAACTGAAAGCGATACGGGTCCCAAAAATATTCGGTACTGCCAGGTTGGGCGGTATGTCGTGTCAAGGTCGCGCAGGAAACCGCGTTCGCGAGGAAGTGCCGGTGCAACGATTGACCCACGAGGCCGGATGCGCCGGCAATCAAAACTTGAGGAAATATTTCCATGACCACCCGGACGCTTCGCGATCTGAGGCGATGGAGAGTTGGATGCAAGACGGCTTGCGGCGACAAAATTGGTTGTCTCAGTGGCAGCTGAATGGTTAAGCGGTCCCATTGATTTTGTCGATACAGATTGTAGAAATACGAACAAAATGCGAGAAAAGCGCCCAAGAATTTCGTCGGGTACGCCACGTTGTGGACGTAGAATTATTTATATTGTGGAATTGTATTCCAGTGACATAAACAGCGACGTGCCTTCACGGCGAGGCATCTAAGTGATTATGGAAGTACATGAAATGGAAAAAACAGCCCCCCCTACGAACCCCGCGCAACAGATCGATCCGGAAACCGCCGAATCCTTTATCGGGGAAAAGAAAATCGGCGAACGGATCAAGCGGCTTCGCCTGAAGAAGTCGATGGGTCTGGTCGAACTGGGAAAGCATACCGGACTTTCCGCCAGCTTTTTGTCACAGCTGGAGACCGGTCGGGTGGTGCCAACGCTGCGGAACCTGGCGCGCATTGCCATGGTATTCAGCAAAGACCTTTCCTATTTCTTCGATCCAGAACCGAGGACGCTGTTTCGCGTGCATCGACAATCGGATCGGGTGCGATTGCCGCAGAGTGGCGTCGATGATCCAACCTATTTTTTTGAGAGTCTGGGATACCTGGTTCCGGATCGCACACTGGATCCATACCTGGCAGAATTTATTCCACTCAAAAAAGGCATCGAAGTGCGCTCGCACGTTCACCCGGGATTTGAGTTTCTGTATGTACTGAGCGGAGAAATGGATATCCGACACGGCTCGCAGAATTATATTTTGTCGCCCGGCGACTCGGTATATTTCGACGCGAGTACGCCGCACAGCTATCACTGTTCCGGCACAGAAAATGCGCGAGTCATTATTGTGACGCAGCACCAGGCAGTGCTGGCACAGCCCTCGATGAATCTGCGGCCGTTGGGAACCGCGCTGAGTGGTGCCTTTCGGAGCGGCGCTTCTGCACCGCAGGAAAAACGCGCCCCCGGAAAGCAAGAGACGGGGTCACAGCGCGCCGTGATTACGCGCGGAAAGACACCGCACAACGCGGAGATGGAATCTCCGATCTAACGCGGGTAATGCCCTTGGTGGGGAAGAAGCCTAGCATTGGCGGTCAGATCGTTTTCTTGCTGCCGTGTCCAGTCAACAATGCATTCGTCATGGTCGCCTGAAAATTCTCTAGCCCCTCTGGACCTGCAGGCATAAACACCATGGTGGAATTTGTCGAGCCACCCACCACGCGCAACATATCCGTCCAGTTGGTGAACAGCAGCAGGAAGCTGGCGCCCACATCATCCAGGTCGGTTCCTTGTTTCACTTTGGTGATGGCCTGTTCCCATCCTTCCGCAATGGCGGAACGCTCCTGGGCAACACCCACGCCTTCCAGTCGCTTCACTTCCGCATCCGCCTGCGCCTGCCGCACCTTCAGAATGTATTCCGCATCGCCTTGCGCTTGATTGGCAACGGCTAATCGCGTCTGCTCATTGATGCGGTTCATCGCAGTCTTGACTCCCTCATTGGGAATAATGTCCGTGATCAAAACCTTGACGATTTCGTAGCCGAAATCCTTCATCTCCGACGACAGTTCGGTGGTGGCGCGCTGGGCAATCGCCGGCTGATTCGAGAAAACATCGTCCAATGTGGTTTCTGGAATGTGCCCCAGCAAAATGTTGTAAAGATAGGATTCGATCTGGCTCTTCGGGTTCGCCAGTTTGTAGTAGGCGTCCTTAATGGACTGTGGTGCGTCGATGATGCGGTATTGAACCTTCACCGGCAATTGAACAAACACATTGTCTTTGGTTTTGGTTTCAATCGATCCTTCCAACTGAAAGGTCACCAAGCTGACTTCATGTTTCGTCTCAACAAAAGGCAGTTTGAAGTTCAATCCTGGCTCGGCCACGCGGTTAAATTTTCCGAACCGCTCGATCACCGCGGCGGTCTGCGTGCGTACCGAGAAAAACGAACCGAGAATGGTGGAAATGATGAATATCACCAGGACTGCAAAGAGCGCGTACAACAGGCCATCGACCATCGTGATTCCTCCTGATTGCTTACTGCTTGAGTCCAGTTACTTTTAGCGAGTGTACGCGGAAACGTGGAGGAAGGTGGCGTGCGGCGCGTTCACTTGGCCTTTAGGCAGATGCATGCAGAATAAGCCTCGACCGTGTGATTGGCCAGCGCGCAAACATATTGCGGCCAGAAGGGCTTGAGTTCTGATGATCGATCGCCGATGAAGTAGTGACGAATATATTGCTGGCTCACGGCAGTGTCCGCGCCAGGATCGGCGAACTCCGCGATAAGCGCTCGCACAGTGGACGGCGAAAATTGTTGCTGATGAAAGGTCTGGGCAAAGTCATACTCCACAGACCACCTTGTAGCAATGCCGGTGTGGTTGGATGCGGAAACAACCTTGTAATCCTGCAGCGTCGCGGTCAATGGACTAATGCGCGCAATGGTGAACGAGGGATCGTTTCCATCTACCGGAGAAATCGACGGGACCATTTTGATGGCGACGGCGGGCGAAGCGGAGTTCGGTTCGGCGGGCTCCAGTTGCAACAGGCGAATTTCATCCATGTGGGTGTGAGCGAAAATTCCCAGGCGGATGATATCAGCGTACTCGATCAGCAAATCGGCCAGCTTGGTGGATGAAAGGAACATCACCGGATGCACGTGGCCGCACATGGCGCCAAGCCTTCTCGCGGTCGCATATGGATCAATGCCGGTGGGAATGTGGCCCATAACCCAGACTCTTTGGCCGGATTGCCGCGCCTGTTCAAGCTGATCCCGCAACCAGGCGATTTCAGCATCCGCCGGGGCGGGATCGTGCTGGCCGGAGCAGGAACGATATTTCTTCGACAAAAACAGATCGTCGAGAACGATAAGGCGCGTATTTTGCATGGGCGGCGCCATGGTGAGACTGTAGCTGCCGGCTTGCGAGAAGTCATGGATCTCCGCAGCGCGATCGGATGCAGGTAACCCGGTCGCCATGATGCGTGCGGTGTCGGCGAGGAAGTTGTTACCGGGGTCGAGGCGGTAATCGCCGCAGGCGCTGTCGTTGTTGCCGAGCGCCACGTAAATTGGGATGCGAGGGAAGGTCGCGCGAAGCTGGCCCACCATGTAGCGGATGGTTTTCTCGACAAAGCTTTGATACTCGGCGGGAGTGGCGTGAGGGAACAGCGTTTTGTACCGGCACGAGAAGTCATGGGCGATCAAGTCGCCGCTGACTAACATGAATCTTGCGTCGGGTTGTCGTGCACGCATCGCTCGCAGGCTGGAACGAAGCAGGGTGTAGGGTGTGTCGACTCCGCGGGCATTACAAGTTTGCTGCAACGCTGTGAATGTCTTCGGCTGATTGGGCGACGGCGGACGCGACAAAATGGAGCCCCATTGACTGACCTGAGCGGCGACAAGTTGGCTCACTCTGGCTGGATCGTGAAAGGGATCGAAGTGGATATCGCTGATGAAGAGCGCAGGAATCGTCGCATCGACTCCGCCGGCGGTTATGGCGGCGATGACGGGTTTTTCGTGCGCGAGAGGAGCTGTTGTTTGCGCCGTAGCAATGCGAGGCAGGTAGGCAAAGCCGAGCAGGAGCGAGCAGAGCCAGAGTGAGAAATGCCGGACGCGACGCGGGCGAACTGACTTCACTTGCACTCCTCTGAGGGTGGGAACTCGGAATCCGCAATAACGGAGTCACGCGCAACATTTCGATGCGCCTTCTGCTATCGCAGGATACCCGACCGGTTGATCCCCGATCTCAGCGCGATGTCAATTCACGATAAGCTGCAATGGTTATCTGATTGCGTGTTTGCGGAGGGAGACGATCCAGGTAATAGTCGCCACGCCAATCGCTGCTACCAGTGGAATTACAAGGATCCTTGCCGGGTTGAAGGTGGCGGCCCAGCTGCCCAGCACGGGCCCAGCAACGCCGCCGACCAAACCCAGGGTGATAATGGCGCCAAAGACAGTTCCTGTTTCGCGCGGGAAACAATCTCCTGCCATCCCCAGAATCGTGGGGAAGATGGCAGAGAGTCCTAAGCCAATCACGCAGAAACCTGCTGCCACGCCGGTGAACGTTGAAGAACTGAGCACGGTGATCGCGCCGGCAACGACGAAGGCGGCCGAGAGCAGAACGGTGTTGCGGTCGCCGATCCATTTGAGCCAGACCACGGCGAACAGACGCCCTGCGCCCATGCAGGCGCTCAGTCCGAGAAGCACTAGCTCCGCCCGCTGTGCGGAGGCATGCAACAGTTCTTGCGCAATTTTGCCGGCCCACACGAACATGCAATTTTCATTGCAGGACTCAAAGAAAAGCAGCGCGCCAAAAAGCCAGACAAGAGGATGGCGGAGAACTTTCAGCAGGCTTCCGAGTGGCGTACTCGCCTGCGTTGGCGGGGGAAACTGCTGCACGAGGACGGATACAAGAATCGCCGCAGAGGCGGCTGCCAAAATGTACAGAACGGTCGCGGAGGAGAACCTTCCTCGCGTGAGGGACATGAGCAGAGGCACCGCCAGCGCGCCAATGCTAAAAGAAAATCCAAGCAGGTTCAAGGCCTCGCCTCGTCCCGATGCGTTGAGACCGGAGACGAGGGTGTTGGTTGCAGCGTTCAGCACGCCCGCTCCCAAGCCGTAGACCAGCGCGGCAACGGCAATCGCTGCATAACTCTCAAGCGAAGGAATGGCGGCGAGCGCGGAGGCGATGAGCGCGAGGGCCACAGCCAAGGCAGCTTTCGCGCCAAGCTTGTCCAGGACGGGGCCAACCAGTGCCGTGGCAACCAGAATTCCGATGAGCGGAAACGAGCCGAGACTGCCGGCGCGCGCATCACCAAATTTCAAAGTTGGAAGAAGAGAGCCCATCAGCAGCAGGACAATGCCGAACACAAACATGCAGGCGTTGATGGTGATGAGGAGACCAGTGCGCCGAATCGTTCTATTTTTTTCGCTTCGCAATGTCATGGCGCACTCAGAAATGTTTTGGCGGTTCTTGTCGTCGTGACCGCTAACGGTCACGCTCGAACATTATTCAACGGGACGCGAGGTCGAAGGCCATTTTTGCCATGCCCAGCAGCGCCGCTCGCGCACCCAAGCGAGAACGGACGATCCGCACCTGTTTGGCTGCCAGCGGCTGCGCCCACTGGCGCATCGTGTCGCGCGCGGGTGCCAGCAATAAATTCCCCGCCGCTGCCACACCGCCGCCAACGACGATCATCTCCGGATTCAGGATGCTGACCAAGTTCGCCAGAGCGAGACCGAGATATTCTCCGGTTTGCGCGATCACTTTTTTTGCCACCGGGTCGCCTTGCCTGGCCAGTTGAATGAGCTCGCGTGTGGTGGTCGCTGTTTTTCGAATTCGGCTGGCCTCTCTCGCAATTCCCGGGCCAGCCAGGTGCGACTCCAGACAGCCAATCTCTTTATATCGGGGAAGGTAGCGAGAACCCGTTGCCATCCAGCCGAGGCAGCCGGCCAACTCACCCGGACCACGCAGAAGGCATCCGCCGCTGATGATGCCCGCACCAATTCCGGTGCCGATGGCGAGAAACACGACATCGCGGCAGTTCCTCGCGGCGCCTTGCCAAGCCTCTCCAGTCACAAATGCATTGCGGTCGCTTTCGACTAAGATTGGCAAGCGAAAATGCGCATTCAGCATGGCGCCTAGAGGCATGCGTTTCCAGCCGGAAAGATTCGGGGCCCAGACGCTTCCGTCGGTATAAGCCAATCCCGGCACATCGACGCCGAGTGCACAGACACCTTGTTGCGGCAGTTGATGGAGGATGTCGATCACCGCGGCGACGACGGGTTCGCCACCGCTTGCCGGGGTAGGAGCGACAACGCGGTGCGTGATTTTTCCTGCACTATCCACGCGCGCTGCCGCAATCTTTGTGCCTCCAAGATCGACCACCAGCGCGAATGGTTCCACGGCTTCTCCTTGTTGATATGCGACGCGACTTGGTGCGCGAACCTGCGTGGTCATTTTCTATCCAGCCGGACAACCCAGATGGCCTTGGGCGCAAGATCCTTTTGCAGCACCGTCTCTTCGCCATT
>DATJUD010000034.1:0-19494 GCA_035502695.1 Acidobacteriaceae bacterium
GAAGGTATGACAATCGCGGGCGAGTAGAACGTTCTGCCGTAGCGTGGCAGCTTCTAGCAACCCACGTCTTAGATGCGAGACGTGGGGCACTTGGATTTCTTTCTACGCGGCAGCATCTTCGTCGCTGGTCAGGAATTCTGCATCCACGACGCGAGCGAGGTGAACGCCAAACCAGCGCTTGTCGTCGTACCAGCTTTGCTCCAGAACATAACCGCTTTTTTGCAGCATCTCTTCCACTTGTTCTGGGCTGAACTTATAGCTGTTCTCTGTGTGGATGGACTCGCCGCGTTTGAATCCGAAGTTGCGATGCAGCAGTTCGACATGCACCATTTGATTGCACTTGCTGTCCAGGTGCATTTCAATGCGGCTCTGGGAAGCGTTCCAGATGGCGCGATGTTCAAACGCATCCAGCGCAAAATTTGCTCCGAGTTCGCGATTCAGGCGAGCCAGAATATTTTTGTTGAATTCCGCGGTTACACCGGCGCGATCGTTGTAGGCCGCGAGCAAGGGCGCGACGTCTTTTGCCATGTCGGTGCCTAACAGCAACGCGTCGCCCGGTTGTAGTTGCGTGCGCAACCAGCGCAAGAGATCGACTGCATCTTCGGGATCGAAATTGCCAATGCTGGAGCCGATATAGAGCGCCAGTTTGCGGCCAATGGCAGGTAGGTTCAGATCTTTGTCATGGGCAAAATTCGAGCAGACGGGTTGAACCTCAATCTGGGGCAGCGCGGCATGTACATTCTTCGAGGCCAGTTCCAACGCAGCTTCCGACACGTCCACGGGAAGATATAAAGTATCGCCCTGGCGAACCATGACGGCGCGCAGCAGGGTAAGAGTCTTGCTGGCGCTGCCCGCTCCGAGTTCGACCACGCAGAGCGGCTGCTCGATCGATCCGGCTGCTTTGGCCACGATGTCGCCCGCATGGCGAGAAAAAATAGACTGCTCCAGCGAAGTGAGATAGTACTCAGGCAGGCGCGTAATTTCCTCAAAAAGCTGAGAGCCGGCGTCGTCGTAAAACAGCCACGCAGGCAGAGATTTCTGCTTTGCGGACAAACCTTCAATGGCAGCTCGGGCCACGCCAAGGCTTTCCTTTGGAGGTAATTGAATCGACGGGGTCAGAACGCTGTCGAGCAGAGAAGGGAGGTTCACGCAGCTCCTCCATCCGCAGCCAAACGGATGCCGGTGAATTGCCAGCGCGTGGCCGGGGCGAAGAAGTTTCGATAACTGGCGCGAATGTGGGAGGCGGGCGTGACCACCGATCCTCCGCGCAACACAAACTGATTGCACATAAATTTTCCGTTATATTCGCCGAGTGCGCCGGGAGCAGCTTTGTATCCGGGATAGGCAACGTAGGGGCTGCGCGTCCATTCCCAAACGTCGCCGAAGAGTTGCGCTGGCTGGTTCGGGTTGGAGCTTTTTGGCGTAGTTTGCGGATGGAGCGTGCCGTTGTCGAGCAGATTTCCGGCTACTGGAACGCTGCTTGCAGCATGTTCCCACTCAAATTCGGTGGGCAGTCGGCAACCGGCCCAATGAGCATAGGCATCGGCCTCGTAATAGCTCAGGTGACAGACCGGGGCTGATTGCAGGTCATCGAGCGATTCCTGACCATGCAATGTGAAAACCTCCCAGCTGCCGGATGGTTTCTGCTTCCAATACAGAGGAGCCTGCCAGCCCAGCGACTGGATCGTGTCCCAGCCATCGGATAACCAGAATTCTGGACGACGATAGCCGCCGTCTTCCATAAAGCGAAGATATTCCGCGCAGGTTACAGGTCGTGAAGCGAGTCGAAAAGGCTGAAGAAAAACCTGGTGGCGAGAGAATTCGTTGTCGAAGCCGAAGCCATCGCCGCGATTGCCGATCTCAACCAGGCCGCCGGCGTAGTCCAGCCACAGGTGCGGCTCGGAGTCGATGCCGTGGGAAGGACGAGATTCCGCATAGGTTGGCTGCAGGGGATTGGACCAGAAAGCGTGCTTGATGTCGGTCGCGATCAGCTCCTGGTGCTGCTGTTCGTGATGCATTCCCAATTCGATGCGGTCGTGCATCCCTGCGGATGTACCTGTGGCCAATAATTGCGCGATACCGTTTTCAACGTGACGCCGGTAGGCCTGAATCTGCTGCAGCGAGGGGCGCGAAAAGGAGGCGCGCAACTGCTTTTCCGGATGACCGCCGAGAGATTTGTAATAGCTGTTAAAGAGCCACAGAAAGTCGGGATGAAACAGCTTGTAATCCGGCAAATAGGGGCGCAGGACAAATGTCTCAAAAAACCAGGTAGTGTGCGCCAGATGCCATTTGACGGGGCTTGCCTCAGGACAGGACTGGACCATCATGTCTTCTGCGGTCAGCGCCGCTGCCAGTGCTTCTGACATATCGCGCACCGCTTGAAACTGTTGCGCCAAAGAAGGAGAGCTTACTTCTGGTGTAACTTCAAGAACGCCCACGCGATCATCTCCTAATGTTTGCTAAAAGCCAGGATGCATGCTGAGCAGCCGGGCCAGCGTGTATGCAGCGCCGGCGGCCAGACCGCCAATCAAAACTGTTTGTAATGCGGACTTCATGGTGCCGCCGCCGGTCAGACGACCTTTGACAGCGCCGAAGAAGAAAAGCGCTATCAATGTGATGACGACGGAAGCGCGTAGTGCGGAGGAGGCATGCAGCAAAATCATGTAGGGTAGTAAGGGGATAAATCCGCCCGCGATATAGGAAAAGGCGATGACAGTGGCACTTTGGCGGGCTCTGTGGCTGGCCGGTTTTTCCAGGCCAAGTTCAAACCGCATCATAAAATCGACCCAGGCTTTGGGATTGCGCTTCAAGGCTGTCAATACGGAATCGCTTTCGGCGCGCTCGACCCCATATTCCTCGAAAATCTGGTAAATTTCTTCTTCCTCGTCGCGGGTACGCTCGACAATCTCTCGTTCTTCTCGGTGATACTCGCTGGCGTAATGTTCCACGTCGCTCCGAGCTGCAAGATATCCACCCAATCCCATGGCGATCGATCCGGCCGCAATTTCCGCAAGGCCTGCCAACACAATAATGTGCGACGATCCGACCGCGCCGGAAAGGCCGGCCGCCAAGGCAAAAGGGACGGTCAGGCCGTCGGACATGCCAATGACCACATCGCGCACCAGCGCCGTGGATTCGAAATGGGTTTCAATGTGGCCAGAACTCGCTACATAGTGCATTCGGCGCAGTTTACCTCATCGCGATGAACATTCGTCGTTAGCAGTTCAATGCAGCCCGCTGACTCTACTTGGATGGAAGATTCAGCGATTCGGGTTCATTTTCCGCAACTTCGACGTTTTGTGGACTGTGTTTTACGAAGCCATAGGGGCAATGGCGACAGGCTGATTGACAGCAAAAGCCGCGTTTTCGGTGGTAGGCCTCAGTGAAGACGAGATACGGGCCATCGAAATAGTAGTCATCGTCGTCCTGTTCGGGCGGTTCGGATGGCTCCGGCATATTTGGATTGTAAAGGTTGGGGCGCGAGTGGGCGACCGGGAATCTTGTCCCCAGGTCGACTAAATTTTTGCGATGCGTTGTGTTGCCGGGTCAAGCGGGGTTGGGCCGGTGCTGGCGCGGCGACTACGAAAGCGGCTGATCAACTGATTTGGCAGGCTGGAGTGAACGAGATGAAGGATGGCCCAGGCGGAGAACAACCAAACGGTAGTGCCGCAAGCGAGTTGCAGCAGATCGCGGGGAAAGGTGCCTGATCGCGGCAAGACGCGCACCACCGCAAACAACACGCCGAAGGAGACGATGGCTGCCGCCATGGATTTGGCCATTTCGGCGTACTCCAATCCACCTAACGAGACGAGACCCCCGCGGTGCAGCAGGAACGCCAGTCCCATGGTTTGCACCAGGATGCCGCAGTCGGATGCGATGGCCAGACCCATCACTCCCAGGTGATGGAAGAGGAACCAATAGATAGGAATGGATGCGGCGGTGATGACCGTGCTGGCGGCCATCGGGGTAAAGGTATTGCCGGCGGCGTAGAACGCGCGCGCATAGATGGCCTGGGCCGACCAGAAGCAAAGAGAGCCGGCAAATAGCGCGAAGTAGAGAGAGGTCTGACCGACATCAGAATGATGGAACGAGCCGCCACGCAGCACCAGATCGACTGCAGGATAGGCCATGCCGATCATCCAGCCTGAAAGCAGAAAGGCGAAAGCATAGATGCGGGTGACGATGCGACTGACGGAGGAGGCAAACTCACGATGACGACCCTGGCCAATCAATGCAGCGAAAAAGGGCATGGAAGCAGCGCCGGCGGCCTGGCCAAGGATCGCCATGGGCGTGGTGAAGAGCGTCTTGGCGTAGTTGAGCTTGGCAATCTCGCCGCGACCGCCGGAAGCGAAATAATTCAGTATCCAGGTGTCTGCTGAAACCAGAGAGACGCCAATCATCAACGGAATGGACATGCGGACCCACTCGCGCAGGCCTGGATGCGACCAGTTGAGCGAGAAGCGCAAGCGCAGCCCGATGCGATGTGCGGCGTAGTAGTTCAACAGGAGGGGTCCGCAGATAGCGCCAACGAGTGCGCCGACAGCGAGCGAGGAAACTCCCAGCGCTCGATGCAACAGAATTCCGCCAAGAATGATGCCGAGGCTATAAATCAGCGGCGAAATAGCCTGCCAGGCAAATTGCTTGCGGACCAGCAAAACGGCGCTGAGAACTCCGCCGGCGAAGAAGCAAAGCTGCGCGGGCAGCACGATGCGGGTCATATGCACGCATAGAGCTGCGGTTTGCGGATCGAATTTGTGCAGGAAGACGCTGATGTAGAGGGGCGCGAAAATTTCGCCGAGGATGATGGCCGTGCCCAGCACCAGCAGCATGCTGCTGAGGATGACAGAAAGGACCTGCTCGCCTTCGTCTTCCCGGCCCTGCTCCCGGTAGCGGCTCAGGATGGTGATGAAGGTAATGGAAGCGGTGCCCCCTGCCAACAAATAGGTCAACATATCCGGCAATTGGAAAGCTGCCGTGTAGGCGTCGGTGAGCGAACCTGCGCCGAACAGGAACGCGATCACCTTGATGCGCACCAGTCCAATGACGCGCGATAACAGGACAGAAACCATCAGCAGCAACATGGCGGAAAACGCTGTGTGCTCATGCGAGAGCCGCAACCAACCGGGACGGCGAAGGGCTGTTTTGGGGCGGGAATCAGCGGCAGTTTTGGTTGGTTCGGGGGTCAGGTGCGTGTCCTCTGCCATGGATTTTCGAGGTTCGGTCCTCTCGATTCTATCGTTGCTTAAATCAGTTACGGTCGGTCAGGCACCGCGTTTGAGCCACGATGCGAGCGCCTCGATCACCAAAGTTTCTCGGCACACATGCTGCCGTGATCCGAATCACAGCCACGGCGGGACAACGAGAGTCTCCTGACTAGTATGCAGACAAAAGGCAAGATCTGCGCATGGATTCTCAGTATCTTCCTGCTTACCTGGGCGTGCGGCATACTCGTGGCGCAAAAGCCGAAGGACTCTGATTGCCTAGCCTGCCACTCCGACGCGACGCTGACCAGGGACGTGAACGGCAAGAAGGTCAGCCTGTATGTCGATCCAGCCAAGATGAAGGGATCGATCCACGGTACGATGTTCAGCTGCGTGGATTGTCATAAGGATGTTATCCAGTCTCCGCATACGACGGAGCCGAAAAAGATCACCTGCGCCGGGTGTCATGCCGATGCGGAGAAGGCATATCTCAACAGCAATCACGCCAAAGACAAGAGGGCAGACGGGACGCCAGCGGCAACCTGCGTGGATTGCCATGGCGACGCGCATGACATTCTGCCGGCGAGCGATCCCAAGTCGCCGGTGAACCACGCCAACATTCCCGCCACCTGCGGCCAGTGCCACGGACAGAAGTTCGCGATGGAATCGAGCGGAGTGAGCACGCAGATTGTTGTTTCCTATCAGGAGAGCGTGCATGGCCGCGCGGTGAAAGGCGGTTCGCAGAGTGCGGCTGTGTGCACCGATTGCCATGGGACCCACGCCATTCTGCCGGCAAACGATGCCGGTTCACCGATCAACAAGTTCAATGTCGCCGCCACGTGCGGCAAATGCCATGGCACGATTGAGCAAACATTTCTGCAGAGTGTTCATGGACAGGCGTTGGCGCGCGGCAACCAATTATCCCCGACCTGCACGGATTGCCATGGTATCCATACCATCAAAGCTGTCATCAACTCCAATTCTCCAGTGGCGCAGGACCTGGCCGGAGCCAATTGTGTGCGCTGCCACCAGGGCGTGCGGTTGACCCAGGAATTCGGAGTTCCGGGCAACCGCGTTTCCAGCTATCTCGACAGCTATCACGGGCTTGCTTATCAGAATGGCTCGGTGGTGGTGGCGAATTGCGCCAGTTGCCATGGCGTACACAATATTCTGCCGTCCAGCGATCCTCGTTCCACCATCAACCCGGCCAATCTGGATGCGACCTGCGGGCAGTGCCACAAGGGTGCGACGCGGCGGTTTGTTCTGGGCAAGGTGCATCTGGACCCGGCACAGCCGTCCAGTATTGGCGGCGTTGTCGTCCGGTTTGTGACGCGCTTCTACATTGCGCTGATCCTGCTGGTGATTGGAGGCATGTTCCTGCACAACGCAATCATCTGGCGGAGTAAGGCAATCGCACGCCGTAACGCGCAACATCGGACGGTGGAGCGGTTGACGCGCAACCAGCGCTGGCAACACTTCATCCTGATGTTTACGTTTACGGTGCTGGTGATCACGGGGTTTGCGCTGAAATATCCTGACTCCTGGTTTGCTGCCATTTTTGGCATGGGCGAGAAGGTTCGCAGCATCGTGCATCGTGCGGCGGGAGTGGTCCTGATCGTTCTGTGCGTCTACCACATTGTGTATGCCGCCGTGACGAGGGATGGACGAAAGTGGGTCCGCCATATGGCGCCTGGGCCAAAAGACGCTTTCGACGCCTGGGGCACGATGCGATATTACCTGGGACTGAGCAAGCAAAAACCGAAGTTCGGCCACTTTAACTATGCCGAGAAGGCTGAATACTGGGCCATGGTGTGGGGCACAACGCTGATGGCTGTGACCGGCATTATGTTGTGGGCCAGGGTCTCGGTTGGAAATCTGCTGGCGCGTTGGTGGCTGGATGTAGCGACCGCGATCCACTTTTACGAGGCTATTCTGGCGGCGCTGGCGATCGTCGTGTGGCATTTCTATCAAGTACTGTTCGATCCGGATTCCTATCCAGTGGAGTGGGCATTCTGGGATGGCAAGATGGACGCCGAACACTACAAAGAGGAACACGAACTCGACACCGAGACGCTGGCCGAGGCGGAAGCGGCTGAGGGTGTTGGCGACAGATCTGAGAAGAAGTACACAAATTCGCCCGGCGATTCGGCTCTCTAACGTATTGCTGCAGTGGGTTTGCGTGGGTGTCGTCTCCGGGCGTTCCGGTGTTCTCGCGAAGTGTGATCTGATCCGCGATGGAAGAAAGCTGTACCCTCGAAGATGTTCGCTTGTGAAGGAGCTTTTTCGAATGCCGACAAAAACCATCATCGAACCCTTCCGCATCAAGAGTGTTGAGCCCATCCGCTGGACCACCCGCGAGCAGCGAAAAGAGCTGCTGCGCGCTGCGTACTACAACTTATTTTTGGTGCGGGCCGATGATGTGCTGATCGACCTGTTGACGGACTCCGGAACCGGCGCCATGTCGACGCATCAATGGGCGGCGGTGATGGAAGGCGATGAGAGCTACGCGGGCAGTCGAAGTTTCGATCGTTTTAAGGCGGCGGTGCAGGATATTTTCGGTTACACGCACGTGATCCCGACGCATCAGGGACGAGCGGCAGAGCGAATTCTCTTCCACGTGATGTGCAAGAAGGGCGACGTGGTGCCGAACAATACGCACTTCGACACCACGCGCGCGAACGTGGAGTTTGTGGGCGCGGAGGCGGTGGACTTGCTGTTGCCGGAAGCGAAGAGGCCCGAAGCGAGGCTCCCTTTCAAGGGCAATATGGATGTTGTGGCATTGGAAGAGCTAATTGCGCGAGTCGGGCGCAAACAGATACCGCTGGTGATGCTGACGGTGACGAATAATTCCGGTGGCGGCCAGCCGGTATCGATGGAAAACGCCAAAACCGTATCAGCGGTGTGCCACAAGCATGGAATACTGCTGTACTTCGATGCCTGCCGCTTCGCCGAGAATGCCTATTTTATCCAGCTGCGCGAGTCTGGATATGCATCAAAGACGCCGAAGCAGATTGCGCAGGAGATGTTTGCGCTGGGCGACGGTTGCACCATGTCCGCCAAGAAAGACGGCATGGCGAACATCGGCGGGTTCCTTTGCACGAATGATGATATTCTCGCGCGGCAGGAGCAGGATTTATTGATCCTCACTGAAGGCTATCCGACCTACGGAGGATTGGCAGGTCGCGACCTGGAAGCCATTGCCGTGGGATTGCAGGAAGCGCTGGAGCGGGATTATCTGCGCTATCGCATTGCGTCGACGGCGTACCTGGGAGACCACGTTTCCGAGCACGGAGTGCCGATTGTGCAGCCGCCCGGCGGCCATGCAATTTATCTGGACGCAAAAGCGTTTCTGCCGCATATTCCTGTAGATCAGTTTCCAGGCGTCGCGCTGGCGGCAGAGTTGTACCTGGAAGGCGGCATCCGGTCGGTCGAAATTGGCAGTCTGATGTTTGCCGGTGTGGCGCAGATGGAGTTGGTGCGGCTGGCGATTCCGCGGCGCGTTTACACGCAAAGCCACATCGATTATGTGGTGGAGATTATTTTGCGAGTGTGGGAGAAGCGCATGCAGATTCGCGGCATGCGACTGACCTACGAAGCGCCGTTCCTGCGCCACTTCACCGCACACCTGGAGCCGGTGCGTGAAAGCGGTTCTCCGACAGAATGAAGAGCGACGCACGCCCGATTAAGCGCCGGGGCCGATTGCAACCACGAAATATTGCGCCGGAAGTTTGCCGACGTTTTTGATGCCATGCTCCTGATTGGAAGCGCAGAAGCCTACTCCGCCGGGGCCGATGGTTTGACTGTGGCCATTGACCGTCACCTCGACGTTGCCTTCGCGTATCAGAAACAATTCGGTATGCAGGTGGTGATGGGGTGGATGCGGCATAGCTCCGGGAGGCAAGGTGGTCTCGTGAAGTTCCAGCATCTCCCCGGTCGGCAATTTGCCTTGGAGCACGGGACGCGATTCTGCGCCATCGGCGGAGCGGTGTACGGTCAGTTTGTCGAAGGGAAATACTTTGGAGTTCGAAAGCGTCTCCGTGGGTTCACTTTGCAGCGGGATTGCACTCAACAGCGCGGCAGCGGGAATTAAGGCGCACAGATCACGACGAGAGATTTCCATCGCCGTATCGTACCAAATCGGCGCGGGTCGGTTGCGGGCGTACTGGCATGGGCTGAAGCCCAGATATATTTTCGGCGTCTACAGCCCGACTAAAGGCGAGCCCTGATAAACACGAGCCGCCAGAATCTCTCTGTTGTTCCGCCAACCGTTAACTGTCTTTGCGATAGAGCAGCTCGCGGATGGCTCCGCGGCGAGCCTCATTCAGTTCGCTGTTTGCCTTGCGCGCATCGGCATCCATCGGACGATTTCCGCCGCCGACTGATTCAGGCTCACTGCACGCGGGACAGCGGTTGGCGAAGCCGGGTTTGTCCGGCTTCAGTTCAAACTCTTCCGAGCAAATGACACAAACTTTGATGGGGAAAGACATACATTCACTCCAACAATGATGTGACGGCTGAGCGACATCGCCTGTTGCGTGGGAAAGAACGTCAGCCACTCCAAAGCATTATTTTCCCACATATCGATCGAAGAAATTCGCCATGTCCTGGTCCGCCTCTCGCGATTCGGGTAGCTTCACGTCGTTCCAGAACGCGTGCGGCAATCCTTCGAAAACAATCAGGTGCGCGTCCACTCCGGCATTCAGAAATGCGCGATGCAGAATGGTCGTGCCGCTCAATAGCATGTCGCGTTCGCTGGTGATGAAAAGGGTTGGGGGCAGACCGGTCAGGTTCGCGTACACCGGCGACAGTACCGGATCTTTCGGCCTGGTCGAGCCGACATATTCCTGACCGTGCGTGCCTGACGGCGGTTCGAGATAGCCGGAGAGGCCGTCCAGCGCATACATCGATTGCGAATCGCCGGAGCGAGCAAAGTCGCCCATGCCGGAGAAAATCCCCAGCGCACCGGGCTGCGGTAATCCAAGCTGTTTTAGCTTGACGGCTGTCTCGCCGGTCAAGATTGCTCCTGCTGAGGTGCCGTAGATTGCCATATTCTTCGGCTTGTGCGTTTTCAATTCTTCCTTATAGACGGCGACGATGTCGTCGAGACCGGCTGGAAATGGATGCTCCGGAGCCAGTCGATAGAGAACCGCAATCACCTTCGTCTGGGTCAGGTTGGCGATGGGAACCGTTTCAGTCAACGAACCGGAATCGGAATTGAACCCGCCGCCGTGAATATTGATCAGCACTCGATCCCGCTTCTCCGCCGGCACATGCAGCGGAGTGATGATGAGCACCGGGACACCGGCGATGGTGCTGCGCGATACGTTGACCGGGTACACCTGTTCAAACTCTTTTCCGGCGCGTGCCTGCCAGATGTCCGTACCTTTTCTCCGCTGCTCGAGCGAATCGTTCGGCTTGGCGTCTGACATGGGTCGAGCCAGGAACTGCTGCGCTTGTGGACTGACGGTTTTCGGGATGGGAACGATGCGGGTGACATGTGCGGTTCCCTGCGAATCGATGTAGCTGGAGTCTTTGGTGGGCGCGGTGGCCGCTGTGGTTTGTGCCGAGATTGCCGCTGGGGCGATGGTCAGGGAGGCGATGAAAAGCGATGCGGCGAAGAGGGTGTATTTCTTCATGCCAGCCACTATACCTTCTTTGCGTCACGGTGCTCCAGCGTCGGGGCTGAAGAGATTCGCGGTTCAGGGCTGTTCCGTTGCATGATCTCGAAGGTACTCTCGGCGCGTGCGAATCACCATCTTAAGGTTATCTTCAGCCGAGATCCATACAAATGAGTCATGTGCTTTTGCGATACGGATCATCCATGCCGATCGACGACCTTCAGACCACGGACCAAAGGAAATCTTCGCTGGACGAGCTGGTGTGCGATGTTGCTCTTGCTGGCGCTTGCAATGTCGTGGCATCTATGTGAGGGCCAGGTTCTGGTGCAGGCGCCGACGCCTGCAGCCGATGCTCCAAAGACTGCTTCCTCGCCGGGTGCGCCTCAGGCGTCCGCGACGACGATCGGTGCGCCCGCCGTCATTACGCTGCAGGATGCGATCGATCGAGCTCGGCGCTATTACGCGCAATATCGAGCCGCTGTAATGGCGGCCGATCTCGCGAAGCAAGACCGCGTCCAGGCTCGGGCATCGCTGCTTCCGTCGCTCAGCTCTACTCAGCAATTTCTGGGCACAAACGGGGGCACCAAGATTCCGACCGGACGTTTTGTAACCAATGATGGCGTACACGTCTATCGGTCCTGGGCGGTAGTTCATCAGGACGTGCCGGCGGGTTTCTTTACGCTGGCGCCGTACAAACGCGCGAAGGCGGCCGATATTTTCGCACAGGCACAGGAGGAAATTGCGCAGCGAGGGCTGACGGTGACGGTGACGACCCTTTATTACAACGCCATTGTCGCGCAACGTGAGACTATTAGCGCCCAGCAGAACCTGGATTCAGCGATGCAGTTTCTGACGACTACGAAAGAACTGGAGAAGGGCGGGGAAGTTCCCCACGCCGATGTTGTGAAGGCGCAGCTACAGTTCGATCAGGAGAAAATCGCACTTCAGGAAGCGCAGTTGGCGATGGGCCGCGCGCATCTGGCGTTGGCCGTTCTGCTGTCTCCAGTTCTGGATGAAAATTTCACAACTGTCGATGATCTTGACAATCCTCCCGCACTGCCGTCGGTGGATCGGGTGGATGCGCTGGCGCAACATGCCAACCCATACCTGCGCTCGGCCATGGCTGCGCTGAAACAGGCGAACGTCGATGTCTCAATCGCGCGGTCTGGTTTTTTCCCGACCTTCACGATCGACGCGGACTATGGCATTGAGGCCAACGCTTTCGCGCTGCACAGCACGGACGTTGCTTATCGGCAATTTGGACCACAGCCGAATCTCGGGTATTTCGTCACCGCAGGCATGAATATTCCGATATGGAATTGGGGCTCGACAGAAAGTAAATTGCGTCAGGCGGAATATCGGCGCCAGCAAGCGCGGGTGGAGTTGTCGCAGGCGCAACGGGAGGCGCTCAGTAATTTGAGCGCGTACTACAACGAGGCCAGGGTCACCCGCTCGGAGCTTGCAACGCTGCAACAGGAGGCCAATCTTGCTTCCGATTCTCTCCGCCTGACAAAGTTGCAGTACAAGGCAGGGGACGCAATTGAGCTTGAAGTGTTGAGTGCGCAAACAGCGCTTTCATCCGCGAAAAATGCATTGGATATGGGAGAGGCCCGATATCGGGTCGCTCTGGCAACGCTGCAGACCTTGACAGGAGAGTTCTGATGCATCGGGCGAAAGAAGGGGGGTCTTTCGGGCTGGCTGTTCGGAGTGGTTCGGGAGTGCATCGGATGCGTTTTCGAGTTTTCTCACTCGGTATGGCGATGATCGTGGCGTCGGTTCTGATTGCGATGTCGTTCGGATGCAGCAGTGAGAATACGGTGCCGCCGCCGGAGCCGGTTGTAAGTGTCGAAACGGTGCATGCGAAAGTGCGGAGCATCGCCGATGTGGTGACTGCCGAAGGCGTGCTGTATCCCGTCCATCAAGCTTCCATCTCTCCGAAAATTACTGCGCCGGTGCGCAAGTTCTATGTGCAACGCGGCGACAAGGTACATCGCGGGGAACTGCTGGCGGTGCTGGAAAACAAGGATCTCACCGCTGCCGTTGTGTCGGCGCAAGGTGAGTACGATCAGGCGCAGGCGACATACGCTTCGACCACCTCCTCAGCATTGCCGGAAGAAATTCAAACCGCGAATTTGAACGTGGTAAATACAAAGGCCAATTTGGCGGCACAGCGGAAGCTATACGACAGCGAGAACAAGCTATACCAGCAGGGCGCGATTGCGCGCAAGCAATTGGATGCGACCGAAGTCGCGCTGACGGCGGCTCAGAGCGCCTACAAGACCGCAGAGAAACATCTGCAGAATCTGCAATCGGAAGGGGTTTCACAGCAGAGGAAGGCGGCGCAGGGACAACTTGAGCTGGCGCATGGGCAATACCTGGGCGCGGCGGCGCAGTTGGGATATACCGAAATCCGCAGCCCGGTCGATGGCGTGGTTGCAGATCGCGCTGTCTATCCCGGCGACATTGCACCGGCAGGGACGCCGCTGCTGATTGTGATGGACACTTCAAAGGTGGTCGTGCGGCTGCATGTTCCGCAACAGCAGGCGGAGTTGTTGCAACTGGGACAGGCGGCGACGATGCGTATTCCGGGACTCGACAAAGATGTTCCTGCCAAAGTAACGGTGTTGAGTCCCGCTCTCGATCCGAACAGTACCACGGAAGAAATATGGGTGGAGGCGGACAACCGGAAGGGCGAACTGAAACCGGGAACGACGGCGCAAGTTTCGATCACGGCGCAAACTGTTGCGAACGCGTTGGTGATTCCAGCGGCTGCGATTTTGACGGGTCCCAACGGACAAACGTCCGTGATGGTGGTGAAGTCGGACAATCGCGCGTATCCGCAGGACGTGAAGACGGGGATTCAGCAAGGTACGATGATCCAGATTTCGAGCGGGCTTGAGCCGGGCGAGCAGGTGATCGTAAGCGGGCAATATGGCCTGCCGGATAAGACAAAAGTGAAGGCCACGCCCGCCAGCGCCAGCTCTGGCAAGAAGGCAGAGGCGTAGGCGGCCATGGCGGACATTCCTTCGAACTCGCCCAATCCAGAGCAGCAGCCGGAGCCTGAAGCGCACAACGATGCGCAGATTCGGCGGGCAGCAAGCCCGCATGCGATTGGCAATGAAGAGAAGCCTGCCTGGTTCGTCACATATTCAAAAGCTGTGATCACGGTGATTGTTGCGTTGTCGCTGGTGGGCGCGTTCATGGCGTTGAGCATTCCCATCGCTGTTTTTCCCACGACGAATTTTCCGCGCGTGTTGATCGCCATCGACAACGGAGTGATGCCGATCGATCAGATGCTGGTGACGATCACGCGTCCCATTGAAGAGGCAGTGAACAGCGTGCAGGGATTGCAGACGGTGCGATCGATCACCAGCCGCGGCACGGCGGAAGTAGATCTTTTCTTTGACTGGAAAGTGGATATGTTCCAGACCCTGCAGCGGGTGAATTCGGCGATGGCCGCGGTGCAGACGTCGCTGCCGCCCACTGCGAGGATCGAAGCGACGCGCCTGCGCTTCTCCAGTTTTCCTATTCTTGGATTTGGTCTGACGTCCAACACGATGCCGGCGAGCCGCTTGTGGGAAGTGGCGACCTACGACATGAAGCCACGCTTGAACCGCGTGAACGGCGTTTCTACGGTGCTGGTACAGGGTGGGGAAGAGCCGGAGTTCGACATTATTCCTGATCCGGCAAAGCTGCTGCGGACCTCGGTGACGGTGACAGAAATTCTGGAGGCGGTGCGCAGGACGAACCTGATTGAATCTCCTGGGTTGATTGCCGAACATCACGACCTGGTGCTCGATCTGGTGGATGGGCAGGTACATGATCCCAGTGAGATTGCCAACATCGTGATCAAAAATACTTCCGGGGGTGTGCCGGTTCATATTGGCGATGTGGCCGAGGTGAAACCTGGCGTCAAGCCTGTCTACACGGTGGTTACAGCGGACGGCAAACCGGGCGTGCTGTTGAGCATCAACCGTCAGCCGGGAACCAATACGGTGGCGGTGGCGGATGGAGTGTACGCAGAGCTGGCGCAGATCAGAAAAAGTATTCCGCCCGGGATTGACATCTCCGTGTTTTACGACCAGGCGCAGCTGGTGAAGGAAGCAATTGCCAGCGTTCGTGACGCCATCCTGATCGGGATCGTTCTTTCGTGCATTGTGCTGATCGTTTTTTTGCGGGACTGGGGAAGCTCGCTGGTGGCGGGAATGGTCATTCCGGTGACGATCGCGCTGACCTTTGTGGTGCTGAAGCTGCTGGGGCAGACCTTTAACCTGATGACGCTGGGTGGCCTGGCCGCCGCGGTGGGACTGGTGATTGACGATGCCATAGTGGTTGTGGAGAACATTGTGCTGCACCGCGATTCGGGTCAGAGAAGGATGCAGGCAGTTCAAAGCGCGCTGAGCGAACTGAAGGTGCCGCTGGTGGGCTCGACGCTGACACCAGTGGTTATTTTTCTACCGCTGATTCTTATCGCTGGCGTCACAGGAACTTTTTTTCGCGCCTTGGCGATTACGATGGCATCCGCCCTGATCTCGTCACTGTTTCTGGCGCTGACGTGGACACCGACGCTGAGTCAATATTTTGTTCGACGCAAGGACACGGTGCGACCGTCGGATCGAATCGGCGGATTCGCATCGCACGAAGAGGAAACTCGACGGATGATGGAAGCGGAAGAGGCCAGCATCAGCGGCTTCATGAAGCGCATTATTGGCGGCTATGAACGCCTGATGACCATTGTTCTGGTTCGACCGTGGTGGCTGGCTGCTTTCGCGCTGGCGTTGATTGTGATGTCTTACTTTTCGTATGCCTCCCTCGGTTCCGATCTATTGCCAAAAATGGACGAAGGCGCTTTTACGGTGGACTACATTATGCCGCCGGGAAGTTCTTTGGCGGAGACGGACCGTGTCGTCGGTCATGTTGTCCAGATTATCCGCTCCATTCCGGAGGTGAAGGCAACTTCGCGTCGTACCGGACTGCAACTGGGCTTGGCGGCGGTGACAGAAGCGAATACCGGGGATATTTCGGTGAACCTGAAACTTCATCGCAGCCGAGATATCTACGCCATCATGGACGAGGTGCAGGACAAGGTGAGTCGAGCGGAACCGGCGCTGGATATCGACTTGCACCAGACGCTGGAGGACATGATCGGCGATCTGACGAATGCGCCGCAGCCAGTGGACATCAAGCTATTCAGCGAAGATCCAGACCTGCTGCGCCATTGGGCGCCGATTGTCGCGGATAAAATCTCGAACGTACCGGGTGTGGTGGGAGTGTTGAACGGAATCGACGACACCATCAGCAGTCCGGAGACTGTGTATCACATTCGGCCCACCGTGACCGCGACCAGCGGGTTCACGCCAGAGGAGGTGGCGACGGATGCAGGCGCGTTGTTGCAGGGGGAGACGGCGCCTACTCCATTGGTCGTGAACAATCGCGCGTATGACATCCGTGTTCGATTTCCGCAGCAGAACCGTGCGTCACCGCAGGCCATGGATAACACCATGCTGGTTAGCTCCGCGGGAACGACAGCGACACTGGGTGCGCTCGCGACCGTTCAGAATCTTCCCGGGCAGACAGAGATCTTGCGGGAAAACCTTCAACGGCTCGTGGAAGTTTCTGCGCGGCTGGAGGGAACAAGTTTAGGGCAGGCCATTGTCGGCGTGAAAAAAGCGGTGGCGTCACTGAACCTGCCACCGCAGATTCGCGTGGAATATGGCGGGACCTACGCGACACAGCAGCAGTCATTCCATGATTTGCTGATGGTGCTGTTTGCCGGCCTGCTCCTCGTGTTTCTGGTGTTGCTGTTTGAGTTTCGGTCGTTTGCCGCGCCGGTGTCCATTCTGGCATCGGCGGTGCTGTCTACATCGGGTGTGTTTCTTGCGTTGATGATTACCGGAACCGAATTCAACATTTCCTCGTTCATGGGCCTCATTATGGTGGTGGGCATTGTTGCAAAGAACGGGATTTTGCTACTGGATGCGGATGTGAAATTTCGCGCGCTGGGCATGTCTCCGAAAGATGCCATGATCCAGGCTGGCCGCAGACGGCTGCGCCCCATCATGATGACAGCGGTGGCGGCGGTTGCTGGGATGTTCCCTCTGGCGCTGGCGCTGGGTGCGGGTTCGCAGATGCTGCAGCCATTGGCCATTGCAGTCATTGGAGGCATTCTCATCTCCATGGTGCTGTCGCTGGTGATCACCCCGGCGGTGCACTATTACATGGCCGGCTAATGTTGACGGATCGACGACGGACACGATTGATGAGGGTTTCCGCAACAGAAGGTCTAAGGTGAACGTAGAGCCTATGCGAGTGCTGATTGTCGAGGACGAAGAGCGGTTGGCAGAGAATATCGCGGCGGCGCTGCGAGAAGGGCCTGGCTACGCCGTGGACATTGCCGGCGACGGAGAAACCGGCGCGTATCTTGCGGAACGTGGCGAGTATGACCTGATCGTTCTGGATTTGATGCTGCCGAAAATCAGCGGTCCAGACGTATTGCAGCGACTGAGGAAGAAAGGTCAGAAGGCGCCGGTGCTGGTGTTGACCGCGATTACGTCGAAGGCGTCCATCGTGGAATTATTGAATTCCGGCGCTGACGATTATGTGGGCAAGCCATTCGACCTGGGGGAATTGATGGCGCGGGTGAAGGCGCTGGTCCGGCGCGGCAAGGGAGTCAGCCATCCCTTGATTCGCGTCGGAGATCTGGAAGTCGACACGATGGAGCGTTCCGTGCGATGCGCCGGCGTGGAAGTAGAACTGTCACCGACGGAGTATCGCATCGTTGAATATCTGAGCCATCGGCCGAGTGCGATTGTTTCCAAAGAATCGCTGCTGGAGCATCTTTACGACTTCAACTGGGAACGCCACTCCAATGTGATCGAGGCGCATGTCTCGAATCTGCGACGCAAACTGAATCGCGGCGGAGAAGAACGATGGATTGAAACCTTGCGCGGGCGCGGGTATCGGCTAACCGCGGTGTTGCGGGAGACGCAGCCATGAAGCCATATTCTCTGACACGACGTTTGGTTGTGACCGTGTTGCTGGTGGAGTTGCTGCTGGCGACAGCGGCGACAGGACTGGCCTTGTTGTATGAGCGGCAGCAAAACCTGCATTCGTTTGACTTGATGCTGCGCGGACGGGCCGATTCCTTGCTGGGTGCGGTGCAGGACGCCGAGGATGCCAATGATAATGTGATGCTGAATCCGAAGGCGCTTGATCTTCCGCGAGGCGACCTGTATGAAGTCCGCAATGAGTCCGGGCGCGTGGTGGGAAGTTCATCGAACTGGAATGACGAGGTTGAACAGAAATTGGCGCAACGCGAGAAGGCGCATAATTTCCGCTTGGATGGGAAATGGTATCGCGGGTTTGCGCTGCATGGAGTTCGGCAAATCGATCAGGATGACAAGAGCCCTGGAATTGCACGTCCCGTCGTGATCTTTTATGCCTCGTCGCTAAAGCCCTTCTGGGCGGCAATGAGCCACGCGGCAAAATTTCTGATGATTTCAAATTTTCTGATTCTGCTGTTTACCACGGGAACATTGCTGATCCTGTTGCGGAGAGGGATGGCTCCGCTGCAAGAACTGGCGGGAGCTGCCGCGGGTATCTCGTCGAATTCGCTGCGGTTTCGGGCGCCGCCGAATGCATTCGCGGTGCAGGAATTGGGGGCTCTAGCGCATGCATTGGAGTCGGCGATGAGCCGGTTGGAAAGGGCATTCGTTCAGCAGCAAGTATTTGTGCACGATGCTGCACATGAGTTGAAAACTTCAGTCACGATTATTAAGTCATCGCTGCAGTTGCTCACCTATCGCAAGCGAACTGCGGCCGAATATGAACGCGGATTGGAAATGTGTCTGTCGGACTGTGCGCGAATGGAAGACCTGGTGCAAAAATTGCTGCTTCTGGCGCGGGTAGACCAGTCACATGAAGAGCCCGTCGCCGCAGCGAAGACCGACCTGAGCGAATGTCTGGGCGACGTGATAGAAGCAATGGAACCGCTGGCTTCAGTGCGCGGAGTCAATCTGGTCATTGAGCAAAATCAGGGTGCGGTTGCACATATTGCTGCCGACGATTGTGCGACGCTGGCGACGAACCTGGTGGTGAATGCGCTGCAACATACGCCTGCAGGAGGGACTGTGGTTGTGAAGGTCTTGGCGAGCGGCGGTACAAGTGGTTTTCGTGTCGAAGACAATGGCGAAGGTATTCCCGCGGAAGATTTGCCCTACATCTTCGATCGCTTCTATCGCGGTGATCCATCGCGGTCGAGAGATACAGGCGGGACTGGATTAGGACTCGCGATATGCAAAGCGCTTGCGGAAGCCGCCGGGGGCCGGATCCAAATCACCAGTGAGGCTGGTCGCGGAACCGTTGCCGAGGTGACTCTTCCGAGATTGGATGAGAGAAGAATTGTGCGACCTGTCCAGGAAGTTCTCAGTGATCGTTAGGTGCAACGAAGTTAACGAATCGCGAGGCATTCTCAGTAGCAAAACAAAAGGAGAGCAAAGATGAAATTACGCGGATTGATTTGCCGAAGCCTGCTGCTGGCTGCAAGCGCAATGTTGGCGATTACAATGGCCCCAACGGCGGCGTTTGCAGCCGAGGGGCCATTTCACGTTGAGCACACTTGGCAAGTTGGCGGCGAAGGAGGGTGGGATTACATCGCCGTCGATCCGCAGACAAAT
>DATJUD010000035.1:0-6346 GCA_035502695.1 Acidobacteriaceae bacterium
ACCTGGGCTTGTTTGTCTCCTGGTACGCGGGACGAAAAATCATCAGGCAGATGGCGAACTCGAACCGCCGTATCTGGTCGATGTCAGCGATGTGGGCCGTTAGCAGCACCGCGATGTACGCCATCGCCGTCTGGATCTTCACTCAGCCGATGTATATGCGCGGAATGGGCATGTGATGAGAAGAGAATTTACCGGCCGATCGATTGCGGGTGTCCTGCTGGTAGTTCTCTTTGTCTTCGGGTGCGTCAACACTGCCATTGCCGACGGCGGACGTCTTCGCTTTCGTCGAGCCGCCGGACCGTTCATTGTCACGCTTTTTACCACCCCGGATCCGCTCACTGCCGGCCGCGCAGATTTCAGCGTTGCTGTGGAACGCGCGGGCATGCCGGGGCTGGTCCAGGACGCACACATCGATCTGATTCTCACGCCCGCGGACGGCGACGGCGGACAGATCGTGCTCCACGCCTCGCATAAGGAGGCGACCAGCAAATGGCTGCAGGCCGCGAACTTTTCGCTTCCAGCGCGCGGAATATGGCACGTTCAAGTGGTGGTGCGGCGCGGCCAGGAGGTGGGAGAATGCTTCGGTGAAGTGCGCGTGAGGGCGCCCGGAACCCGAGACCTGATGTGGGATATCCTTCCTGTGCCGTTGGGTGCGCTATTGTTTGTGCTGCATCAGAACCTGAAACAAAAGTACAACCGCAAGCGTCGCAACCGCCTGGCCTCGTTCGATTCCTAGATCTGTTTCTGATGCATGGCGAGACCGGACAACGCTTAGCGCAGGGTTTCTAGATACGCGGCGGTATCGCGGGCCTGTTTTTCTGACAGCCCGAGATCCGGCATCGCGGTCGCCGGTTTCATTGACGTGGGCGACTTCACCCATTGCACAAGGAAGTCCGGCTCATTTGGGAACTCGCCGGCAATGATACTTCGACGCGCCAGTTGGTTTAGCGGCGGACCAAAGACCCCATTCGCGTTATGAATGCCGGGGATCGTGTGACACGACCCGCACTTGAATTGAACGATTACCTGCTCTCCGCGGGCGACATTGCCACCCGTAGCCACCACCTGAGAATTGCTTGCAGCTTTGGCGCTGGTGCAGCCAGACATGAGTCCGGCGAGAAGAAACAGGCAAAATACCCGAAATAGAATGCGCATGTCAGCGTCCCATGTGCTCAATCACAAAAAGCGAAGGTATAGCTTCGACAATCTGATTGGCACCGATGATGTGGCTGTCTCGCAGCGAGGGGAGCACACTACAAATCGAGAGTACCACCGATTTTTACCGATGCTGGCCATCTCCCGGCTCGAATTGCGTTGGGAGACTATTGCCATAGCAACTAGCTGTGATCCAGCCGGATTAAACATCCATCTATTTGCGCGAGGCATCGAACCACCCGTGAAACCCAGGAGAGCATGGAGCCGACTCTCAAGGCGCGTGAGCGCGGGTTTGTGTCTTGTTCTCCCGTTTTTGTTCGTTACGCACGTAGCGTTCAGTCAACCGGCACTAGCTCAACCATTCCCTCCCGGAAAGGCAATTTTCGAACAACACTGCGCGAAATGCCATGGGGATAGCGGCCAGGGAATCAGCGCTGTCGTGAGTATTGCCGGACCTTGCCTGCAGGCCGAACATAATCGCGGCAAGGTGGTGGCTGCAGTGGAACTTGGGCCAGGGCACATGCCGAGCTTCGTCTATACGCTATCTCTACCACAAATTCATGCGGTCGCCGATTACGTCACCCACGACATCGCCGTCATTCCGCTCGACAATGGCGACTTGAGCGAAGGCGGCAAGCTCTTTCGCCGAAATTGTGCGGCGTGTCATCGCACTGCTGTTCGTGGCGGAGCCCTCGCGTTTATAGGTACGAATGCGCCCGCGTTAACAGGTGACTCGGCAGCGATTGTGGCTGGCGCCATACGTTGGGGGCCTGGGCCCATGCCGGCCTTCCCGGCCGCTGCTATCAGCGACCAGCAAGTAGCATCCATCGTGAAATACGTCAGCTACGTACAGCATCCGGCAAGTCCGGGCGGCAGCCCTTTGAACTGGTATGGTCCGGTAGCAGAAGGATTCGCCGCGTGGGTAGGTGTGCTTCTGCTGGTGTGTCTAACATTCTGGATTGAAAGAGGGGGCAAAGGATGAGCGACGAAGAGAAACGGGAAGGCTGGGCTTTCATTGCTGCCTCGTTGCTTGGCTGGTGGTCACTCGGATTTGTTGCGCGCTGGTTCGTAAAGCCGCCTAAGGGTATATCTGCGCCGAGTGGTTCTGCGGGCTCTTCGCCTCGTCACCTTCGCTCCCAGCCCGATCGGGATGCTGACGCCGGCTCGGAAATTGCTGATCATTCTGACGGTCGAAGATATGACGCGAACACGGGCGCGCACTTTCCGAAGCACCCACAATGGGGAACTGTGCTCGTGGGGCTTTCGCTTGCGGTGGCGTTTGCCGGCGGAATTGGTTTTCTGGTTGCGTACTGGACCGGGCGAAACAATATGCAGCTCGGGGGCACTCTGGCGCTGTTCTTCGGCGGCTTCGGTTTCGCGTTGGTCGTCTGGGCGCACTCGCTCTCCACGAACATCGAAGAGACTGAACCGCGTGAACCTCTCGCGGCGCCTACGCCGGATCTCGGACCCGCGATTGACGATTTTCGCCGTGGCGAGCGAGATATCCAGCGGCGGGGTCTGTTGAAATGGTCGGCTGCGGCTGGTATCAGCGTGTTCGCCGCGATGTGCGTCTCTACGCTGCGCTCTTTTTCGCTCTCTCCCGACTCAACCTTGTATTCCACCATCTGGAAACGGGGCCAGCGCCTGGTCACAGGGGATGGCAAACCAGTTTCCGTGGATGCTCTTCAGCCCGGAAGTACTACCATCGTTTTCCCTGAAGGCAGCATTGGAGCAGAAAGAGCGCAAACGGTATTGATTCGCGTTCGGCAGGATCTGTTGCGGTTGCCACAAAAGCGCGAAGGGTGGGCGCCCATGGGCAACCTCGCTTATTCGCGTGTCTGCACACATGCTGGATGTACGGTTGGCATGTACGAAGCGACTACACACCTGCTCATGTGTCCTTGCCACCAATCGACGTTTAATGTTCTCGATGGCTGCGAACCGACAGGAGGACCGGCGGCACGTCCTCTTCCGCAATTGCCTCTCTATGTCGATGGCCAGGGATTTCTGCGTGCAGCTGGCGGATTTACCGAGCCCCCGGGCCCGGGTTTCTGGGGGATGCCATGATTGAATTCATCGCCCGGGCAATAGATTCCCGGCTGCACATTGCAAAATTCGTGCGCGAAGCCCTTAATCATATCTTCCCCGATCACTGGTCGTTCATGCTCGGAGAGATTGCCCTCTACTCGTTCGTAATCCTCGTCGCTACGGGTGCTTTTCTGGCACTTTTCTACAACGGCAGCTCCGCGCAGATTATTTATCACGGTTCCTATCATCCGCTCGACGGTGTCAAGATGTCGGCTGCCTATCGCTCCATCCTCCACATCAGTTTCGACGTGCCGGCGGGCTTGCTGATGCGGCAAATGCACCACTGGGCGGCGGATATCTTTATTGCCGCAATCGTGGCACATCAGGCGCGCATCTTTTTCACCGCCGCATACCGCAGGCCGCGGGAAATCAATTGGACCGTCGGGATGACCCTGCTGGTTCTGGCCCTGGTCAACGGCTTCTTCGGGTATTCAATGTGCGACGATCTACTTTCTAACGCCGGGCTGCGAATCGGTTATGCGATCGCTCTGTCGATACCGATCATCGGTCCCTGGCTCAGCTTCATCGTGATGGGAGGAACGGTGCCTGCCAGCGCCACCGTTCCCCGCTTTTACGCTTTGCACATTTTTGTCATTCCCGCGCTCATTTCCGTGTTCATCGCAGTTCATCTCACAATTGTCTGGCGCCAATACCATACGAACTATCCCGGCCCGGGCCGCACCAACACTTCCATTGTCGGATCCCGTCTTTGGCCGGTTTACACTCTCAAGTCTCTCGGCCTTTTCATGTTGCTGCTTTCGCTGATCGCTGCGCTAGGTGGATATGTACAGATCGATCCCGTCTGGATTTATGGCCCCGCAAATCCCACCGCCATTCTTCCCGGGGCTCAGCCGGACTGGTATCTCGGTTGGATCGAAGGTGCAATGCGTCTCTTTCCCGGCGTGAATCTGCACTTTGGGCGATATCTTGTCCCGGAAGTCTTCTTCCCTGCAGTCCTGTTTCCTGGTCTCTTGTTCATTGCACTCTATGCTTACCCATTCATGGAAGAAGCGTTCTCCCGTGAAGTTCGCGCGCACAATGTTCTCCGCCTTCCCAGTGAGCATCCATTCAATACTGCCCTCGGTTGCTCGATATTCGCGGGCCTTGTGGTACTTCAGTTCGCAGGCAGCGACGACGTCATCAGCGTAGTCTCTGACAAATCCGTTGTCGCTCTGCGGACTCTGTTGCGGGTATTGTTCTTCGTGGTTCCCATGGTTGTCGGTGCGGTCGCCTACATGCTTTGTCGTGCGGTGGCCAGCAGAAGGTTCGCTTCACACACACTCCAAATCCCTCAAGCATCAGGGACGGAGAGTGCCGCGCCGCAGCCACAGTAAGTCGCGTTCGATATGACGAGGATTCCGCGTTTGCTTGCACGGCAGTTCAAAATTGTTGTTGAATGTCTGCCAGTATCAGTGGGTTCGCCTTGTTTGTATTCTGTTTTCGAGATCGCATAGGATGGCTCCTTCTGAATGAATAAGAGAACGAAACCGGTAGCTGAAATTTGCTCCGCCATCCAACGGCGGGAAAAGTCCGCGAGGTGTCTCTCGCTTTTCGCTGCGCCTGGCGAGCACTGGTTAGTAATGCAACGTAAAGTGGGGTTGTGCAAGAGCAACCGCTCTTTGGAGCGCTTCATCTCACGGCAAGGGAGACTGTGTCCCTGCCTTGTACTGCCCCGGTAACGAAAAATAGAGCTATGCACTGGAGATGCAGATGACCGAGGTGGCAATCGAAAGCCGGCTCACCGAACTCTGGGAGACCCCCAAAAACATCTATGGGTGGTTTGCGACGGTTGACCATAAG
Organism: Acidobacteriaceae bacterium; assembly: GCA_035502695.1. Classification (GTDB taxonomy): domain Bacteria; phylum Acidobacteriota; class Terriglobia; order Terriglobales; family Acidobacteriaceae; genus JAKAAZ01. The sequence continues at coordinate 5,044 of DATJUD010000035.1, forward strand.
GAATTAGGCATCCGCTACCTGGTCACTGCGATGGTTCTGCTCATCGTCGGTGGGATCGAGGCACTCTTGGTACGGCTGCAGCTTGTGCAGTCCAACATGCACCTGTTATCAGCCGAAGCATACAACCAGATGTTCACGCTGCACGGCCTTACGATGATTTTCTGGTATGCATCGCCCATCCTGTCTGGATTTGCCATATTTCTTATCCCGCTCATGATTGGCGCGCGCGACATGGCCTTTCCGCGGCTCAATGCTTTTACCTACTGGACTTTCCTACTTTCTGCGATTGTTCTTTATGTTTCGCCGTTTTTCCACCAGGCGCCGCACGCCGGATGGTTCGCCTATGTTCCCTATACGCTGACCGCGTATTCACCTGGAATGGGGATGGATGCTTATGCGCTGGCGCTGATTTTTCTAGGTATCTCCACCACCGGTAATGCTATCAATTTCATTGTCACCATCCTTCGCCTGCGCGCTCCGGGCATGGCGATCAGCCGCATGCCTCTCTTTGCTTACAGCACGCTCACCATTTCTTTTGTGGTCGTATTTGCCATGCCGGCGCTTACTGCTGCATCCATCTTTCTCGAACTCGACCGCCACTGGGGCACGCATTTTTTCGACATTGCCAATGGCGGCAGCACTCTCCTTTGGCAGCAAATCTTCTGGTTCTTCGGTCATCCCTGGGTGTATGTCATCTTTTTGCCGGCAACAGGAATGATTTCTCTTATCATTCCAGCATTTTCACGCCGCCCCGTCGTCGGGTACGCCTATATTGCCATCTCGACCGTTCTCACCGGCGTGGTTGGCTACGCCGTGTGGCTTCATCACATGTTCACGGTCGGTCTATCCGATGTTGCCATGAGCATCTTTTCAGCCGGCAGCATGATGATCTCGGTTTTTACCGTGATCCAGGTGTTTGCATGGCTCGCTACGGTATTAAAAGGTCGGCCCGTCGCCACCACATCCATGTACTTTGCGTTAGCTTCGGTGATGCTGCTGGTTGTTGGAGGCCTCAGCGGAGTCTATACAGGAATCATTCCCGTCGACTGGCAGGTACATAACACTTACTATGTGATTGCCCATCTTCACTACGTACTGGTCGGCGCCAACATGTTTCCTGTATTTGCCGGCTTTTATTTCTGGCTGCCTAAAATGACGGGCCGCATGATGAATGAAAAGCTAGGCAAGTTGAGTTTCTGGGTCATGTTTATCGGATTCAACCTGGCATTCTTTCCCATGCACATTGTTGGAATGATGGGCATGCAACGTCGCATTTATACTTACCCGTCCGGACTGGGTTTCG
>DATJUD010000036.1:0-21478 GCA_035502695.1 Acidobacteriaceae bacterium
CGCAACTGAGGATAAGGAGCCAAATCGCGCTCGTTTTGCGGCGACGGTCTGACGGGGTCGATGGGTTGCGTTCTTCGCGGTAGAGGTGGCATGCCAGCAGTGCTCCTAAAGCCAATCCGTCGCACCGAAAGAATGTGAACCTGAAGTTGTAATGATGAAACACGGTGGCGATTAAGCGCAGTACGGGTTCAGCGATCACGACGGCTAACGCTAACGTTTTAAGCCGATCTATGCGCAATCTACGTACGAACCGAGGCCACACGAGATAGAACTGCTCCTCGATTGCAAGAGTCCAATAGGGCCCCGCCAGGCTAACGTGGAATAATCCTGCAAAATTGGCAATAAAGAAAACACTTACTATAACTCCGCCAATTGACGATTGAAACCACAACCATGCTGCGAGCAAGGAAACCAGATAGAGGGGCAGAATCCGCAGTGCCCGTTTCCAATAAAAATTGAAATAAAAATTGGCGGAACTGCGGTCATTGAGCAGGATGGTTGTAATCAAATAGCCGGAGAGAACAAAAAAAAGATCGACTCCGTAGAGACCGTAGCGGCTTACTTTGCAGATCGTAGCTATTGGTGCGTTCCACAGACCAGGTGTTCGGGCGATGGAAGCAAAGGAAAGATGATGGAAGAAGACGGCGATCGCCGCAATTCCGCGAAATCCATCCAGTTCCATAATGTGGCGCGGTTTGGTAGCAGTGTATGGATTTTCCGGGGAACAACCTACCATTTGTGAAGATTAACATCCCGACGTGATAGGCATATTTACAAGAGGAATCAGGCAGCAGGGTGTGATGTTCGATAAAACTGGGCCGCGGATGGGTTGTTCGTTGAATTGATTTACTCGGCATCGACGCAAAAACCGATGCAAGTTTACCGCACCGTCTCCTACCGAATTTCTTGGAAACTAGCGCTCTTCTGCCGATTTGATGACGGCTTCATCCGGCAATGGATGTTCCGCCGGGAGATACGCCCACTTCCACCGCGGCCGCAATCCCAGAGACTTCCGCAGAAATTTACGAGCAGGCTCTTCCCAGAATAGAAAAACCAGAATCGATAAGATGAGCAAGAAGCACGGACTCAGAAAAGCATCCAGACCATGTGGAGCATGCAGCATTTGTGCCACTACCAGCCTGGTATAGATTCGCGTCGGCAACTGCAACAGATACACTGCGTAGCTGGCGCTTCCAAGCAAGATGATGATCCGGTTCGATAGGAACCGAGCGACCGGCCCACTCTGATAGGCGAGGCTGATAACCAAAATGGCAAAAGGGATCACGGCCACTGATGCCCAGACGGCCGATGGCAGACACAAGACAACGATGGCAGTCAGCAGCGCACCGATAGAAATCAATGCGCTAAATCGCCGCCCCGGTGTACGTAGGAAGACTAATCCCAAAGCCATGCCGACGATGAATTCTGGCAGCCGGAGAACCGGCACCGGAATGTAGCGTACGAAGGCGATGGCAGAGTGCTGCCAATCCAGGACTGGACGCGGCAGACGGCCGACCACGATGAGCGCCAGGAGGATGCCCGCGACCCACCTCAGTCCAGAAACGCGTAAGCGCTTTAAGCCAATAAGAATCAGTGGGAACGAAAGATAAAAGAAAGCCTCGACAGACAGGGACCATGCCGGGAAATTCCAAGCCCCGATCATCTCGGGCTTCCATGGCATCCACGTCTGAACCATGGTAAGAACCGCAAGCCTCTGGCCAACGGTGATTGTCTTGGCAAACGGAGCCATCAGGGCCAGAGCCAGAAGATAGACCGGATAGATTCTGGCAAATCGAGCCTCCCAGAAACGAGCGACGTTCTCCGGGCCTGACATCTTTCCTTGATATGTGTAGACGAGAATGAAGCCGGAGAGAATAAAAAAAAGACTTACCGCTGAATAACCCTTGTTCAGCAGACGCAAAACAACTTCAGGAGCTCCATGGCGGCCAAAATAGCCCGCGCCCGTATGCAACATCACCACATAGTACGCAGCAAATATCCGAATGCCGGTTAACGCGGGCAACGGGCTACGTTTCTCGGCAGTCAATTCGCGCGCATCAGGCATTCAGACACTAGTGTCGCCCGGAAGAAGTTGATGTGCAAGACTGAATCCAACAGCACTGAACGTGTGAATCTCTTGCGCGCTCAGGTTGCGTGCTCAGTTGGTATACTCGCTACTGACCCGGCTCTTAGACTGATCTGGCAATCATCGAAGCGGCCAGCGGTCGTTACCGGCACCGCTTTGTTGAAGAGCTATGAATTTTCGGCCTGTCGGGTCCTGTCGTTGAAATTTGATTCATGCGCCTACCGTATCCAACCCGAATCAACATCAACCACGTGTTGATTGCGGCAGCGGTGCTGCTGTTCGGGCAATTGCTGGATGGTACCGATCCTGTTTTCGCGTTTTTGGCATGTTTAGCGCTGGTTTTTAGTGCTTTGGCCTTTAACGCGCTGGACGGCCTGGCCACCACGAGCGGTGCCTTTGTATTTTTCATGGCCATCCCCACCTTTGCCATTCTGTTTTTTGTAAAACTTATTACATGGGAGCCCACAAACCGTCATTTTGAACAACCCATGATCACGATTACGGCAACCGCGATCGGATGGGCGGGTATATTGGCGGCGGCTGGGCTCAGCCGCAGGTTCTCAACCAGGCGCAACCTTGTACGCTTCACCGCTCGCGATTTGGAAAACCTGAAGAATACCTCGGCAGGCTTATTGGTGATTGGACTCTTTAGCCAGATTCTGCTGACCAATTACAACACCGGAGTTAACGGGACGATTTGGGCTGCCTTGAACCAGCTGAATATCTTCATTCCCATGGCGACAATTCTTGCGACCTACTACGAGATATGTATCAGCCGTGGCACGCGCAGCATGAATTGGATCGTGGTCGTCAGCATTTTCTATGTGGCTGGGTTTGGCTTTATTGCTGCCTCCAAGCAAGGAATGTATGCGCCCTTTTTCTCCTATTTTCTCGTGTGCGCCGCCCTGGAATACAAGTTCCGCCCCTTGCAAGTGATGGCAATGATTGCGTGGCTCGCATTCGCCCTCGGATTTCTATTTCCCTGGGCGCAATATGCCCGTTCCATGACTCGCCAGTCAACGTTGACCGGGACGGTCGATGCTACGATCGCGCTGCTCAGAAATCCCGCCACGATTCCGGCGATGTATCAGTGGTACTCGGATTCCCTGAAGAAGAACGAAGACATCAATCAAGTCGCGCTCTGCTATGACCACCCTCACGGTCTGCTCGATCGTGAATCCTTGATCTGCCAGGACGACCGACTCATTCAGGTTACGCAGCATACGGGCCCGGCGGGTCTCGGCTACCTTGTGGATGGATTTGAAATGGTTATTCCGCATTTTCTGTGGCCTAACCGCATCGTTCTTTCTCTCGGAAATATTTATGGCCGGGAAACCGATGAAGCCAACCAGGAAGACTTTACGACCGCTGTCGCGTTTGCGCCCGTTGGCGATGCTTATCGTGAGTTAGGCTGGTCCGGCATCGTGGTCGTGATGCCAATTTTATATTTCTTCACCTTTATTTTCTTGAATGGCGTATTCGGAGATGCTCGCGAGAGCCCGTGGGGATTGGTGTTAGTCGCCTATGCCGCCTTTGAAGCACCGGGACTGCTATTGCCAGTCCATCCTCAGCTTTGGGGGCATTATGTGCCCCTCATCCTGCTTGTGATGTGGATCACGAGATATGTTGCGCCGCAAGTCGCTGTGCTGTTCGGGTTTCGAAAAGTTCAAGCGAAAATTGTCTTGCCCGGGCAGGAACTTGTGCCGAAAGCCCGAGAAGTTCGCAATGTTTTGTGAATCGATTCTTTGAAATTCACTCGCCAGTCATGTTGCCAACTGCGATCGTGCGTGTTCCGCCATGCGCCGTTCGCACATCCAATGGATGTGTGGACGGTATAGATTCTCCGGGCCTATCTCACTTCAGGAGATGAAATGAATTCATTCTCTGCCATCAAACCCTCGTGCGTGCCTTTCCTAACCGCAAAACGGAATCTGATAATTGGCTTGGTTGTAAGCTGCCTTGCCGCGGGCCCCCTGTTTGCGGCCATGACTCCCGAGCCTGCTCAAACGGCCAATTCCGTCTCAACCACACCCAGAAAAAACGCTTCCCCGTGGTGGAAACATGCCCTGATATACGAAATCTATCCGCGTAGTTTTCAAGACACAAACGGCGACGGCATTGGAGATATCAATGGAATTATTCAACGCCTTGGCTACCTGCAAAATTTGCGAGTCAATGCCATCTGGTTGACGCCGATTTATCCGTCCCCGCAGAAAGATTTCGGCTACGACATTTCCAATTATGAGGCGATCGATCCCATGTTCGGCACTATGGCGGACTTCGATCACCTGCTGGCTGCAGCCAAAGCCCATCACATCCGCGTCATCATGGACATGGTGATGAACCATACCTCGGATCAGTCTCCCTGGTTCAAAGAGAGTCGCAGCTCCCGCAATAATCCCAAACGCGACTGGTATATTTGGCGCGATGGGAAAGGCCCCGGCATCCCGCCCAATAATTGGGAGAGCGAATTTGGCGGTTCCGCCTGGACGTATGATCCAACAACAAAGCAATGGTATTACCACAAGTTTTTGGCTGCGCAGCCAGACCTGAACTGGCGCAACCCGGCCGTCGAGAAGGCCATGTTCGATGCCTGCCGATTCTGGCTCAACAAAGGGGTCGCTGGATTTCGCCTCGACGCGATTCCTGAACTGTTTGAAGACCCGGAATTGCGCAATGAGAAAATCCTTCCCGGAACAAACGAAGTGGGCAGTCCGAATGAAGAACAAAACCGAACGGAGAATCTTCCAGAGGTTCACGTCGTGATGCGAGCGCTGCGCAAGTTGGTTGATAGCTACCCTGGAGATCGAGTTTTGATCGGGGAAACCTATCTCGACAATATTCAAAGCCAATTGGAATGGTACGGCGGCAAGGCCCACAACGAACTGCAACTGCCGATGGACATGCAGGTAGGTTTCATCGATCGGCTCGATGTGAACGAATTTCGCACCAAGATCAACCAGGCGGAAACGCAGCTGGACGGTTACATGCCGCTGTTTGTCTTTGACAACCATGACAACGACCGCAGCTGGAACCGTTATGGTGATGGCAAACACGATGCCGCGATAGCTCGCATTGTGGCGACCATCCTGTTGACCACTCGCTCCGCGGATTTGATGTATTACGGACAGGAGATTGGAATGGTCACAACTCCGCCGAAAACGCTGGCGGAAGTAAAAGACCCTGACGGCATTCGCGGCTGGCCGAAATACAAAGGGCGCGACGGCGAACGAACCCCCATGCAGTGGGATCCAGGGAAAAATGCCGGCTTCAGCACGGCGGCGAAGACCTGGCTGCCCATTCCGGCCAGCTATAAAACCGTCAACGTGCAGGTGGAATCCGGCCAGCCTGACTCCTTGCTGAACTGGTACAAGCATCTCATTGACATGCGAGCGGACAATCCTGCGCTCCGCGATGGCCAAAACATTATGGTGGATACTTCGAATCCCAATGTTCTGTCCTATTTGCGAAAAAATCCTGGCGCAGGACCGTCGGTGCTGGTGACGATGAATTTCACCGACCAACCCCATACTGTCTCGTACAACTTGCAGGCACAGGGAATCCAGGGAACGCACGCGTCGGCTCTACTCGCCGACCAGGGTGTAGCCAAGGACATCGATCTGAATCACGTGACACTGCCGCCATTCGCGGTTTTCATCGGAACGGTGCAATAGAATCACACCCCGAGGCACCGACCCGATGCATCTGGTCAAAATGAAATTGGCGCAGCTCTCTGAAAAGGAAGCTGCGCCTTTGATTTATGGAAGCCGCCGAGCAGATCGAAAAGGATCCTAGAATCCCATCGTGTCGTCTGCCGACGGACCGTACGTCCCGGGCAGAGGAATATCATTCAACCGCAAATAGACCCCCAACTGGGCTCGATGATGGACCAGATGGTTCAGGAACATCTCGCGATACATCATGAAACGCGGCGCGTCAGCAATAGCGTGCCCTTGAAAGCTGAGCTTCCACTTTTTCTGCCATTCTTCGTCGGGCACTTTGGCAATTGCAGCCCGCGCTTTCACAATATTTTCGTCGAAGACGTCCAGAAGTTGCTGCCGCGATTCCATGACCAGCGGTTTCATACTTGACTTCGAAAAATCCAGCTCTGGGAGCTCTGCAATCATCACTGCAAATTCCGGCAACTGTGCCGTGTGTGCTGCCAGCCTGCCCAATGCCATCGACTTTTCATGAGGCTTGAAGTCGGGCTTTCCCTCGGGCACACGTTCCAGGATGGCCCGCGTCTTCTTCATTTCCTGGTCGAATTCCGGTAGAAACATCTCTCGAATTTCCATGGTTGCTCCTCTTCTAAAGTTTCTACGTCAATTGCGAATAGTGAATGAAAAGAAATTCTACGCGCCTCATGGAATACTTTTTATTCCGCAGGAAAACTTCCGCCGCAGTTACGGCCGCGTCTTTCTGATTTCCGGACGCAACGACATTTCTGTATCCTCGTCCAGCAGTTCTTCCATCGTGCCTGTTTCGGGCTTCTTCCCACCAAGATGATTCAGCGTTAGCGAGTCCCTCAAAATCGTAAAAGCGTCGTCGGGAGTGTCCGCGAAGTGGAGCAGCTTCACATCCTCCGGAGAGATCGTTCCCTTTTTCACCAGGGTGTCGAGGTTGATGACCTCGTTCCAATACTGCGACCCATACACCACAATCGTCATCTCCTTCGCCAGCTTGTGGGTTTGCGTCAGGGTCAACAATTCAAACATTTCGTCCAGCGTGCCGAACCCTCCGGGAAACACGACGAGCGCTTTCGCGAGATAGGCGAACCAGAACTTGCGCATAAAGAAATAATGAAAATCGAGGCTCAGCGAGGGAGTGATGTACGGGTTGGGAGCCTGCTCAAAAGGCAAGCGAATATTCAGGCCAATGGTTTTGCCTCCTGCTTCGCTGGCTCCTCGATTCGCCGCCTCCATAATGCCGGGACCACCGCCAGAGGTGACCACAAAGCGGTGGCGCTTGTAACGCAGCGTCATCGACCATTGCGTCAGCAGATAGGCGAGCTTTCGAGCATCTTCGTAGTATTGCGCCATCTCAACAGCAGCTTCGGCGTGCTCCCGTTGCAGTTGACTTGCTTGTCCGCTGGCAATCTGCTCTGACGTCGCCGGCTGCTCTTCGGCTGAAGCCCGTTTTGCGGATCCTGAAGTGTCCAACAATTCCAGACTGTGAGCGGCTTCATCCAGCGCGACGAATCGGGCCGAGCCAAAGAAAACGACCGTGTCCTGAATTCTCTCTCGCCGAAAATGCGCTAACGGTTTCACATACTCGGCCATGATCCGCAGCAGACGTCCGTCAGGGCTATTGATAAATCCCGGATCTTCATAGGAAAGGAGAGCCTGCTTGCTATTGGCCATCTACGACCTCATGCTGAATGTGTGAACTTGCTGGAACCATGGGATGGGATGCAGTCTCGGGTGGCTCTGTAGACCGACCGCAGGAGATCGCTGGGCACGCTTAGGATCGATGCTCATGGTAGTGAATGATTTCCGATATGCCGATCCAGACATCCAGCAGTCCAAGTCCAGAAACAACCCCGCGCGTGATGCCGGAACTCATCAATCGACCAATTGGCGAAAAGGTCAGCAGATAGTGGTTTTCGTTCCAGTATCTCGTCCACGGAAGCAGGAATACGAGCAGCCCCACATAGAAGCAAAACACTACCAGGATGACGATGGATACCCGTTGCAGCCATAGTGGAGCGGGGGATTCCGACCAGTTTTCCGTCTTCGGCAAAGCGGAGGCCTCGGGTTTCAAGCTTTCCGGTGAGAACGAATCCTGTTGCGACATTTTCCTTTGACCCAGCTGTGGAGTCCTCGATACCGAGGCTCCTTATTCAGCCAGGGCACCATAGCGCGTTCCTCGATTTTAGAGCAGTTCCATGGGGAGCATCTCTAGACCGAGGTGGGCACCGCATTTTTCTTGGGTCGGCGATTGGCCTGCAGGATCTTCTTGCGCAGGCGCAGGCTCTTCGGCGTCACTTCCACTAATTCGTCCTCGTTGATAAATTCGATCGCCTGTTCCAGATTCTGCGGCTTGAATGGCACCAGTCGGATGGCATCGTCGGCAGAGGAAGCACGCATGTTGGTCAGCTTCTTCTCGCGCACCGCGTTCACGTCCAGATCATTATCCCGCGAATGTTCGCCTACGATGATGCCCTCATAGACTTCATTTCCAGGCCCAACGAACAAAACCCCTCGCTCCTGCAGTCCATCCAGCGCGTAGGTTGTTGTCGTCCCGGCACGATCAGCGATCAAGGCGCCCGTGGAGCGCTGCGGAATCTCTCCCTGGTGCGGCATGTAACCGTCAAACAAAGAATTCATGACGATGGTGCCGCGAGTCTCCGTCAGCATTTCATTGCGAAGGCCTATCAGGCCGCGGCTGGGAATGCGGAACTCCAGACGTACGCGCCCATAGCCGTGGTTGTGCATCTTCACCATTTCGGCTTTGCGTGGTCCCAGCCGTTCCATCACAACTCCGACAAAATTTTCGGGAATATCAATGGTGAGCAGTTCGACCGGCTCCATCAGCTTTCCGTCAACTGTGCGCGTCACAATTTCCGGCCGGCCCACCATCAGCTCATACCCTTCGCGACGCATCATCTCAATCAAGATGGCAAGCTGCAGTTCGCCGCGTCCCAGCACTTTAAAGTTGTCGGCATTGCCTACATCTTCTACGCGTATCGAGACGTTGGTGAGCAACTCTCTTTCCAGCCGCTCGCGCAAATTCCGAGAGGTGACGTACTGCCCTTCCCGCCCGGCGAATGGAGAGTTGTTGACGAAAAACTGCATGGCAATCGTGGGCTCATCGATCGAAATCGTGGGCAATGGCGCCGGATTCTCAAGGCTCGTGATGGTTTCGCCAATGGTGATGCCACTGATCCCCGCGACCGCGACAATATCGCCCAGAGTGGTTTCTTCAATGTCGGTCCGCTTGAGTCCACTAAAACTAAACAGTTTGGTAATCTTTGTTTTCTCCAGCGACCCGTCGCGCTTGGAAATCGCAACCTCATCCCCGGTGTGCAGCGTGCCGTTGAACACTCGCGCAATCGCCAGGCGTCCCAGGTAGTCCGAATAATCCAGATTCGTTACCAGGATTTGCAATGGCCCGTTCGGATCGCCGGTGGCCGGTGGAATGGTCGACACAATTGCCTCAAACAACGGCTGCAAATCGGTGCCCGGAGTTTTCGCATCGGTCGACGACGTGCCCAGCTTCGCATTCGTGTATAACACTGGGAAATCCAGTTGATCTTCGCCGGCATCCAGATCGATGAACAGGTCGTAGACCTCGTTCAAAACTTCCTGCGGACGAGCATCCGGACGATCAATTTTGTTGATCACCAGGATAGGAGGCAGCTTCGCTTCCAGAGCCTTCGACAAAACATAGCGGGTCTGCGGCAATGGGCCTTCACTGGCATCAACCAGCAGCATGACACCGTCGACCATCTTCAGCGCGCGCTCGACCTCGCCGCCAAAGTCGGCGTGACCCGGCGTATCGACGATGTTGATCTTGGTATCGTGGAAGAAAATTGCGGTATTCTTCGCCAGAATCGTGATGCCGCGCTCACGTTCCAGATCATTCGAGTCCATCACCCGTTCGGCAACCGCCTCATTGGAGCGGAAAGTCCCGCTTTGACGTAGCATGGCATCGACAAGTGTGGTTTTGCCGTGATCGACGTGGGCGATGATAGCGATATTGCGGATAACGGACGACACGATGAATGAACTTTCCTGTTCTGGTATGTAGATTGGCTGGGCGGCAAACGCGAGAATCCAAATGGCAAGCGCGCGGATTGCGGGAGTATCCCGATCTCCTTACTAGTTTACCGCATTGTGCATCCTGGATTGCGATCAGAGCGCCAACCGTCGAGGCGTGTGTCCGGATCGCGAGCAAACTTGCTGATAACTTTAAAGCCACATGAATCACGAGTAGTGTTGTGTCGATGCGTCGTGAGGGGTGACAAAAATCCGATGACGAGGCCTCTGAGTCCACAAGAACGGCTTGCTTTGGGTCAACAGCGGCGTAAGCAAATGCGTCGCGCGGAACATGGAGTATGGAAGGCGAAACAGCGGCGTGAAGATCCGCTGAAGCTGATGGAGAAATCCATGCACGGTCGCGTTCCGGCGCTGGCGGCTTTGAAATATGAGCGGATGGTAGCGTCTCCCTTCGGTTATTTCCGCGGCGCCGTTCCAGTGATGGCGTACGATTTTTCGCTGGCCGCGAATACCGGCATTTTGACGCAGCTGTGCGGTGACGCGCACGTTCGAAACCTTGGCGCGTATGCCGGATCCGATGGTCGGCTGCTGTTCGATATCAATGATTTCGATGAAACCATTGCTGGTCCGTTTGAGTGGGATGTTAAACGCATGGCCACCAGCTTGGTGCTGGCCGGCCGAGAAGCCGGCGCGAGCGATGGAAATTGCCGTGAGGCCGCGGAGGTTTTCCTGGACCGATATCGGCGCGCGATGGCGTCATTTGCGCGCATGCCAGTGTTGGAAGTGGCGAGATTCCAGGTGCATCGTTTGCGGAGTGTTCCAACGGTAGAGCGAATTCTCGAAGTGGCGCAGCGCGCGGCCGCGACGGATACTCTGAAAGCGTTGACGCAGGTGAATGGTCGACACAAGAAATCGGCCAAGAGACCTATCCCAGAGCAGAAAATAAAATCCGGACTGCCGACACAGCCTCCGCGCATCTTTAAGAACACGCCGCCGCTATTAAAACGGGTGACCGGCGCAGAGGCGGAACGGATCGTCGCCTCGCTGGGAAAATATGTGGAGAGTTTGTCGTCCGAGCGGCAGAAGTTCTTCCTGGAGTATCGGCCGGTCGATGTGGCCTTCAAAGTGGTGGGTACCGGATCCATCGGGCTGCGCGATTATTGCGTCTACATGGTCGGCAATGGCCCAAAGGATCCCCTGTTCATTCAGATCAAAGAGGAGGTCGCATCCGCCTACGCACCCTATCTTCGCCATGCGCGCAGCGACGGAGATCAGCATAATCACCAGGGTCGCAGGGTTGTGGAGGGAGAACGGCTCATGCAACTGCAGTCAGATCCGTTTCTAGGGTGGACAACGCTTGAGGGCCGTGACTACCTGGTGCGGCAGTTGAACGACCACAAAGCTTCAGTGAAATTGGATGACCTGAAGCAAGCGGGCCTGGTGGAATATGCACGCGTCTGCGGAGATTTGCTGGCACGTGGCCACGCACGTGCTGGCGATTGCTCCATGTTATCCGGCTACCTGGGAGTTTCAGGAAGATTTGAAGCAGCGGTCGCGAACTTTGCCATGGCTTACGCCGATCAGACAGAGCGCGATTGGCACCAGCTGGTGAAATCCAGAAAGCGTAGCCACGCACCATAGGAAATAGCAAACTCGCGACCTTCGTTGCGAGTTTGCCTCAAGCGTGTGTTGAAGCCGCCGGAAGCACTTCAAACGGCCGCATCATTTCATTATCCTCATGTTCCAGAATGTGACAGTGCCAGACATAACGGCCAGCATAACCCTGAAACGGAACAATGATGCGTGTGACCATGCCAGGATCGGCGCGGGCTGTATCTTTCCATCCCATCTCCGCAGGCGCGGGTGGAACCGCCGGCCCCGTGTAACGCACCACCTGTTTCTGCATGTATTCAAAAGTATCGAATGTTCGGCGATCGAGAATCTGAAAGCGCACCAGGTGAAGATGAATGGGGTGTGAGTCTTCCGTCAGATTGATCAGTTCCCATATTTCGGTGGTATTCAACACTGGCTTTTCGGTGATCGGCATACGCCACGGCGTATCGTTCAGCAGCATGCCCATGGATCGCTGGACCATATCCAGCCGTTCATCCAGCGTCAGTTGCCGCGTTCGAACGGCGTCACTTTGTGGGATTCGGCGAATCGGACGGATGCTCGAAGGCAGTTGACTGTCGTCGGACATCGAATCGCGACCCACGCGAAATTGCAGAATCGAAAATGAGTCGCTGCGCAACTCCACGGTCTCGCCTTTCATCTGGCGAAAGTCGATGATGATATCTCCGCGCTCCGCCGGAGCCAGCGGCAAACGCTTCAACGCAATCGGCGCGGCCAGAAATCCCTGGTCGGAACCGATCATGTGAAACTCGGCTTTGTTCTGCAGCGAAAAGCGATAGAACCGCCCATTCGATCCATTCATCAGGCGGAAGCGGTACTTGCGCGGCTCCACATCAAGATAGGGCAACAGCTTGCCGTTCACCAAAATTGCGTTGCCGAAGACCTCCGGCACCCACGGCGCTTTCGGATTTTGAGACACAGGATAGAACAGTTGACCGTCGGTACGCAGCAAGCGATCACAAAACATTAAGGGGATTTCATACTTCCCTTTTGGCAGATGGAGCTTTTCTTCTACATCGTCTCGAACGATAAAAAAACCCTGCATGCCCGCGTAAATATTCAACCGGTTAATCCCCATGGCGTGGTCGTGATAGAACAGCAGCATTGACTCCTGCTGCGATGGATACAAACACGTCTGGGTCTTTCCCGGCACAATCCATTCTTCGGGATAGCCATCGCTTGCGGCCGGCGTTCTGCCGCCGTGCAGGTGAATCACACTTCGCACGTCCGGCACGCTTCGCTCCGCACCATGCAAGGTGTGGTCGATGGGCAGAAAATGCTGCAAGGGCAACTGATTTTTCCAGTTCACATGGACGGCTTGGCCACTCTTGGTTTCGATGGTCACTCCAGGAAAGGTCCCGCCGATGGTCCACATGCGCGTCGGCGGCAAATCGCGATGCACCTTCACTCGCATTTCACGCATGGCCATGTCGTAGACGGGGATGCTCTGCGTCGAATCGTCGGGATTCGGCTGCGAACCTGTTGGCTGCGCCACGGTTGGGATCGGCAGCGGGTCCACAAATGGCTTCAGCGACCCGGGATCGAGGGTCGCTGCATCGGAGGCTTCACTTTTCGGATTGCTTACCGCAAGACTCGCGAGTGTAAGGCTACTGTGCTTCAGAAAATTACGCCGTGTGATCAGAACTCTGTCTCTCCTGCTGATTCCATCGAATCAGGAGCAGCGCTGGTTGGCGCCACTCCCGAATGGATTCGCTTTGCGGCCTACCAGCTGCTGCCGGAATTCGACGAAACTTCTCCGGTGGTTGGGTCCAGAATGTACATGCCTTGATTCTTCGGGTTCTTGAAATTGAACATGGTATCCAGCGATCCCGCCAGCGCGTCAAAGGATCCATTTCCGATGCGTTGGCCGTCCAACCAATTATCTTCGATGAAACGAATAATCGAGGTTTGATCGGTCACGGTGTGATCGACGTAGTTCTTGCGAGCATACGGCGAAATCACCAGAATCGGAATGCGCGGTCCATATCCGCAGCGCCCCTGTGCATGCTGCGCGTCCGGTCCGGCCAACGCGGTGTCGGTTCCGTTTCCGCATTGACCGTTGCCGCTCAGCATGTCAGACGCAGTTGTGGACTGATTCACAATCGGCCCCATCTGGTGATCGTACCAACCATCGGAATCATCGTAGTTGATAATGACCGCTGTGGAACTCCACTCCGGCGTGTGCTGCAGGAAGTTGATGATGCTGACCACAAAAGCCTGCTCATCCAACGGGTCGGAGTATCCGGCATGTGCGTCCTGATAGCCAGGAGCCTTCAGGAAGCTGACTGCCGGCATGTTGTTGGCGTCCACGGCTGCATAGAAGTCGTTGATGTCGTATTGATGGTTTGCCTGATCGCCAGCGTGCCCGATCATTTTCGTCGAGGTGGGACGCAAGTGCTTCAAATTCTGCGTGGACGTGTAGTACTGGAACGGCTCATGGTGCGGGATGTAGTCGGTTTCCGCTACATTCGTCACCTTGGAGAGGGTGGAGCGGGCGCATCCGGTCGTTCCATTAGCATTTTTCAGCGCCAGGTCAAACCCGCCTTGGAACCATCCCCAGGTAACGCCGCGGCTGTTGAGCAAATCACCGATATTCTGGCCGCTCATTGCAACCTGCGCGCCAGTGGTGGTTGAGCATACGTCGCCGATCGGGTCTGCATCTCCAATCAGCGTGGTGCTGCCGCCATCTGTAACCACCTTGCTGCCGGCGCTGATCTGATCCGACACTCCACTGGTCTGGCCGGAGATGAGGTTAATCGCTCCCGGGGAAGACGGGCCGAATGTCGTGCCGAATGCGTTGTCGTTGAGGGCATATCGCTGGGCGTAGTTCCATAGCGCCGTGACGGTATTGCCGTCGTAGTACCCCATCACTAACCCGTTTGTAGATTGACCGTTCGGCGGAGGTCCAGGTGTTCCTGTGTATTCCGGAAACGAGTCCATCAGTCCGGCATGGAACGCTTCCTGCTCTGGAGTGTAATTGTGATCTTGGTCAGCGGTTGCCGCTTCAGAGCGATCAAGGCGAAACGGATTCATCGCTCCTGCACCATTACCCGCAGTGTTCAGAAAGTTGGGATTGCTATAGAGAAGCGCACTTGTGAAACCATTCACGGCCGGTGTGTTGGCCGCGGCCACGAACTTCGGTTCCCCTTTTGGATTGGTGGCATAAGGATACGTTCCAAAGTAGTGGTCGAACGAGATGTTCTCTCCAAAGATGACAACGACATGCTTGATCGGAGTTGCCGTTTTCGCTCCATCCTCCTGCGCTTGAGACGCCGCAGGAATTGCCAGCTGACCGGCAACAAGCAACGCAGCCAAAGACGTTGCAGCTAACTTTTGCATTTCACTTTCCTCCAGGAACAGGCATTTCCGCCTGCCTATGGAAGGTGATACTGGTCACGCCTACGTCCGGTCATTAGAAGTTCGTTACATTTTGGAGAAAATTTTCCCCGCACACACCGTGCCCAACTTCACCTGCTGCCCCTGCTCTGCGTCCGATCATCCGCGAAATGCGTTCGCTATTTTGTGCTTTGGTTCAATCTTGCCCGAAGCAAAGGTTAATAATGAAAACGGATGGCGTTGCGGCGGCATTGGAATTCCTCCGCGAAAGCGATGGCATCGAGATTCTCCAGGAGAGCAGGCAGATGGGAGAGTTGACGCGAAGAGGATTTGTAGGATCGCTTTCGGGGGCAGCCGCTGCAGCAGTCTTTTCCCGTCAGGCGGAGGCGTCACCGATGACTCCTGCTACCAGACAAATGGGAAACACACCGATCAAGATCACCGACCTGAAGTGTGCCATCATCGGACGCAATCCCACAGTTCGAATCGTCACGGACCAGGGAATCTCCGGCTATGGTCAGGCAGAGTCCGCCAAACCATATCTCAAGCCGATGGTGCTGTTCTATAAGCCATATTTGCTCGGCGAAGATCCCACGAACGTTGCCAGCATCATGCTCAAGATTCGCCGTATGGGCGCGTTCAAGCCGTGGGGCGCAGCCGTAAGTGCGATCGAAATCGCCCTATGGGACGTCGCAGGCCAGGCCGCGGGATTGCCGGTCTATAAACTGCTCGGCGGAAAGATCCGCGACCGCGTCCGTCCCTATGGAAACTCGGAAAACATCGCGCCCCACTTGACTCCCCGCACCCCTCAGGATTACGCCGAGCTCACGTCGAAGATGAAGGAGGCGAAGGAGGGCTTCACACTTTTCAAGCAGCCGGTCGGCTTTCACAATACCGCGATGCTGACTGCCATCCCCGATGCCTGGTACGGCAAGGAATGGAAGGGCGGCCCACCGTACATGGATCGCGGGCTGCTCACGGAACGTGGCTTCGATCACGTTGTCGCCTGCGTCGAAGCTTCAAAAAAGGTGCTTGGCGACGACATCGGGCTGGCGCTGGACTGCGGTCCGGGCTGGACGGTCAAGGATGCGATTCGGTTTGCACGCGCTGTCGAACCGCTTCATATTACGTGGCTCGAAGATCTCATCACCGGCGACTATACGCCCTATCCGAACGCTCAGGTCTTCAAGCAAGTGACAGACAGCACATCGACGCCGATTCACACGGGCGAGGAGATCTACCTGCGAGAAAACTTTAAGGACCTGATCGAGACTCAGGCGGTCAACGTGATTGGACCAGACCCGGAGGATGTGGGTGGCATCGCTGAATTGAAGTGGATCGCCGAGTACGCCAATCTCCACGGCATCCTGGTAGCTCCGCACGGAATTTTTGACGGACTGTTCGGGCTGGCGGCGCAAGTGCACATGGGGGCGACCCTGCCGCAGAACTATATTGCATTCGAATATTCAAAGGGCGATCCGGAATGGTGGTACGACATTGTGGACGGCTTGCCGGACCCGATCGTGAAGAACGGCTTCATCGAAGTTTGGGACAAACCGGGCCTCGGCATCGCGTTCAACGTTCGGGCAGCCAAAGCGCATCTGGCGGACGAAGATCGCGATTTCTTTGACTAATCCGCGGGCGCGTGTGCAGCCTGCGAGTCTACGTTGTGGGGCGGCAACCTTGGGCCCTAGGGGAACTATCGTCGCGGCATGCAACCAGTTATCTGAGTCGATGACCGGGACGGAATTTTTCTTCGTCCGGTAGGGCTTCCCCAGGTAAGCGTTCGGACCTTACCGCGGTGCCCAACTGCTCGGCCAGCAGGCATTCTGCTGAATATGCTCCTATAATCTTGGTGACTGCTGGTTCAGAGCCAAAAGGTAGGACACAGGGAGATGCTGATGAGCACCGTCGAATGGGCTCGGAATGCAATGTTGCTTTGCATCGTCGCGTCACTGGTCGTGGTGAGATGGTCCGCCATCCGAATGGCGCATGAAGTCAATCGAGTGGCACCTGATGGCGAGCGAATTTCGACGAAATGGTGGTGGCCAAACTACATGGATCGTCGGGTCCTGAAACGGTATCGTCTCACGATCCCGCATGGCCGCCTCCATCTTCTTTACATTGGGTTCATGGCGGGGGCCTTTGCGTTCCTTATGGTGGGCATCCTTCTCGGCGCGCATTCCGCTTAATTCTGGCCAGATGGACATTCCAGGTGTCCACTACCTTCAAGTGCACACTCTAAAAATGAGATTAAGGGGGTGGCTGAAGATCGGCCGCCACGGTAGGCTGCTGGTGAATACCAAATGTGCGAGGCTCTGTCCTCAGTAGAGGTTGCACGTCGCCATCGAGGCGGTTAAGAGAATTAGTGGCCGAATAAAGAAATAGTTGTCCGGCTAAGGAAATTGTTGTCAGCTTCCACAAATATCTGGCTCGCTGCGACGTTTATTCCACCGTGACAGATTTGGCCAGGTTGCGCGGCTGGTCGACATCGCATCCGCGCCGCACGGCAATGTGATAGGCGAGCAACTGCAAGGGAATGACTTCCAGAATTGGAAGCAGAAGTTCCGGGGCGTGCGGAATGTAGATGACATGGGTGACCAGTTGAGCGATATCCTGGTCGCCCTCGATCGCAACCGCGATCACCTGGCCCGAACGGGCCGTCACTTCCTGAATATTGGACAGTGTTTTTTCATACCGTAGCTTGGAGGTTGGATCGTTGCGATCCTGCGTTGCCAGCACTACCACCGGCAAAGATTCATCGATCAACGCGTTCGGGCCATGCTTCATTTCGCCAGCCGGGTACCCTTCCGCGTGGATGTAAGAAATTTCCTTCAGTTTTAGCGCGCCTTCCAGCGCGATGGGGTAATGGACGCCACGGCCAAGAAACAGAAAGTCACTTGCGTTCGAATAAATCTTGGCAAGGGTTTCGCATACAGGGTTGCAGTGTTTCAAAATGTCGCGAATCTTGTTGGGAATGCGGGTTAGTTCCTCCACCAGCGCCAAGCTTTCATCCGCATCGACGGTTCCTCGCTGCTGCGCCAGGTAAAGCGCGAGAATAAATAGCGCCGTCAGCTGCGCAGTAAACGCTTTCGTCGACGCGACGCCGATTTCTGGACCCGCATGCGTATAGATGGAGCCATTCGCCTCGCGCGCGATCATGGCGCCTACGACATTGCAGATGGCCAGTGTTCTTGAACCCTTGGCAGCAATCTCCCGCTGCGCGGCAATGGTGTCGGCGGTCTCGCCAGATTGGGTGATCAGCAGGCCGATGGCCTTTGGATCGGCGATCGGATCGCGATAGCGATACTCGCTGGCATAATCGACTTCGACCGGCAGACGAGCCAGGCGCTCGATCATATATTTGCCGACCAGGCCCGCGTGCCAACTGGTGCCGCAGGCAGCGATGTTGATCTTTGTCGCTGTCCGGAATTCAGCTTCCGGGATCTGCATCTCGTCCAAAAAGACTTTGCCGGTGTCGAAGGAAACGCGGCTCAGGGTGGTATCGCGCACCGCCCTTCCCTGCTCGAAAATTTCCTTCAGCATGAAGTGCTTGTAGCCGCCCTTTTCCGCCTGAATCGGATCCCACAAGATGTTCTGCACTTTACGTTCAATTCGATTGCCATCGAAATCAGTCAGGGTGACGCCCTGCGGCGTCAGAATGGCCATGTCTCCATCCGCCAGAAAATAGAGTTTGCGAGTGTGGTGCAGGATGCCGGGAACATCGGACGCGAGGAAATACTCGTCATCGCCCAAGCCAACCACCGCGGGCGGACCGCTGCGCACGGCAATCAGCGTCTGCGAAAAGTCGGCGGACAAAACGCCGATAGCAAAGGCTCCGGTCAGGTGGCGCACCGCATGGCGCACCGCTTCTGCCAGTTGAATCGCCTGACCTTTTTCCTTCGCCGCTGTTAATTCCGACTCAATCAGGTGCGCGATGATTTCTGTATCCGTCTCAGTTACAAATGTGTGGCCCTGGGCTGCCAACGAATGTTTCAACTGCAGATAATTCTCGACAATGCCGTTATGTACGACGACCAGGCGTCCGCTGCAATCGCGATGCGGGTGCGCATTCTCTTCTGTCGGGCGGCCGTGCGTCGCCCAGCGTGTGTGACCAATGCCGTAGGTTCCGTGCAGTGGCTGCTGGCGCAACACTTCTTCCAGTTTTTTCAGTTTTCCTGGCGCGCGGCGCAGTTCCAGACCGTCCGGCCCACCGGCAACAGCGATTCCTGCGGAATCGTAGCCGCGGTATTCCAGTCGCCGTAACCCTTCCAGGATGACTGGAACAGGATCTTTGCCGCCCACATAACCGACAATGCCGCACATAGTTGTTGTCCCATTGTACGTGCGCTGATTCGCCCGAACCGCAGCAATTGTGGGGCAAGAAAAAATCGATCTCGGATTCGAAGCCGAATCGATTTGTGCGCGACTTCTCTCCGAGGTAATGCGTGAAGAAAACCCTGCAGTTCCAAGGTGATGGAGAGGCACAAACGGCCGACCAGCAGGCTATTGGCGAACTGAAGAACCGACCGCGGAAAAGTTTCCGCTCACGGTTCCAGTCGATACGTGTACTCTTCAATCACGGGGTTTACGAGGACTTCGCGGGCAATTCGCTCCACCTCCAGCTGCGCTTCCGGTAATGCCAGCGTGTCGCTGAGGGCGAGCACGAAATACTTGCCCTGGCGGACATCTTCGACACCGCGATATTGCATCTTTCGTAGAGCTCCGTGGATGGTCTGCCCCTGGGGGTCCAGCACGGTCTTGCGAAGCATTACATACACATGGGCCTTCATCGTGACTGAATTATACGTAGACGGCCCGCCGATTTCCCAGAGGCAACCCACAGTCAAGGAAAATGAATGACGAATTATCTGGAACTTCCCGCCGGACCCAAAGCTCCTGAAGTGATCACTGCAGTTGTTGAAATCCCCTATGAAGGGGTGAACAAATACGAGTACGACAAGAAACTTCACGTCTTCCGCCTGGATCGGAACCTGTATTCCCCGGTGCACTATCCCGGAGACTACGGATTTATTCCCAGCACCCTCAGCGAGGACGGCGATCCGCTGGATGTGCTGGTGCTGGTCGACTCACCCAGTTTTTCGGGATGCGTGATGGATGTTCGCCCCATCGGCCTGTTGCTCATGATGGACCAGGGCATTCCGGATGAGAAGATTCTGTCGGTCGGCCGCAGCAATCCCCGCTATGCGGATGTCTGGAATTACACCGAGATTTATCCCCACATGCTGCGCGAAATCACTCACTTCTTCTCAATCTATAAGGATCTGGAAGGCAAGCGGGTCGAAATCAAAGGCTGGCATGACGCTTCACGCGCTCGGGAAGCCATCACAGCCTCGATGAAGCGCTATGAGGATGCCAAAGTGGCAAAGGCCGCTGCCGAAGCGGAAGACAAGAAAAACATCCTGGTTCCACGATAGCCGTCGCGCTCCGCGCAGGCGTCAACTGCAATCCGCGAACAAAGCTAAGACCCGCCTCAACGAGCGGGTCTTTCTTGTTGTGCGAGCAAATTTTACGAGACGATGCTTAGATCTAGTCTTTCGCGGCATCCTGGCCGCCAGCGCCACTCGTTTCGGCGAATGTGTTCACCCCAGGTGCGGCGCTCGCGGTTTGCGGACCTGTAGGTCCGTTGCCCGGCAGGTTTGCCGGAAGCTCCGTCGGTCGATCCAATCCTTCAAATGTAAACCGGACGGAGGAACCAAACTGTTTGTAGTCGCCGTACTTGACGATCTCTCTCAGATGAACATCGTTCGGCAGGCACGCTTTGCAATTCTTGAAATGCAGCACACCTTCCGCGCGGGTATAGACCGGAAACCAATACTTTCCATCAATCTGTTGGCGGTACGTGGTGAATGGGATGGAAAGATCTTCCTGACCGCGCCGTGTATCATCTGGGATATTTTTTCCGTTGGTCACGACAATCTGAAAATCCTTGGCGTCGACCCAGATGCGTCCTTCAAAGTAACGCTGATCTTTTTCCATGTGCCGAGGCGTCACGTCAAACACATATGTGTCCACCTGGTCGACGCGCTCCGTACCGACATACGTCACGTGGTATTGCGCGACATCCTCGGTGGTCAAGGTAAACGGCAACCGATGTTCAATGTCGTCGAAATCTGCGGGGCTCAGCAATGCCCGCGTCAGCGTGTTGTCAGGCGCGTACACGACTTTTTCCTGCTTGCGTCCCGAGGGGCTTAGCACAATGTCATCGACCTGCAGATATTCTCCGTCGATGCCCCCATTATCCCCAATCGAGTCCAGCTTGACGGTGCGGCGATAGGTGTAGTTCTCGAGTGCGCGCTTGAATTGCGTTTCTTTTTCCGCGAAGCGCTGAATAATCTGCTGTGGCGTGATGCCCTTGGGCTGCGCGGTATCCAGAGGTCCAAAACCAGCATCCAGGGGTGCCGGAGTGAAGGCTTGCCTAGGGCTTTGAGAATCCAAGGCGGCTTGCTCGGAAGATTGCGCTTGCGCGGACACTCCCGCTCCGAGCAACAAGCAAAGCAGTGCAATTCCAAGAAATTGAGAGAGGCGCAGGCGCGAAGCGAAGCCAGTCCATAGACGGTCCTCGTGAGTGACCCGCACAATCGATCCACTAGTCGAACAAAGAAAAATCACACCAGACCTCGGGATTCGAGGCTTCTGAATGCATGCCGCGTCTTCCCTTTTTCACCATAGACGACAGAAGCCA
>DATJUD010000037.1:0-54896 GCA_035502695.1 Acidobacteriaceae bacterium
ATGCCGGCATTGTAGGCGGGGTACAGCATGACCTCCTGGTAGAAGAGCGGTAGCAGCGTGATCAGGCCATAGATACATCCGCCAAACAGCGCAATCAGAATGCACCCGAGGGCGAAGTTTCGATGGAGAAAGACGCGCAGATTCACCAGTGGCCTTTCTTTGACCAACATGCGCCAAATAAAAGCAACGAACGCAATGATGAGAATGGCGGTAGCCCAACGAATCCAGGTGGCGCCAAACCAGTCATCTTCCTGACCCTTGTCCAGAATGATCTGGAGGCAAGCTAGCCAGGTCGCGAGCAACCCCAGGCCGATTCCATCCAGAGGACCGGGTTTGGCATTGCGGATGTAATCCGGATCGTGGACGAAGCGCGTAATCATGATGAACGCCAGGATTCCGATGGGGATATTGATATAGAACGTCCAGCGCCAGGAATAGGCGTCGGTCAGATAGCCTCCCAGGGTAGGGCCCAGAATGGGAGCGACCACGACCCCCAGGCCATAAAGGGCCATGGCCTGGCCGCGCTTCTCTTCGGGAAAGCTTTCCAGCATAATGGCCTGCGATATGGGCTGGAGCGCTCCGCCGCCTGCTCCCTGAATGGCCCGCGCCAGCAGAATCATAGCCAGACTGGTGGAAGCGCCGCAGGCGAAGGAACTAACAGTGAAGATAACGATGCAGGTCAGGAGGAAGCGTTTGCGTCCGAAGCGTTGCCCGAACCAGCCGCTGACCGGCAGAATGATCGCGTTGGCCACCAGATAGCTGGTGAGCACCCAGGTCGCCTCATCGGTGCTGGCCGACAGGCTTCCGGCGATATAGGGCAACGCCACCGAGGCAATGGAGGTATCGAGCACCTCCATGAACGTAGGCAGGATCACCGAAAGCGCGATGAGCCACGGATTGATCTGCGGTTCTTTGTTGACGGTCAAATTCGCTATTTCCTTGCTGCTTCGTACTGCGTTTTTGATCTTCGACAGGGGTGGTTCGAAAGGAGCTTACATGATTCAGATCAAAATTCCTGATGCGTTGTTTCGGTTGTCGCCCGCTGCTGCGATGTTCAGTCTGGCTCTGTTGCAGCCAGCAGAAGCTTGTTTTCCGGATCGAAATTTGAACCGGATGGAAGTTAGATGCAGCGTAGATTCAGTTCGTGGCAGGAATTGTACTTCGGTTCGAGGAATGTCTTTGCTGTCGGTCGGCGACGTTCATGGTTCATTGTACGGGTGGTGGATGGGGAAACATTTGAATCGAATTTAAATTCGGCGAATCGGCGTGATTGATGTGCGCGACCAGGGGTGATGCGGTCGCGGCCAGGCTCTACACTTGAAAGATGAAGCTTTGGGATGACGAGGCATGGCGCATGGTCGCCGTGAATAAAGGACACGGGGAATGAGCAGTCGTCTTGGCACCACGCTGGAAATGATCAAGTGGGAACACTCCATATTTGCGCTGCCGTTTGCGCTGACTGGAGCGATGCTGGCGGCAGGCGGCCTGCCTCCATGGCGAGTATTGTTCTGGATTGTCGTCTGCATGGTTGCGGCGCGATCGGCGGCGATGGCCTTTAATCGCTGGGCGGATGCGGAGATTGACCGCGTGAATCCACGGACGGCGACGCGGGCGATTCCGGCGGGATTGCTGAGTCGGCAGTTCACCATTGGATTCACGATTGTGTCGACAGCGGTATTTTTGGTCGGAGCGAGTCGGCTGAATCGGCTGACGCTGGAGCTGGCGCCGCTGGCGCTGGCAGTGATTTTTTTCTATTCCTATACGAAGCGGTTCACGCACTGGTCGCACCTGGTGCTGGGGCTAGCGCTGGGGATTGCGCCTTCGGCAGCGTGGATCGCGGTGCGAGGATCGCTCGATCCGCGGATTGTGGTGCTGACCGGTGCGGTGTTGTTCTGGGTGGGCGGGTTTGATGTGCTGTACGCGTGCCAGGATTACGAGCACGATCTGCAGGCCGGCCTGCACAGTATTCCGCAGGCGTTTGGATTGCAGGCCGCGTTTTGGATTGCGCGCGCCATGCATGTGACCATGCTGCTGTTGTTGGTGACGCTGATTGTGCTGTTCCATTTGGGTTGGATTTCTCTCGTCGGAGTCCTGGCGGTGGCAACGATGTTGATCTACGAACACCACCTGGTTTCGCCGACGGATTTGCGGCGGCTGAACGCCGCATTTTTTACCATGAACGGAATTATTTCGTTTGTATTTTTCTTGGCAGTTGCGGCGGACCTACTGTTTCGGAAATAGTGAGCCAAAACCAAACGCCCCCAGGAGTATTCCTGAGGGCGTTTTCCAATGGCAGGGCTTGCATCCGGGGGACGTCATGTGCGCCCAACGGCGCTCTGATGGTCAGGCCGTCCGATTTGAAGCTTCATTCATGCGATGCTGTTCCTTGATGGCTTCGATCTTGTCGTTCACACGATTTTTTGCGTCTTCCGCGCTGCGGGTGATGTTCTCGCGCGTATCGTGAGCCTGCTGTTCGTGAGTCTGCTTGACCGCATCCTTCACGTTGCCCCAGGTTTCCTTGGCGGCGCCCTTCACCTGGTCTGCCACGCCGCGATTCGCGAGATTGTCATTGCCGACGGCTTCGCCGACGCCCTGTTTCACTTTGCCTGCAACCTGATCGGCTTTTCCTGCGACTTGATCCTTATTCATGGGGAGTTACTCCTTTATGCTGCTGTTACTTCAGCCAAGCCGGTTCCGCGAAAATAATGGAGCCGGAGGGTTGAAGAGGTTGAAATGGAGCGCCTCATATTCTCTCGTGAAGCGTTCCACTTGGTGGGGTGATCGAGCTAAACAACAGTGCGTCTTCCGCCGATGATTGCAAAGATGAGAACAACCAGTGCAATCACAAGCAGGATATGGATATACGCGCCGAGTACGTGGAAGCCGATGAATCCGAGCAGCCACAAGATCAAAAGAATTACAAAAATAGTCCACAACATTCGATCTGTCTCCTATACGACCGAAGCCTTGTACCTGTGATAAGTTGCGCTTTAGGCGGAAGAAGGTTGCCGCGAGCTGGGAATATTTCGCGTGTTGCAATGATGTCAGGAGGTTGCATGCGGGTTGCAATCCAGGGCGAGCTTGGTTCCTTCAGTCATGAAGCGAGTCTGTCATTGCTTCCGGAGGGAGCAATTGTTCCCTGCGCCGCAGCGGGCGCTGTGCTGGAGGCGCTGGATAGTGGTCGCGTCGATGCTGCAGTGATTCCAGTGGAGAATAGCCTTGCTGGATCGGTGATGGATTTCTACGATTTATTTTTCGCCCACGAATTTTTTGTGGAGCGCGAACTGGAAATGCGAATCCGACATAACCTGATGGTCGCGCAAGGCGTGACGCTGGAGACGGTGCGGCAAGTGTTGTCGCATCCTGTGGCGCTGGCGCAGTGCAAAGGATTTTTCGCGGCGCATCCGCAGTTGGAGGCGATTGCTTTTTACGATACGGCCGGCGCGGTGCGGCATGTGGCCGAGTCGCGGCAAAATCATCTGGCCGCGATCGGCAGCAAACAGGCGGCGCAGCAATACGGAGCCAGCATCTTGCAGGAAAGCATTGAGGATCGTGAAGAGAGTTACACTCGCTTCTGGTTGATTCGCCGGCACGGTTCCGAACACACAGAAGCCGCACCAACCAAGCTATCGGTGGCATTCGTGCTGGAGAATCGGCCGGGCGCACTGCTGCACGCGCTGAATACATTTGCCGCGCGACAACTGAACCTGACCAAGATCGAGTCGCGACCCATGACCGGTCGCCCCTGGGAGTACATGTTTTACGCCGACGTCACCATTCCTGGAAGCGAGGAAGCGGATGCGGCGCTCTTTGACCTGAGAAAAGTATGTTCGACCGTAAAGGAATTAGGGCGGTACCGGGTTCTGAATCCTGCATCGAAACGATAGAGGGAGGATTTGAGCTCAGAGCCCTCCGGGGGGATCGGGAGATGCGGATTTCGGTGAATGGGCTGCTCCGCCGATAATATAATTTTGCAACCAAAGAGGATTATGAGCGTCTAAGATTCATAAAGATTGATAGAGGGGGACTCAATGTCCAGCGATTTCTTAAGTGTGATCCATCCAGGAGAGCGGAAAGGCCGTGAGAAGGATGGTTCCAAGCAGGTCTATCCTGTTCTGCCAGTTCGGGATACGGTGCTATTTCCCCATGCCGTGTTGCCCTTGACGGTGGGACGGGAAAGTTCGATTCAATTGGTGCAGTCGCTAGGGGAAGAGAAGACCATCATTGTCGTGGCGCAGCGTGAAGCGCGCATGGACACTCCCCAGCCTTCGGATTTGTATGCGGTGGGGACGCTGGCGACGGTGCATAAAGTGGTGAAAATGCCCAACCAAAGCCTATTCGTATTTACCGAGGGCACGGAGCGGGTGAAGCTGACGGACTTCGATCAATCGACGCCGTACATGAAGTCGGAAGTGGAAGTAATTGAAGATATCGATCCGGAGAAGAGCCCGGAAGCGGAAGCCATGCAGCGCAATATTCTGGCGCAGTTCCAGCATATTGTGACCGCATCACCGACCTTGTCGGACGAACTGCAGACGATCGCCTTGAATATCGATGAGCCGGGCCGGCTGGTCGACTTTATTGCGTCTTCGCTGCCGATTCTTTCGACAGTCGATAAGCAGGAGCTGCTGGAAACGCCGGATGTAATGGCTCGCATGACGCGCATGAACCGGCACCTGGCCAAGGAACTGGAAGTTCAGCAACTGCGCAACAAAATCCAGTCCGAGGTGCAGGACCAGGTACAGCAGTCGCAGCGAGACTACTACCTGCGCGAGCAGATGAAGGCCATCCAAAAAGAACTGGGCGAGATGGACGAGGGCCAAAAGGACATCGAGGAGCTGCGCGAAAAGCTGGAAGCCGCGGGCATGCCCGAAGCGGTGAAGAAAGAAGGTCTGAAAGAGCTGAACCGATTGTCGCGGATGTCTCCGATGGCGCCGGATTACTCGATCACGCGCAACTACATCGAGTGGCTGGTGGTATTGCCGTGGACCAAGTCTTCGGGGAGTGAAGTGGATATTTCCAAGGCGAAGGAGATTCTGGACGAGGACCACTATGACCTGAAGAAGGTGAAGGAGCGCATTCTAGATTACCTGGCAGTGCGTCGCCTGAAGCCGGATATGAAGGGACCGATCTTGTGCTTTGTCGGGCCTCCAGGCGTAGGAAAAACCTCGCTGGGTCGCAGCATCGCGCGAGCGCTGGGTCGCAAGTTCCAGCGAATTTCGCTGGGCGGTATGCATGATGAGGCGGAAATCCGCGGACATCGGCGCACATACATTGGCGCCATGCCGGGTCAGATCATGCAGTCGTTACGGCGAGCGGAAACAAACGATCCCGTATTCATGCTCGATGAGGTGGACAAGCTCGGCCGCGATTTCCGTGGAGACCCGTCGTCCGCGCTGCTGGAGACGTTGGATCCGGAGCAGAATTTCAGCTTCCGGGACAATTATCTGGACGTGCCGTTCGATCTTTCGAAGGTGCTGTTCATCTGCACGGCGAACATGCTGGATCCGATTCCAGAGCCGTTGCGTGACCGCATGGAAATTATCGAGTTGACTGGCTACACGGAAGACGAGAAGGTCCACATTGCGTTTCGATACCTGATTCCTCGGCAGATCAAGGCAAACGGTATCGAAGAAAAGGACATTGAATTTCCAGAAGCTGCGGTTCGCAGCATGGTGCGGCACTACACGCACGAGGCGGGCGTTCGCAAACTGGAGCAGTGGATCGGCACGGTTTGCCGCAAGCAGGCGCGCCGAATTGCTGAAGGGCTGACTGACAAACTAGTCGTCACGCCGGCGGTGATCCAGGAATTTCTGGGTGGCATCAAAGTGCGTGTGGATACAGAAATTGCCGAGCGCACCAAGCGGCCTGGGGTGGCCGTGGGACTGGCGTGGACTCCAGCGGGAGGGGACATTCTGTTTATTGAAGCCAACCGCATGAAGGGCAAAGGCGGGTTCACGATGACCGGGCAGATTGGCGAGGTGATGCAGGAATCGATGCAGGCCGCGCTGACCTGGGTCCGCTCCAACGCGAAACTGCTGAGTCTGAAAGAGGACTTCAACACGGAAGTCGACCTGCATATTCACATTCCAGCAGGCGCGATTCCGAAGGATGGTCCGTCTGCGGGTGTGACCCTGGTAACGACGCTGGTCTCGCTGATGACGGATACGGTGATTCGTCCGCTGACTGCGATGACGGGTGAGATTACGCTGAGCGGCAATGTGCTGCCGGTCGGCGGTATCAAGGAGAAGTTCCTGGCGGCGCGGCGGGCAGGGGTTCGCGACATTATTCTGCCGGAAGAAAACCGGTTGAATGTGGAAGAGGACCTGTTGCCGGAGCAACTGGCGGGCGTGACGATTCACTACGCACGTCGTATTGAAGACGTGCTGGCGATTGCGCTGCCGGACGCGTTGAAGCCGCGGGTACTGGAAGAAGTGATCCAGCAGGAACCGCCGGTGACACAGGTGCCGGAAGCGGCGCATGCGTAACCTGACATGATTCCCCATCTGGCGTGGAGCTGATTGCTCCCGCCAGATTTTTTTGTGCTGGACATCTTTATGCTGACCATCGGCCACTCCACGCTTGCGATTGAGCTGTTTCTTGGCGCCTTGCAGGAAAACGGTGTCACGCTGCTGGTGGATGTGCGCACCATTCCTCAATCGCGGTTCAATCCTCAGTTCGGCATGGAGGCGTTGTCAGGTTCGCTGCGTTCTGTCGGCGTCGAGTACCGATGGATGCAGGCTCTCGGTGGGTTGCGCAAAGCAAGGAAAGATTCCATTAACACCGGATGGAGGAACGCCAATTTTCGCGGCTATGCCGACGCGATGCAGACACAAGCGTTTCAGTCTGCGCTGCGGGAGTTGATGGAATTGGATGCGAAATCGGCAGCGGTCATCATGTGCTCGGAGGCGGTGCCTTGGCGCTGTCATCGATCGCTGATCGGCGATGCACTGCTGGTGCATGGACATTCTGTCGAGGACATCTTTGTTTCGGCGACCGGTAAGTCGCACCGCAAGCCGCACACTCTGACACCTTTTGCGCGGGTCGAGGGAAGGCGACTCTGGTATCCAGGTGAGCCGGAGTTACCGTGGCCGCCAGAAAACACGCCAGACCGGATAAGCTAAATCCATGCACGTGCACGTACTGCTGTTCGGCGCGTTGAAGGACCTGCGGGCGCGGGAAAAGGAAACCGTGGAACTGGCGGAACAGGCCACGGTAGCGGAATTTCTGCGTGGATTTTTTGGAGTTGCGCCGCAGTTGGAAAAGTATGCAGGTTCGCTGGCAATTGCGGTGAATCAGGAATATGCGCTGCCCACGCAGGTGTTGCGCGAGGGCGACGAAATTGCGCTGTTGCCCCCGGTGAGCGGCGGTTCAGATGCGGCAGTTGCGGAAGGAGAATGGATTCGCCTGCAGCGCGAGCCGATCGATGCCGCAGCACTGGTTGCCGCGGTGAAAGAGGGCGCGGTCGGCGCGGTGGTGGTGTTCGACGGAATTGTGCGGAACAATACGCGCGGACGGCGAACGTTGCATCTCGATTATGAAGCGTATGAAGCGATGGCGCTGAACCAGATGCAGGGCCTGGTGCGCGAGGCGCAGCAACGCTTTGGTGTGCGCCGGATCGCGCTTGTGCATCGGCTGGGCAGGTTACACGTGGGCGAGACCAGCGTGCTGATTGTCGTGGCCTCCGCACATCGTACGCAGGCATTCGAAGCCTGCCGATGGATCATTGACACACTGAAGAAGACGGTGCCCATCTGGAAGAAGGAATGGTTTGAGGACGGCGCTGTCTGGGCCGACGGGGAGCCGTTTCCGGAAGAGATTTCCATTCACAAGTCCGGCGAGGGAGCGGCCGAGAACAAGCCGTGAGATGCCGGGTATCTCTTTCCATCTTGACTGTGCTTGTAATAGGTTCTGCGTTAACCGCACAGACGGGAGAATTGCCGTCGCTTTCAGCCAACTCGGTGCGGGTTCAGGTGAACCTGGTCAATGTTCCAGTCAGTGTGGTGGATCGGCAAGGGCAGCCGATAACCGGACTGCATCGAGAAGATTTTTCGCTGACGGAAGACGGGCATCCGGAAACCATCCGGGTATTTCAAGCGACGGCCGTTCACCCGCTTTCGATGGTGATGGCCATCGATACCAGCGTGAGTGTTCGCAAGGACCTGCCGTTTGCGAAGCAGGCCGCCGCCGACTTGGCTACGTCTTTACTGGGTCGCAATGATCGCGTGGAGCTGCTAGGATTTGCCGGTGAGGTGACTCAGGTGGTTCCATTCACCTACAACCTACATGAGCTGGGTCATGGGCTGCATACCCTGCACGGAGATGGTCCGACGGCGCTCTATGCGGCGATTACGCAGGCCGCAAACGATCTTGCATCCCACTCGGGCCGCAAAGTGATCGTGGTGATCAGCGATGGATCGAACAGTGTGGAGGGGGTGGATTATGACCAGGCGCGGACCGCCGCGCTGCGGGCGCAAGCCAGCATTGAAAGCGTCATCCTGGTTCCCATCGGCGCCAATGCGGGCCGCGATCTTGGCGGAGAACATGCGCTGATTCAACTGGCTCGCGATACCGGCGGCCAATATTTCTACGCCGATGATGCAACTCCAATCCGCGATGCAATGACGCGGCTTTCGCTGGGACTTCGATCGGAGTATTTGCTCGGCTACTATCCAACGCAGCAGACCACAGCCGCCGGAGGCTTTCGCAGGATTCAATTGCACCTCACCAATGCACAGCTCAGCCGCGCCTATCGTTTGCAATACCGCACAGGCTATTACGCCAAGAGCCCACGCTAAGCGCGATATACTTTGGGTGTGAACACTCCTGGCAGCGGTCGGCGCAAGCAGAAGTCTCATCATCCGCAATCGGAAACCGGGCAGGAAGCAATGTATCTGCGAACGTTGAGCGAGCGGCAGACGCCTGTGGTGGTGCAGCTGCGGGACGGCGAGGCGTTGCAGGGCTGGATCGAGTATTTTGACGATCACATGATTCGCCTGACGCGGGAAGCCAAGCCAAATCTTTTCATCTACAAGCACCAGATTCTGACGATCACGGAAAAAGCTCGCCGCCCCGCGCCGCGCAGGGACAAGCCGTTCGAGGCTGAGGAGTCGACTGAGGAATCCCAGGCATGAGCGAGCGGAATCTGTCTCATGCAGGACCGGCATCGGAGATGGCGCGAGCTGCAGGAGCCTTGCTGCGCAAGCATTATGAACATGGAGTGGCGACCGAATACAAGGGCGAAGTCGACCTGGTTACGGTAGCGGATCGTGAAAGCGAAAAGCTGCTGGTGTCGCGGTTGCGCGCGCAATGGCCGAACTACGGCATCGTCGGCGAAGAAGGCACGCGGACGCAGATGGAATGCGAGTATCGCTGGTACATCGATCCGTTAGACGGGACGACGAATTTTGCCCATGGATTTCCATCGTTCTGCGTTTCGATGGGGCTGGAACATCGTCTGCCTGGAACCGCAGTGGATGCGGATGGCGAGCTGGTCGCGGCGGTAATTTATGATCCGCTGCGAGACGAGATGTTTCTGGCGGAAAAGGGACAAGGCGCGACGCTGAACGGCAAGCCGATTCATGTTTCTGCCACGGAAACGCTGGCCGAATCGTTGATCGCGACGGGATTTCCCAGCCGCAAGCGCCATGGCAATCCAA
This sequence comes from Acidobacteriaceae bacterium, assembly GCA_035502695.1. Lineage (GTDB taxonomy): Bacteria > Acidobacteriota > Terriglobia > Terriglobales > Acidobacteriaceae > JAKAAZ01. The sequence goes on from DATJUD010000037.1 coordinate 9,660, forward strand.
ACGTGCATTTCTATCATGAGTTCACGCTGCGCTCGCATGGGGTGCGTCGGGCCGGTTCCGCGGCGCTGGACCTGGCCTATACGGCGTGCGGACGGTTGGATGGCTATTGGGAGTTCAAACTGAACTCGTGGGACACGGCGGCGGGTGTGTTGCTGGTGCGAGAAGCCGGTGGCGTGGTGACGTATGTCGATGGCAGCCCGTTTCATCTTGTCAGTGCGGAGGTGCTGGCCAGCAATGGAAAGATTCAGGGCGCGATGATTCGGCTGTTTCAAGATATGCTGGCCGGCCGCAACCTGGAGCCGATTCAATCTGCGCGGGAGTTTGCCGCCGAGCGCGCGGAACGTCTTGCAGCAGCCGCAAAATGAGTGGAAAAACTATGGTGCGGTAATTCTTTTTTCGGTGGACAACCTTGCACCGGCTGTGCTGCTACAATCGAGTTGACTTGCTAGTCCCTGTCAGGAGAGTTTTGACCCATGGCTTACGTGATTGCAGAACCCTGCATCGGCACCAAGGATACCGCGTGCGTCGATGCCTGCCCGGTGGATTGCATTCATCCGAAGAAGGATGAAGAAGGTTATGAGGGGTCCAATCAGCTCTTCATCGATCCGGTGGAATGTATTGATTGCGGCGCGTGCGTGCCGGTTTGCCCGGTGTCGGCTATTTTTACCGCCGACGATTTGCCGGAAAAATGGAAAGCGTACGAGCAGACCAACGCCCAGCATTTCGGCCGCTAGATCTGGTTTTTGTCTCAGGAAAGCGCGCAGCTTCAGGGCTGCGCGCTTTTCATTGAGCGCTGCTTTTTCGCCCTCGACTCGATCGAATTGAATTTCTCGTCCACCTTATGACTCTGCATCAATCTGAGGCGATCGTACTGCGCACCTGGCCGTTGCGGGAGTCGGACTTGTTGGTTTCACTATTGACACGTGACCTGGGCAAGGTGCGCGGTGTGGCCAAGGCAGGATTGAAATCGAGAAAGCGATTTGGCGGAGCGCTGGAGCCCATGACCTACGTTCATGCGGCCTACGCCGAACGGCCTCGGCAGGAATTGGTGCGGATGGATCATTTTGAACCGATCACATCGCCGCTGGCGGAGCCGATCGATTATCTGCGAGCGGCGACGTTGGGATATTACGCCGAGGTGCTGGAAAATGTGCTGCCCGATCACGATCCGCAGGATGCAATTTTTCGACTGACGCTGGCGGTGCTGGAGCAGAGCCAGGTGGATCGCTGCTGGATGCCGGTGACGTATTTTTCTCTTTGGATCACGCGGCTGATTGGTTGGCTGCCGGAGATCGATCGATGCACCGATTGCGGCGAGCCGTTCGCAGGGGAAGCGGCGTATTTCCACGTGTTGGCGGACGGTTTATGTTGCGCGCGACATAAGAAGCCGAACAGTGGCATGTTGAGCTGGGATTCCCTGGCGTTGGCGCAGCGGATGTTGCGAGATCCAATTCGAGCGATGAGCGCGGAGCCGTGGACACGGCAGTCAGGACGGGATCTGCGGCGGTTTCTGGTGCGGACCCTGGAGCGGCATACAGAACGCCGTTTGAACTCCGCGGAAGTGTTCAGCCGCATGGGCGGCTAAGGGTATTTCGCCAGCCGAGGTCGGAGCTCGCCGGCACATTCGATACAATCAGCATCAATGCGTCCGCACATGGAATGGAGTTTCTGCTCGTGGTATCCAACAGTTCTGTCGAACCAAAGAGTCCGCTGACATTTCAAGAGCTGCTGTTTCAGTTGCAGCAATTTTGGGCCAGCCGAGGCTGCATTTTGCAGCAGGCGTATGACGTAGAAGTCGGCGCAGGCACCATGTCGCCGGAGACATTTTTGCGCGTGCTGGGGCCGAAGCCGTTTCGCGTGGCATATGCGCAACCCTCGCGGCGACCAGCCGATGGACGGTACGGGCAAAATCCAAACCGGCTGTTCAAGCACACACAGCTGCAGGTGATTTTGAAGCCGCCGCCGGAAAATATTCAAGAGCTCTATTTGGAATCGCTGCAGGCGATCGGCATCGATCTGCGCCAACACGATGTGAAATTCGAAGAGGATAATTGGGAATCGCCAACACTGGGCGCGTGGGGGATTGGCTGGCAGGTGATGCTGGATGGGCTGGAAATTACGCAGTTCACTTACTTTCAGCAGTGCGGCGGCATCGATCTGGATCCGATTGCCGGTGAAATTACGTATGGACTGGAGCGCATCGCCGCATTTCTGCAGGATGTGGATTCGATCTACGACATTGTGTGGGCGGTTGATCCGGACAGCGGCAAAGAAATTACCTATGGAGAAGTGCGGTTTGCGGAGGAAGTACAGTTCTCCGTCTACAACTTTGAGAAAGCGGATGTCGAAAAGCTGTGGCAGCACTTTCGGTTGTATGAAGAAGAGTGCAAGGCATTGCTGGAGGAAGCGCGCGAGGTGCCGGAAGATGCCGACAACGAGGCTCGCAACCGTTTGCCGCTGCTGGCGGCGTTCGATTTGTGCCTGAAGTGTTCTCATCTTTTCAATTTGCTGGACGCGCGCGGGGCAATTTCCGTGACGGAGAGAGTCGGTGTGATCGCAAGAATTCGCGCGCTGGCCGTGGCCGTGGCCAAGGCCTACGCAGCACAACAAACCCAGGTCGCCGCCGCATAAAAGTATTCAAGATAAAAGTTTAGGAAACGAGTCGCATGCCTGCATTTCTGCTTGAAGTTGGATTGGAAGAAATTCCCGCCGGGATGATTGCCGCCGCACAGACAGAACTGGCGCAACGCGTCGAGAAGCTGTTGACGCGCGAGCGCTTGACGACGGATGCGTTGCGGGTGATGAGCTATTCCACGCCGCGACGGCTTGCCGTGCTGGTGGATGGGCTGCTTCCCGGGCAACCGGACATGCAAGAAGAAGTTGTTGGGCCAGCGACCAGGGTCGCGTTTAAAGATGGCGCGCCGACGCAAGCGGCAATCGCGTTTGCGAAAAAATCCGGCGTAGATGTTTCCACGCTGAAGACGATTCAGAACGCGAAGGGTGAATATGTTTCCGCGACCGTGCATCGCCGTGGACGCACCGCAGTCGAGGTTCTGACGGAGGGGCTACCGGCGGAGATCGCTGGAATCTATTGGCCGAAGAGCATGTACTGGCGCGCGGGCAAACCGGAGCGATTTGTGCGTCCGGTGCGTTGGATGGTGGCGCTGCTCAATGCCGACGTATTGCCGCTGGAATTTGCCGGGGTCGCTGCAGGTCGAGCCAGTTATGGCCATCGCGTGCTGCATGGAAATGCGCCGGTCATGGTGAGCGCGCCGCATGAATATGCGAAGACGCTTGCGGCGGCGTATGTCGAGGTTGATCCGGCGGCACGGCGCGAGCGCATTCGCAAAGCGCTGGACAAAGCGACGCGACAGATTTCGGGAGCGCGCTGGCGCGAGGATGAAGACCTCGTGGAGATCGTCACCAACCTGACCGAATGGCCTAGCGTGATTCTAGGCGGGTTTGAGGCGAGCTATCTTGACCTGCCGGAGGAAGTGCTGGTGACGGTGATGCGTGGGCACCAGAAATATTTTGCGCTGGAGGACAGCGAGAAGAAATTACTGCCGAATTTTCTGGCGGTGTTGAATCTGGAAGTCGATGTGTCTGGTGCGGAAGTGATTCGCCACGGGAACGAGCGGGTGTTGCGGGCGAGATTCAACGATGCGCGGTTTTTCTGGGATGTGGATCAGAAAATCCCGCTCGTCGATCGGGTGGAGATGCTGAAGAGCGTCACCTTCCAGAAAGACCTGGGCAGCTATTGGGACAAGACGGAGCGAAATCGTGCGGTCGCGCGACGGATCATCGATCGATTCGATCCGCCGCTGTTTGACTCTGAAATAAAGTTCGACACATTTTGCGCGGGAGTGGACCAGGCGGCATTGCTGGCGAAAGCCGATCTGACGACCGAGATGGTGAAGGAATTTACCGAGCTGCAAGGTGTCGTCGGCGGCCTATACGCGCGGGCACAGCGGCTGCCGGACGGCGTTGCACGAGCGATCCACGATCATTACAAGCCCGCATCGCAGGAGGATACAATTCCGAGCCTTCCCGCGGGATCGGTCGTTGCGCTTGCGGACAAGATGAGCAGCATCGTCGACATGTTTGCCATTGGATTGCAGCCGACAGGATCGAAAGATCCATTTGCGCTGCGTCGAGCCGGGAATGGTGTGGTTCGCATCCTGGTGGAAGACGAGAAGCTCAACGACAGACTGCATCTCTCGCATGTCTCGAACGCTGCCATCGACCACACCAAGGCGGCAGAAGACGCGGCACTGCGATCGTCGATTGATGAATTTCTCCTGGATCGTTTTGAGTTTTATCTGCGCGAGTCGGCGAAGGTGAATCCGCAGGTGGCACGAGCGGTGCGCAAAGCCGGGACGACGGGCAGCGACGATTCAGTTGGCGGCCACTTGATCGGTTATGGAAAGATTGCTGGATTTGCGAAAGCGCTGGATGCGCAGGTGGGCTCGCCGAATGTGCTTGCAGTGGCAGAACTGCTGAAGCGGACCGCAAACATTTTGCGTCAGGCGAGAGAGAAGAAAATTATTTTTACCGATCAGGAATCTGAGGGTCTGCTGCGAGAGACGGCCGAGAAGGAATTGTCGCGCAAAGTGACGGAAGTGAATCAGGACATCCAGCGCAGCTATCGCGAAGGGAACTACGACGGTGTGATCGCCGCGATCGCCAGCTTGCAGCCGCCGTTGAATACGTTTTTCGATTCTGTGATGGTGATGGTCGAGGATGCATCATTGCGCGACAATCGCCTGGCACTGTTATCGCGAACAGAGTCGGTGGTGCGGTGGGCAGCGGATTTTTCGGAATTGGCGTCGATCTAATTCAGCTTTTGCAGGCGGGCAATTAGCTTTTGCGCCAGGCTTTCTTCGCTCTCGGTCCATAGCAGGCGAGTTTCCACGCCGCAACTCTTTTCCACTTGCGTGGTGAAGTCGACGAGCTGCTGAATGTTCTTCTTGACGAAAAGCTGGTCATCTTCGTGGAGCGGAACGTCGTCGCAGAGAAATGGCGTGTCCAGGCCAAGGTCGACGCGAATGTGACCGTTTTGCTCATAGCTGCCGTCGTCGAACTGTGGGCCTAGCCCAACGACGCGCACAATGCGGACTTCTTCCTTCCAGATTGGGTCAAGCAGGCCATCGCTCTCCGGATACCACAGCTTCCACGGCAACTCAAACTCATAGGCACTGTCTTCATGGAGAATCTCCGTGGCTTCAGCGACAGCTTCTTCGGGAGTGGCAGGCTCCTGATTCTCCGCAATGTAGACGCGCTGAAATGTCGGCGACTGTTGCCAGTCCAACGGATAGACTGAGGCCGCGGTCACCAGCGGATGAGGAAGCTGCTGCATGACGCTGACGAGTTTTTCCGGCATCGTGCTGAGGCGGAAGTTCGGAAACCACAGGCTGTAGTAGAGAGAATCTGCCATCTTTCCATTGTAGATTTTTTCGGCGGAGTTGGTCTGGGAGGCTCGGGACGCAGCGGCTAAAGCACGGAAAGATGCGGACACTTGCGGCACGGCTAAAGCCGGGCCCTGATACAAGGCTCGAGCGGCATTCGGGGCTGCGGTTCGAGGTGAGAAGATGGTGGTATGCGTTGGACAATCGAGCGATTGCGCCTGGCAATCATGGTGATGGCTGCAGTGCTGGTGCTGTCCATCCTTGGGTCGATTGTCTACGGACGCTGGCGACTTCGTCACGCTGTGCAGGACCTGCCTGCGCGTCTGGGAATCCAGATTCAATCGACATCGCAGGGCTTTGTGCTCTCGAAAACAGTAGAAGGCAGAAAGCTGTTTACGCTGCATGCGGCGCACGCCATCAGCTTTAAGACCGGCGGGCGAGTCTCGCTGCAGGATGTCGAAATCGACGTGTACAACCAGCAGAACGACCAGGCAGACACCATCGCCGGCAAAGACTTTGAATACGACAAAGACAACCAAATCGTGACCGCGCAGGGTGAGGCGCATATCACACTGCACCCTCCTCCCCCGTCTCATCCGGGAGCTACGATGAACGCGGAAGCACAGATCATCCACGTCACGACGCACGGACTGGTATTCAATCAAGAAACGGGCGAGGCGACATGCAGCGGCGAAGTGGATTTTCAGTATTCAAAATCGACGGGAAAGTCGCTGGGAGCGCAATATTTCTCGAAAACAGGGCAATTGACCCTGGAGTCGCAGGTGGTGCTGACAACCCAGATGCAGGACCGTTCTGTGGTCGTCCACGCTTCGCACGCGATCTATGATCGGGAATCGGCGCAGGTGCACATGGTGCAGCCGCGATATCTATCCACAGGACCCATGGGGGATCAGCATGGCAGCGCGGGGGCGGCGACGGTGTTTTTGCGGCTGGATGGTTCGGCGGAACGGATGGATGCGCAGAGCGCGGTCGAGATTGCTTCGGCGGACGGGACGGGAGTTCGGTCATCGTCAATGCGAGTGGATCTCGACGACAATAACCAGCCACAGCAGGCGCATTTTTTTGGCGGGGTGGAATTGACGCAGAACCAACCAACGCAACAGACGGTGGGCACAGGTCGCGATGCGGTGGTTGACTTTGATGGCAAGGGTCATGCGAAGCTGGTCACGCTGGACGGAAATGTGATCTTCAGGCAACAGGTCGAAGCGGACAAAATCGACCTGCATCGCACCCTGACGGCAAGCCATTTGGTACTCCATCTAAAACCCGCGCAGCTAAGTCAGAAAAGCGCGAAGGGGCAGAGCCGCCAGGCGCAGTTGCAGGAGGCGGAGGTGAGCGGGGGTGCGGTGTTTACTTCGCAGAACATGGTGGAAGGGCATCCGGCGCAGGAGACAAGCGTTGCAGCGCAGAATATGAAGGCAACATTTGCACCTGGAAACGAGATGCAGCATCTGGATGGTGTGGGACAAACGCGCATGCGCATGATCGCGGCCAATGGAGACATCGATATAAGTACAGGAGATGTGCTGGCGCTTGATTTTGTGACGGGGACGTCGAACGCAGGCGCCGCGCGGCACACCGGACCGAACGCAACCAATGCGCAGTCGATCCGCAAGGCCGTGCAGACGGGGAGCGTGGTTTTACTGCAGGTCCCCGCGAATAAGACAGGTGGAGCTGGAGGTGTGGGTAGCGCGCAGAACTCGACGGCGACGGCCGCTCGAGCAGAATATGACGGGGCGACTGACATGCTGACGTTGACGGGGAAGCCAGTCTTCCGCGACGAGACGTTGGAGATGACTGCGGATCGATTCGAAGTGCAACGTGCAGCCGGCAACATGTTGGCGACAGGTTCCGTGCTGACCACGGTTCGTTCCAGCAATCAAACGGGCGCGGGAGGATTGCTGAGCGGCAACATGGCGACGCATGTGATCGCTCGCCAGGCGCAAATGCTGCACGATTCGCAGGAGGCCATCTTTACCGGCCAGGCAAGACTATGGCAGGGGGCAAACTCCATCGAGGCTCCGGTGATTGAGTTGTCGCAGAAGATGCAGACCCTCACCGCGTATGGCAAGGGGGCCTGCACGCAGTGTGTGCATACGACATTTCTCGGCCAAGCTACAGAACCTGCAAAACCGGGGAAACCGAACGCGGTGAAGCCGGAGGGTCTTGCGGAGCGAGATGGGAGTCGCGGACCGTCGACCTATCGTGTGTTGAGCCAGCGGCTGCTGTATTCCGATGCAGAACGGAAGGCCACGTTTTCCGATCACGTGGAGGCCATCAGTTCCAACGGCAATGTTTTTGCTGACCATGCGGAAGTCTTCCTTACGCCGGCAAATGTTCACGCACAGCCGTACCCTGCGGCTGGGTCAGCGGGGAAGGCAAATGGGGATCTGGCAAATAAAATGGCGTCCCACAGCAACAATTCACAGCAATCTTCCGTTGAAAGGATTGTAGCCACGGGACATGTGGTGGTGGAACAGCCGGGACGACGCGGAACCGGTACGCGATTGGTGTATACGGCGAACGACGGTCGATTTGTGCTGACTGGAAACGGCGCCCATCCTCCGCAGGTTGTGGATTCGATACAGGGCACGGTGACGGGCGAGGTTTTGACATTTTCTACTCAAACACAGGCGATAATGGTAAGTGGAAGCCCCAACAACGTGGCAGTGACAAAGACGCGGGTACAGAAAAAATAATGCAGCGACTGACAACCGACCAGCTGGCAAAAAATTATCGGGGACGGCAGGTCGTGCGAGGCGTCAGCCTCGAAATCCACAAAGGTGAAGTGGTGGGGCTGCTGGGACCGAACGGCGCCGGCAAGACTACAACCTTCTACATGATTGTTGGCTTGGTTGAACCGGACGCCGGACGTGTGCTGGTGGGTGACCGGGAGATTACGCGGCTGCCGATGTATCTACGAGCGCGGAATTTCGGCATCAGTTATCTGCCGCAGGAACCGTCGGTGTTTCGCAAGCTGACCGTGGAAGAAAATATTCTCGCAGTTCTGGAAGTGCAGCCCGGTGGATGGCAGCAGCGGCGGGCTCGAATGGAGCGGCTGATCGAACAGTTGAGCCTGGGACATGTGCGCAAGACGCGAGGGTATGCTCTCTCCGGCGGGGAACGGCGACGGGTAGAGATTGCCCGATGCCTGTCGATTGAGCCGAATTTTATTTTGCTGGACGAGCCTTTTTCCGGAATCGATCCGATCGCGGTCCACGATTTGCAGGATATTATTTTTGACTTGAAGGCGAGCGGATACGGCGTGCTGATCACCGACCACAATGTGCGCGAAACCCTGACCGTGACTGACCGGGCCTACATCATCAACGAAGGAAAGATTTTCCGGACTGGCACACCAGAGGAGCTGGGCCAGGACCTGGAAGTTCGGCGGGTCTATCTGGGCGAGGGGTTCACCTTAAATTAGGAAGATTTCCACCCGAATCGTCAGAAAATCCGGGGTGCCAACCCGTCTGGCGACCACCAATGTAACTCTCAAAAAGCCTGCTGCAAGCAATTCTCATGCAAATTTTGCAAATATAAGATTATAAGAAGGATACAGGCTATTTTCAGGCTCCTGCGAAAACTAGCTTGACCGACTGCATGTAGACTAAAAATAAACCCACGACGTACGACTGGAATCTGCTTATGGCTCTTCTTCAACCCCGGCTGAATTTAAAGGTTTCGCAGAAGCAGGTGCTTACGCCGGGCCTGGTTCAGATGGTCAGCTTGCTGGCCCTGAACAAGCAGGAGTTGAGGGAGATGATCGACGCGGAGCTTTTAGAAAACCCTGTGCTCGAGGAACTGGAAGAGGCAGTTCCGCTGGCGGAGGAGATTCGTACTCCGGAAGAGGCGGCTCCAGCGACCGAGGAAAAAGCTGAAGAGAAAGATCCGTTTGACGAGATCGACTTCGGCTCCTATTTCCAGGATTATCTGGACCCCGGCTATCGCACCCCGCAAAGCACCGAAATCAACGAGAAGCCCTCATTCGAAAACTTTCTCTCCAAGCCGACGACCCTGACCGATCACCTGATGTGGCAGCTGGGCTCGCTGCATTTGACGGACGGCGTGCGGGAAGCCGCCGAGCTGATCATTGGCAACCTGGATGAAGATGGATATCTGACCGCCAGCGATGAAGAGTTGCTGGCCGTGCTGGCGCAGCAGATTCCACCGCAGCAGGGAACAGTGGCGCAGGTCGCGGTCATTGCAAACCCCAACGGGCATCGTCCATTCATAGATCCGCAGGCTGAAAACGGAGCCGCGGCGCCGAACGGAGCTGTGGCTGCGAGCAATGGAGTGCTGCATCACGGGTCGAACGCAGTCGAAAACGAGGTTGGTACTGAAACCAATGGACACAAGCCGGCGACGGAATACCCGGAGCGATTGAGACGCGACCTGGCGGAGGCGCTGCACATTGTACGCAGGTTTGATCCGGTCGGTATCGCCGCGCGCGATCTGCGCGAATGCCTGTTGACACAGTTGGACGTGCGTACCCAGCAGGCAGGCGAGTTAGCGGAGGGCATCCGTCTGGCCGCAGCCGCTGCGACCGATGAGGATGAGGAGATTGAAGGTGATTCGCGGATAATCAGCGCTGTCGCTGGGAGTGAGGTGGATCGCGTTGCCTCGGAGCGAATCCAGTCGGAAGCTTGCGCGGTGATGGCGCTGGCAAGACGCATTATTGACGAATTTTTGCCGAACCTGCTGAAGCGCGATATCCGTGAACTCTCCCGCTTTACCGGCAGTCCTCAGCCCAAGGTGCAGCTGGCCATCGAGTCAATTCGCGGCCTGGATCCCAAGCCTGGCCAGCGTTACAACCGCGAGCAGGTGAGGCTGATTGAACCTGATGTCGCCTTCCAGAAGCGCGACGACGATTACGTCATCCTAATCAACGATGAAGAAATGCCGACCTTGCGGCTGAATCAGGGCTATCGCCGCATGTTGAGCCAGGAAGGCACGGAACGCGAAGTCCGCGATTACGTGAAAGAACGGTACCGTTCGGCGATTCAGTTGATGCGCAACATTGAGCAGCGGAAGAATACAATTGTTCGCACCTGCGAAGTGATTGTGCGGCGACAGCGGGAATTTCTGGAGCAGGGCGTCGACTCCTTAAAGCCGATGATGATCAAAGACGTGGCGGAAGAGATCGGCGTGCATGCCTCCACAGTGAGCCGAGCAGTCGCCAACAAATATGTTCACACGCCGCAGGGAGTGTTCGAGCTGCGGTTCTTTTTCTCTGAGGGTGTGAATGGACCGGAGGGATCGGATACGCCGCTGCTGCTGTTGAAGCGCAAGGTGAAGAAGATGATTGAGGATGAAGACTCCAGCAAACCACTGACCGATGATGCCATTGCGAATTTGTTGCAGTCGCAGGGAATTGCGGTGAATCGCCGCACTGTTGCGAAATACCGCGAGGACATGGGGATCCCCAGCACCCACCAGCGTCGCGTACGCATCTGAATGAGTAGCTGAATCGAAAGAAACCAGACTTGGGAGGGACGCGGATGGACTCCGAACTGACTGGAAGAAACGTGAAGGTCACCAAAGACCTGCGGGCCATGGCTGACGAAAGCCTGGACCGGATTGGGAAGCTTGTGGGCCGAGGCGCCAGTGCCCGCATCATTTTTCGTTCCCAGAAGCATCTTTCCATTGCGGAAGTGACCGTGATTGCGCGCCAACACACCGTCGTGGGTGTGGCCGAGGGGCCAGACCTGACCATCGCTCTACGGACGGCGCTGGAAAAGACGGAGAAGCAGGCGATTCGATGGCGGAAAAGTAAGGTCGAGAAAAAGAGACAGGCCAAGCCGATCAGCGCTGTGTTGCCAGCGATCCCTACGGAAGCGATTGATCTCGAGGAAGCGGCGGAGGTCGCTCGCAGAAACGGAAATGCGGCATCGCCGGGGAAGAGAAAACCTTCTGGAGTCCACATTGTTCCTGCGCCGGAGGCAATGGCGCTGCGGCCCATGACCATCGAAGAAGCCGTGAAGGAAGCGGAAGCCGGCGATCGCCCGGTATTTGTATTTCGCGATCTGGCGGGCGATTTGAAAGTGCTGCACTGCGCGGGTGACGGATTAGTGCGGCTAACCGAAGTGTCGTAACCGAGTTGCGCTGCGAAGAAATTCTCTGGTTCTGCGTTACGGTTTGACCGTACAATCTTGGCTCACCCTCTTTGTACAGCGAAACGTGGATGCGGAGTCGAAGAGAACCGATGACGGGGACTGTCAAAAGGCGACAATCGAACGAAAAGTCTGGAGCGACCCGCGAGAAGAAGCCGCTGGCAGGTACAGACGGATTTGTCACGCCTCCAGTCCGGCGCGTTCGTAGCACCGAAGCCAAGCGGCCGCTCGCCGAGAATGAACTTGTGATTCTCACAGGCATGTCAGGGTCGGGAAAGCTTTCGGCACTGAAGGCGTTCGAAGACCTGGGCTATTATTCCGTCGACAACCTGCCGATCGATCTGATTCCCGCGTTTGCCGATCTGATTCGCCAATCCCCCGAGACCAATCGTGCAGCGCTTGTGATCGATGTGCGGGAGGGTTCGCACCTCGATCGTTTTCCGGCAATTTTGCGCAAGGTGCGGCAGACGACCTCGACTCGGTTGTTGTTTCTGGAGGCATCGGAGGAAGCGCTGCTGCGGCGATTTTCAGAAACTCGACGGCCGCATCCGCTGGGCCGTATCGATACCATCCGGCGCTCGATTCAATCGGAGCGGAAATTGCTGGAGCCGCTGCGCAACATTGCTGACGTCTGCATCGACACGACGAATTTTAATGTGCATGAATTGCGCGCTCATATCAACGGGCTGTTTCAGCAGGAGAGTGGCGACAAAAACCTGCTGATTTCTTCAATCAGCTTTGGCTACAAGAATGGCGTGCCGCAGGAAGCAGACCTCGTGTTCGACGTGCGCTTCTTGCCGAATCCGCACTTCATTCCGGAGTTTCGTCCGCTGACCGGGCAGGATGAAAAAGTCGTGCGCTACATTAATCGCTTTCCGGAGACAAAGGAATTCATCCAGAAGGTTCACGACCTACTGCTCTTTTTGTTGCCGCATTACGTGCAGGAGGGCAAGAGCTATCTGAGCGTGGCGTTCGGATGTACGGGTGGCCAGCACCGTTCGGTGATGATTGCGGAAAAAATGCAGGCGCTGTTGCAGGCCGATGGCTACCAGGTGAAATGCCTGCACCGCGACATGCCGAGATAACCCAATAACTCCTACATCAGTTGGACGGCGTCGACGTCGACGGTCAGATGACGGCGGGGAATTTCTGTAGCATCGGCGAACGCGAGCATCTGGCGAACAGCCGCGGCGAGTTGCTTCCGAGACGACGCTTTCAAAATCAAATGAAAACGATGAATGCGCTTGATGCGGCTGATCGGCGCCGCAGCTGGACCGAGCACGCGCACGCCGGGAAACGTCTGGTTCTGAAACCAGGTTCCTAACTTGCTGGCCCATTGCGAAGCCTTCGTGGGATCGGTGTGCTCGATCAAAATATTCGTCAGCATAGCCGCAGGCGGATAATGCAGCAGGCGGCGATAGCGCAGTTCCTGCTCGACGAAACCGAGATAGTTGTGCTCGGCGGCGCAACGGATGGCGTAATGATCCATATGGTGCGTCTGCACCAGGACTCGACCGGGCAACTCGCCTCGGCCGGCTCGACCGGCGACCTGGGTAAGCAGTTGAAACACGCGTTCGGCGGAACGGAAGTCGGGCAGGCTGAGGGCGTGATCGACACCGAGTACACCGACCAGCGTGACGCCGTGGATATCATGACCCTTAGCGATCATCTGCGTTCCGACGAGTAGATTCACTTCGCCGTTGTGCAGGCGCGCGAGGATGCGCTCGTAGTCGCGATGATGGCGCATGGTGTCGCGATCCATGCGGGCGATGCGGGCGTGCGGGAATAGCTCCTGCAACCGTTCCTCACCCTGTTGCGAGCCGACACCGAAAAAATACAGATGCTCGCTTTCGCACTTCGGGCAATGCTTGGGGACGGTGCGACGAAAGCCGCAGTAATGGCATTCCATGCGCTGATGCACGGGTGAGCGGGTTTCGTCTTCCGCAGCAGACTTGTGATGCGTGAGGGCGATGGCGCAGTTGTCACACTCCAGTTTTTCGCCGCAGGCTCGGCACATCACGACGAAAGAATAGCCGCGCCGATTCAGCAACAGCATCGCCTGCTCCCCGCGCGCGAGTGTGGCTTCGATTTCCTCTGTCATCGCGCGCGAAAGCAGGGCCTCCTGGCCAGTCTCGGCAAACTCCTGACGCATGTCGATCAGGGAAACTTCTGGCAGCGGGCGATTGCCGACGCGCTGCTTTAACGAGAGCAGCGAATATTTTCCGCGCTGGGCGTTGGCCCACGACTCAAGCGACGGTGTCGCGGAACCAAGAACGATAGTGGCGCCGGCCAGCTTGGCGCGCATCACGGCGACATCCCGTGCATGATAGCGGGGCAAATCTGCCTGTTTATAAGAGGTATCGTGTTCCTCATCGATGACGATCAGCGCGAGGTCCGCGATGGGCGCGAAGATGGCGGAGCGAGTGCCGACGACGACGTGGGCTTCGCCGCGACGGATGCGATGCCATTGCGCGGTGCGTTCTGCACCGCTGAGCGCGGAATGCAGGAGCGCCACCTGATCGCCAAAGGTGAATCGCAATTGTGCCAGCATGGCCGGCGTCAGGCCGATTTCCGGAACCAGGAGCAAGCTCGACAGGCCCGCGTCGAGCGTACGACGCATGGCAGCAATGTAGACCGCAGTTTTGCCGGAACCGGTAACACCGTGCAACAGGAAGGGCTGGAATTTCCGGGAGTGAACGCTGGCAGCAATCTGCAACATCGTTTCTCGCTGAGCGTCGTTGAGCATGGCTTCAACCGGTACCGAGGAAGATGGTAGATCGCGCGAAAGTGCGAAGCTGTCGAGGGCATCAACAGCGGGCATTTCTTGGATGCGCACCAGTTCGCGGCGGACGAGACTATTCAGCGTGGAGTCGGGAAGAGAGAGCTGGCGAATTTCTGAGACAAGGAGATGGCCACCCGTGCTCGCCAACTCGGTGAGAAGGCGCTGCTGATTTTCGTTGAGCTTTGGCAGTCGTGCATCCGGAACCAGCACGGCAACTCGCACGGTAGCGCGAAGCTCGCGCGCGGCGACGGTAGATTCGCGCGTGATGAGGTGCTTGGCGACGAGCTGCTGCAACAAAGCGGTGCTGGCGAAAGTTTTACTGCGCAGTGTGGCGGCGCGAGATTGGCCATGCTCAGCAAGAAACGCGAGAACCGCGTGCTCGGACTGATCGGCGGCATTTGATTCCAGGGTTTGCTGCTGAGGAACTTCCAGAGCAACCGCGCCCCGCGGCGTGATGGAATAAACAATCTCTTTGCGGACTTCTGCGCCGAGGGGAAGCATAGCGTGCAGTACTTCTCCGAGGGGAGCGAGATAGTATTCGGCAATCCACGAGCCGAGTTGCAGCAAATGTTCAGAGAGCACCGGCTCCTGATCGAGGACACGCAGGATGGAACGAATCGTTGCTGGAGGAATATTTTCAGATGCCGTGCTTTTGTTTGCAGGCGCGCGATCATGCAGCGCAATGACGACGCCCTGGAGTTGCTCGCGACGAAAAGGGACGAGAACCCGGCCGCCTACGACCAGCTCTCCGCGTTCCACGGAATAAGTGAAGACGCGGTCCACGGGCACGGGCAGCGCGACGTCACAAAAAAGAGGCATAAGGAATGTTTACACGAGGGAAGGGAAGCGGGAATTCCCGCCAGCCGCGAAGGGCCAGACTTCGGATATCTTTGCGGTACATAGGGGAGATTCAAAGTTGCACCGCAGATTAGTGCGTGGCGACGAGGAACTCATCGAAATGAGCAAGAGTGCGTTGTTGCGCCAATTTTGCGGCGGCCTCGTTATAGCTGGTTCGCATGTCGCAGTTGAACCCATGACCGGCACCTGGATAGGTGAAGACGGAAAAGCCGGGATATTCATGCCGTACTTCTTCGACCACGGTTTGCGGAATGTGATTGTCGTCGAGGCCGAAGTGAAAAATGGCCGGGCAGCTGAATCTTTCGTGAATGTAGTTTTGAATTCCGCCGGGATAGTAAGAGACGGTGGCGTCGGGATGGAGGCGCGTGTTGCTGACCCAGGCGAGCGTACCGCCCCAGCAGTAACCGACGACGCCAACCTTGCGTGCGCCATGTTCGCGAAGATATTGGATGGCTGCGGCAATGTCCGCGAGTGTTTGATCGAGCGGAATGCGCTGCACGATTTGCATGCCCTGCTTACCTTCCTCTGGACCGTAGGATAATTCCACGTCGCGCTGGGCCCGGTCAAACAAAGCCGGCGCGATGGCCAGATATCCGGCGCTGGCAAAGCGATCGGCTACGGAACGGATGTGCGCGTTGACGCCGAAAATTTCCTGAAGGACGAGAATGCCGCCTTTCGGCTCGCCGTTGGGCTGCGCGATATAGGCATCCAGCTTGTGGCCATCCGCGGCCTGCAATTGAGTGTGCTGCGACATTTCTAATCTCCTCTTTGTAGTGGGATGCAATCGCCACGGATCGCTATATGTCACGGGTCGGTTTTCAGGATTCGCTGCGTTTCGGCGGTGTGAGATTGAGATACTTCATGGCGAGCTGCAGGTCCTTCCATGTTTCGGCCTTTTGCCGGGGATCGCGGAGAAGGTACGCCGGATGATAGGTGACAATGAGTTTGGTCCCCATACGATCATGCATCCTCCCGCGCAACACTGACAGCGCTGCTTTTGAGCCCAGCAAATATGTGGCAGCGGTCGATCCCAAGGCGACGATCAACTTTGGATGCACAACGCCGATCTGTTGAAACAAAAATTGCGTGCAGATATTGGCTTCGGCGGGCTCGGGCACACGATTTTTCGGCGGCCTGCACTTGACGATGTTTGCGATGTAGACACGCTGGCGATTCAGACCCATGGCGGCGATCATGTTGTTCAGCAACTGACCGGCACGACCGACGAAAGGTAGGCCCTGCATATCTTCATCGGCGCCGGGGCCTTCGCCGACGAACATCAATTCGGCATTGGGATCGCCATCGCCGAAGACAATTTTGTGGCGGCCTTCAAATGCGAGTTGGCAACGGGTACAATCTCCAATTTCCTGGCGGATGACTTCAAGTGCAGCGGCGCGCGACTGCGGTGCGATGGCTGGCGAGGAAAAATCGATAGCTGCGGGAGTTACAAGAAGGCTGGATTTTGGCGGCATAGTGGGCAGGGGCTCGGCGACAACAGGATTGGGTGTTGGAGTGGGCTCGGGCAACGAGGAAAGTGGCTCGATGGTCGAAGGAGACGGATCGTGGGTGCCGCGATAGAAATCCACGCCGCCCATTTCTCTGCAATAGGTAAGGATCGTGGCGAGTTGCTGGCGCTGTTCTGGAGAGAGGGCTATTTTCATGGACGGTACATCAGTGTGAGAAATACTATTTTTTGGCGAGGATGGAAACAGCGTTCATTTCGGTCACGATCTGGCGCGGACGACGCAATTGCTGAACTTCATCCAGGATGCGATCGGCAAGCAGTCGTTTCGGCATTTCCGGTAACTCCTGTGCGGAGTTAGCGGTTAAGAAAGTGACGGCGTTGCGGTCCGAGTCAAAGCCGATATTTGGGCGGCCGACGTCGTTGAGCACGATCGCATCGACGCCTTTGCGGGCCAGCTTATCGCGAGCATGTTCGAGTGGGTTTTCCGTTTCAGCGGCAAATGCGATGACGAGGGTACCAGGCTGGCGAACTTTCATGACCTCCGCTACAATGTCTGACGTGGGTTCAAGTTCAATTGTGATGGGGCCGGTGCGTTTGATTTTCTGTTCAGCGCGTAAACGCGGACGGTAGTCCGCGACGGCTGCGGCCTTCATGACGAGGGTTGCTCTGGAAAGATGTTTCAGGACGGCTTGGCGCATCTCCTCCGCGGTGGTAACGGAGACAAACTCACAGCCTGCGGGCGGAGCCAGATGAGTAGGCGCGCTGACCAGAATGACGCGTGCACCGCGCTGCCGAGCTGCTTCGGCAAGAGCATATCCCATTTTTCCGCTGGATCGATTGCCGATGAAACGAACCGGATCGACAGGTTCGCGCGTACCGCCGGCAGTGACAAGAACGGTTTCGCCGGCCATGTCGTGACGGCAATGGAGAACATCCAGAACGGTCCGAACAACATCCTCCGTCTTCGCCAGGCGACCTTCACCGAGCATGCCGCAGGCGAGATAGCCGCTATCCGGCGACGCGATAGTAGCTCCACGTAGGCGCAACGTTTCAAGATTGGCTTGCGTCGCCGGGTGCTCCCACATCTGCACATTCATCGCGGGCGCCAAAATCAGCGGCGCAGGCGTGGCGAGAGCCATGGTGGTAAGAAAATCGTCGGCCATGCCGTGTGCCAGACGAGCAAGAATGTCGGCAGTAGCAGGCGCGATAATCAGGGCCTGGGTCGACTGCGCTTCAGAGATATGTTCAATGGCGGAGTTGGCGTTGGGAACCTGGCCGTCGCTATCCCAAAGGCCGGTAATGACGCGATGGCCGGTCAAACCTGCGAATGTCAAAGGGGTGATAAATTGCTGCGCTGCCGCCGTCATCACGACATGCACATCGAGCGCCTGCTGTTGCAGTGCCCGCACCAGCTCTGCTGCTTTGTAAGCAGCAATTCCTCCGGTAACGCCGACCGTGACCTTCATGGGGTGATTGTAACCCGGCTATCCCGTTGCTTGCCGACTTGAGTTGAAGGCGCGACGCTGCCGACTAGGTGTGCAGGATCGGCGTGTAGCCAGCAGGCAAACCCAGCTCTTTCCGGGACGGTCCTTCAGGAACAATGTAGCTGATCAGGCCAGCCTGAAGTTCGTCTTGTGCAATGCGAGTTGCTTTGCTGGAGCGGTTGGGAACCATCGGGCTGGATCCAGACTGCAACTGGCGAGCGCGACGGGCGGCGACATGGACTGCGCGATACTTACTTTCTTTCACTGCAAGCTCTTCCATGGTGCGACCTCCGGCAATACGGGGAAAATGATTGCTGGCTCAAAATCGATCCAGGGACTTCGATTGATTGACTTCAGCTTACAGCGATAAACCGAAAGACGCCAGCACCGGCCGCAGACGGGCAGCTGAATTTTGCAACAGGCATTGCTCGGCTAATTTCTTGTAGCGGGACAACTCGGAAATGAGCGAGGGATCGCTTTCGCTCGCAGGCCGCATCTTGCTGCGTTCTGCAATGACGATAGCGCTTAATTCTTCCGCAGCGCGCTCCAGTACATCATTGACCAGGACATAGCGATACTCGTAATACTTTTCAATCTCGTGACGTGCGGTGGCGAGGCGCTTCTGAACCACTGATTCTTCCACTCCGCCTTCGGCGCGGCTGCGGTTGCGAAGTCGTCGCTCCAGCACATCCGGATTGGGCGGAAGAATAAAAATGGTAATGGCCTGGGGCATATTTTGGCGGACCTGTGCGGCGCCCTGAACGTCGATGTCGAGCAACAGGTCGTTGCCATGCGCGGCGGCTTGCTCCAGACTGCTACGTGCGGTGCCGTAGTAGTTTCCAAATACGTCGGCGTGCTCTAGAAATTGATCGGCGTCAATCATCCCCTGAAACCGGTCGCGCTCGATGAAATGATATTCGCGGCCTTCCTGCTCTGAACCGCGTGGAGCGCGCGTGGTGTAGGAGACGGAAAAGTCCAGATTGGGCACCATGGAGCGCAGCTGGCTGACCAGCGTGGATTTTCCCGATCCGGAAGGTGCGGAAAGAATAAATAAAAGTCCTGCCACGTGCAGGAGTCTCCTGAACTTGAAAAGGAATTGTTTCCTTCAGATTACTCGAGATTCTGTACCTGCTCGCGAGCCTTTTCAATTTCCGACTTCATGGCGAGCCCCAACTCTGTAATGCGCAGGCTGCGGGTGGCGATGCTGCCGGTCTTCGACAGAGTGGTGTTGGCTTCGCGTGTCATTTCCTGCAGCATGAAGTCGAGCTTCTTGCCCATCTCGCCACCTTGATCGAGAAGCCGGCGAAACTGATCGATGTGGGCGCGAAGGCGTGCCAGTTCCTCTTCAATATCGCTGCGTTCGGCCAACAGCGCGGCTTCCTGCAGAATGCGGTCGCGATCGAGGTTGAAAGTGTCACCGAGGAGCTCTCGCATTTTCTGATCGAGCCGTTCGGTCTGTGCCTGCTGCATGCCGGCGCGCAGCGAGGACAACTCGTCGACATGTTCCTGCAGGCGAGACAGAATAATTCGCAACTCTTGCGCGAGAACTTCGCCTTCCTGAGCACGCATGGCGTTCAAGCTTTCCATGGCGGGTTGCAAGGCGGCTGCGGCGGCCAGTTCAATCTGGGTTTGATCGGTTTCTTCCGCGCGTGCGGCTTCCATGGACCAAACGCCGGGAAGTCGAAGTGCGGAATTCAGATCGGGCTGCACGCCACGCACTTTGTGTTCGCCGCTGGCAGCGCGAAAGGCTTCGACATAGGCTTTGACGACGGCAGGATTGTATTGCGGCGCGGGAACTGCGTTCTCTCTCTGGATGGAGAGGCGCACTTCAATGTGACCACGAACGACATGTTCCTTAATGGTTTTCCGCCACTGAATCTCCAGTGCATCCATGCCGTTCGGCAGATAAAACTGTAAATCGAGATAGCGATGATTGACGCTTTTCAATGTCACGACGAAAGTGGTGTTTCCCGGCGCAACTCCGGTCAGGCGGGCAAATCCGGTCATGGAACGAATCGGCAACTGGCTCATGAATGATTCCTTGCTGCGACGGCAGCCTCTGAGATATCGAAGAATTGCAGCTGATGCAGTTTTTGAAATGTGGGAGAAGTTGTGAGCAGTTCCTCGTAGGTGCCGACGGCGGTGATCGTACCTTCTTCCAGAACGGCAATGCGGGTGGCGCGGCGAACGGTGGAGAGGCGATGAGCGATGACGAAGACAGTGCGATGTTGCATCAGATTTCCGAGGGCAGCCTGCACGAGAGATTCACTTTGAGCGTCAAGAGCGGAGGTGGCCTCGTCCAAAATCAAGATCGGTGCGTCTTTCAATAGGGCCCGGGCGATCGCCAGGCGCTGACGCTCGCCGCCGGACATGCGGAATCCTTTTTCTCCAATAATGGTGTCGTAGCCGTCCGGCATCTGCTCGATGAACTCGTGCGCCAGGGCGGCTTTGGCAGCGTCGATGATCTTTTGCTTGGGAACGTCCGGCAGTCCGTAGGCGATGTTGTTGCGTACCGTGTCATTGAACAGAATGGTTTCCTGGGTGACCTTGGCGATCAGGGCACGCAGAGAATGAAGGCTGACATCGCGCAGATCATGACCATCGATCATGATGGCGCCGCTGGTGACATCGAAAAATCGCGGGATCAGGTTGACGAGCGTGGTCTTGCCTGCGCCACTGGGGCCGACGAGCGCGATCACTTCGCCACGGTGCGCGGTCAGATTGATGTCATGCAGCACCTGTTTCTGGCCTTCTTCGTCTGCATAGCAGAAGTTGACGTGGTTGAAGGAAAACGTCTTTTTGAAGGCTTTCAACTGGACGGGACGGGGTTTCTCGCGAACATCGTCCTGGGCATCCATGAAATTAAAAATGGACGACGAAGCGCCGAGGGCCTGTTGAAAGTTGTTATAGAAGAGCGCAAATTTTCGCACCGGATCGTAGAGCTTGAATACTGCAATGATAAAGGCGATAAATGCGCCCTCTGTCATGGCGTGCTGCTGAATGCGAACGCGGCCGAGCAGTAGAAGCAGCGCGATGGCGATGGCGCCGATCAAGTCCATCAGTGGAGAACTAATGGCTTGAGCGCTGACGGATCGCAGGTTAGCGCGAAACAGGCGGCGGGCCGCGGTGCGGAAGCGAATCAGCTCCCACACTTCCATATTGAAGGCTTTCACGATGCGGTTGCCGGTGACCGTTTCGTGCAGGATGTTCTGAATTTCCGCCAGCTTGTCCTGCCCGGTGCGGGTGGTCTTCCGAACGCTGCGTCCGATGCGGCGCGCCGAGGAAATGACAACAGGAACGAAGACCAGCAGCACCCAGGCCAGCTTGCCTCCGTACAGAATGACGACGGCGATGATCGCCAGGAAGGTGAAGAATTGCTGCAGGAAATCCGACATGACTGTCGACATGGCGAACTGCACTTTTTCGACGTCATTGATCAGCGTGGACAGGATGGTGCCAGTGGAATGCTTCTGGAAGAAGGAGACGGAACGGCGCAGGATACTTTCATACAGGTCATTGCGCAGATCAGTAATCATCCCGTAGCCGGCGAAGTTCGACAGGTAGGTTCCGAGATAATCGCAAAGACTTTTGACGACGGTCGACGCGACCAGTGCGAAGGCGACCATGGTCCACGCGTTATGGAAATGGCCTGGAACCAGCTGTTCCAGGTTCAACTGGACCACATGATGGCGCACGACAAAATGGAACAGGGGCAACTTCGGGGTGATATCCCCGGGCTTGAGGACCTGGTCGAAGATGGGTTTGACCAACAGAATGCGAAATGCATCCAGAATGCCGACCATCGCCATCAGCAAGATAGAGACCAGCGCCTGCAGCGAATACGGACGTACATAGGCGAGCAGGCGGAGGTAAAACTTCATGCACGCCTCCGGCGGATTGCTGGATCAGGCGGCCTAGATGGCGCAGAGATTTCGTGGATGGACGATGGGTTCACCGTGCGCGAGTGGTGCGTATGCTGCGCTTTTATTTGTCTCTGGGGCACGCCCATGATTGTAGAAGAAGGGTAGCATTCTCGCGCGCTTGGGAATCGACCCGTTCGCATGCCAATATCGAAAACCTTCGTTGTGAAGACGTATGAGCGGAGGGAAAAGTCGCTGGCAGACGGGCTGAAGCGGACGCAAACAACTGTGCAACGGCTGCGCTGCAAGCCCGCGAACGCGAAGAGGATGAAGCAGGGGCGTAAAACTTTAGTCGAGCAGGTGCAGTTCTTTGCCTGGCTTGAAGCGAACAGCGCGGCCGGGAGCGATCGGCACTTCAGCCCCGGTCCGGGGATTGCGCCCGATGCCGGTTTTGCGAGGTTTCACGCTGAAGACGCCAAATCCACGCAGCTCGATGCGATCGCCGGCGGCGAGAGCATTCTTCATGCTCATGAAGACGGTATCGACAGCAGCCTCGGCCTTGACGCGAGGAAGGCCGGTGCGTTCGGCAACTTTATGTACCACGTCTTGTTTGATCAAGTGAATGACTCCCTTCAGACTGTTGGATGCTCGCCAAGTTGCGTAACTCCATGCTAGGGTCGAGTTTTCGTGATTGTCAATGGAGCGGCACTCTCGTACACTCGCCCTAAAGCCAACTATTTTGCGGGACCGCGCTGCGGGCCACTGCCCGCGTATGCCAACCTACCGAGGAGAAGGATGTCGATTAAGAGTGATCGCTGGATTCGCGAAAACGCGCTCCAGAACAAGATGATAACGCCGTTTAGCGAAAAACAGGTCCGCGAGGGGGTCATTTCCTATGGACTTTCTTCGTATGGATACGATTTGCGGGTTTCCGACGAATTCAAGATTTTTACCAATGTCAACAGCACGGTGATTGATCCGAAAAACTTCGACGAACGTTCGTTCGTTACCACACAGGCAGAATCCGTGGTGATTCCGCCGAATTCCTTTGCGCTGGCGCGGTCGGTGGAATACTTCAAAATTCCGCGGGACGTGCTGACCATTTGCGTGGGCAAGTCGACCTATGCACGCTGCGGCATCATCGTGAACGTGACGCCGTTCGAGCCGGAATGGGAGGGGTTCGTAACCCTGGAAATCTCCAACACTACGCCACTGCCGGCACGCATCTATGCGATGGAGGGTTTGTGCCAGATCTTATTTTTCCAGTCGGATGAGGTTTGCGAGATCAGTTATGCGGACCGTAAAGGAAAATATCAGAATCAGCAAGGAATTGTGTTACCCAAGCTGTAGGCGACGCACCCGACAAACCAGTTTGGGGCATGCAATGAAAGACGGTGAATTTTGGCGGAGGTAAATCCATCCTCACTCCACGCGGTCAGGTCGACGTCCGCCGACAGGCGGGCCGTGATCAGACTGTCGGAGACGCGTATCCGGGTCTATGTGGTGGGGCTCGACGCATTGCGCGCCACTGGCCTGCAGGCGATCTTCGAGAAAAATACCGGCATCGATATTCTGATGGAAGATATTTCGTCGTTGCCGCGGTCGCACCAGGGGCCAGACTCCACCTTCAACCTGGCGGTGGTGGGGGCCAACGCCGGGCCGGATATCTTTAGCGCCATCGCTGCTATTCGTTCCGCGCATCCGGAACTGCCCATCATCGTCATGTCTCATGCCTCGGGGCAGGAGGCGATTTTGAGGATTCTGATGCTGGGCGCAAAGGGCTTTCTGCATGAAGCCAGCACACCGGGACAGTTTGAGAAAGCGGTTCGCATGGTGGCCGCGGGTGCGCTCTGGGCGCCTCGGCGAGTACAGGCAGACCTGATTCATCGGCTGTTAACGGCTCTTGAATCGCAACGTGCGGCTCAGACGAACGCAGTGAGTTTCACCAGCCGCGAGCAGCAGGTTTTGAATTTGTTGCTCGACGGCAATTCCAATCGCGAAATTGCGAAAAGCCTGAAGATTGAAGAACGCACCGTCAAGTCCTACGTGACAAAGTTGATGCAGAAGATGGGAGTCAAGAACCGCACCGCCCTGACGATGCGCGCCCAGGATCGATCGAACTCTATGCTGTTGGCAACACCGTTGCCGCTGCCCGGAAACCCAGCTCCGACCCAAGGATCCGATCCTGCGATTAAATAGCGCCAGCAGAACGTCGCATTCAATCCCTGCGTAACGTTACGGAAGGAGAGGACCGTCCGTACTCTTTGCGAACGATCTCGATTGGTTTGTAATGAATTCACCGACTAAGGATTTGGGAGAATCCGGGGGTTGCAGTGGCAGAAAATCGCGCGCTGCAACCCTTTTTTTTGTTTAGTCCTTTTTTTTCAACTCGCTTCATCAATTTCTGGCATCCTAATACTCTGTAGTCGGTAAACGTGCGACAGGGGTGCAGCAAAGGTGCGCTTCGCCGGACGTTCATTCGAAAAAGGGAGCGAGGATTCGAAAATTGCTTATGATGAAGAAATTTGTTGTTGCCACATGTGCTGTCGCCGTCACATTTATGGGTTCGCAGGCTTTTGCCGGTACGAGCCACGAGGATCTTGTGAATCGCCTGGATGCTGCATCCACAGTGATCACCGAAATTGAATCGATACCCGCAAAATCCATCCCGATGAGCATCATGTCCAATGCGACTTGCGTGGCCGTGGTTCCGGGTTACAAGAAAGCGGCCTTCGTTGTGGGTGGAAGCTATGGTCAGGGTGTCGTCACCTGCAGAACCGCAAACGGAAAATGGAGTGCTCCGGCGTTTATCAAGATGATCGGCGGCAGCTGGGGTCTCCAAATCGGCGGTCAATCGACGGATCTGGTGCTGATCGCGGTGAACAATCGCGGTATGCAGGATCTGTTAAAGAGCAAGTTCAAGATCGGCGGAGATGCCGCAGCATCGGCGGGCCCAGTGGGTCGTAACGCATCCGCAGCGACCAACTTGACCCTAAAGTCCGAACTGCTCACCTATTCCCGCAGCCAGGGATTGTTTGCCGGAATCGATCTGAACGGAACCGTGGTCAGCCAGAATCAGGAAGATACGCGGACATTCTACGGACACGACGTGCCGTTTGACACCATCCTGAAGGGTGATGTTGCAACGCCGCCGGCGGCTCGCCAGTTCGTACGCACAATCGCCCGCTATTTCCGCAGATCCAAGTAGAGAAACTCAGTTACAGAACGCAACAAAGGCGAGCCCGAGGGCTCGCCTTTGTTGCGTCTGGAGTTTCATCGAGGGGGA
Source organism: Acidobacteriaceae bacterium (assembly GCA_035502695.1). Taxonomy (GTDB): domain Bacteria; phylum Acidobacteriota; class Terriglobia; order Terriglobales; family Acidobacteriaceae; genus JAKAAZ01. The sequence goes on from DATJUD010000037.1 coordinate 34,934, forward strand.
TGCAGCGTTAACGCATGGATTGCTCCACCTCTTGCAGCCAGCCTGCCGGCTTGAGAATCTCGCGCGGGCGGGAGCCATCCGCGGGGCCGACAATTCCATCGCGTTCCATCAAGTCAATCAGATGTGCGGCGCGGCCATAACCGATGCGCATACGACGCTGCAGCAGAGAAGTGGAGGCCTTGCCGAATTCCAGCACGAGACGAACCGCGTCCTCAAATAGCTCGTCATTCGCTTCCTGATCTTCCGTTCCCGCTGACCCATCGCGGCCCTTGTCGTCGTGCGGAGCGTCCAGGAATCCTTCGGCGTATTCGGCGGTACCTTGCGATTTCCAGAATTCGACGACGGCGCTGATTTCTTTTTCCGTCACGAATGGAGCGTGGATGCGTTGCAGCCGCGACGTACCTGGCGCAAGGAAGAGCATGTCACCGCGTCCAAGCAACGACTCTGCGCCGTTGGAATCGAGAATGGTGCGCGAGTCCACCTTGGTGGCCAGGCGGAAGGACATGCGGGTAGGAACATTGGCTTTGATCAGGCCGGTAATGACATCGACCGAAGGCCGTTGCGTAGCCAGCACCAGGTGTATGCCGACAGCTCGAGCCATTTGTGCCAGGCGGGTGATGGATTCTTCTACATTGGCGCGGTCGAGCATCATCAGGTCGGCCAGTTCGTCAATGATGATGACAATGATCGGCAGTGGCTTTTCATCTGGGTTGTCGGCTTCGAACAAACTGGGGGTCGTCTCGAAGAGCTTGTTATATTGCTCCAGGTTGCGGACGCTGCGCGAGGCCAGCAGCTTCAGCCGCCGCTCCATCTCCCGCACGGCGTTACGCAGCGCGTTGGCGGCAAGTTTCGGCTCCGTAATGATGGGCGTGAAAAGGTGAGGAATGCCTTCATACATTCCCAACTCCACGCGCTTGGGGTCGACCAGGATCAGCCGTACCTGCTCTGGCGTCGCCTTGAATAGAACCGACATGATCATCGCATTGATGGCGACGGATTTGCCGCTGCCGGTCGAGCCGGCGATCAACACGTGAGGCATGGTGGTCAGGTCGGCGTGGATGATGCGCCCGTTGATGTCCTTACCCATGGTCAAGGTGAGGCGGGATTTGCTGTGGGTGAAGCTGTCAGCCTCAATCATGTCGCGCAGCCAGATGGTTTCGCGCTCGACATTGGGGACTTGCAGGCCGACAGTGCTTTTTCCGGGCATGCGCTCAATCAGGATGCTTTCAGCGCGCATGGCGAGGCATAGGTCATCCTGTAGTCCAACCACGCGGCTGTATTTCACGCCGGCATCGGGACGAAATTCAAAGGTTGTGACGACCGGACCTGGGTTAATCTGAACCACCTGGCCGTGGACATCGAACTCGGCGTACTTTTCCACCAGAACGCGTGCTTCTTCGAGCAGCGCATCCTCGCGAACCACTTGCTTTTCGTCACTGCGGTGCAAGAGCGTGCTGGGGGGCAGGCGATAGCCTTCGATCGACTTGGCGGTGACGGTGACGGACTTGGAGGCAGCGTCGGCGCGGGTTCCAATCTGAACATGCAGCGCAGGAGAAGCATCCGCGGGCGCATGACCGGGTTGCATTGCCTGCAAGGAAGCGATGGGGCGAGCGAATTCAATCTCGTCTGACTTGGCGGCTTTGGAGACGGTGGAAATCGCATGGATTCGCTCGGTGGCACCGGCGAATTCATCGTCATCCATGTCGGTTTGCGGAGAGCCTCCATGCGCCAACTGTTGCGGCGGCGGCGCGGGAACGGGTTCCTCCCAGAAATCGGGCCGCTTACGAACTCGGGTTGGGACGACGTCTTTGCGCGTGTCCGCAAACATGCGCGGATCGTCTTCCGGATGATTCGCCAGGGCAGCCTGTTCCTTCGCCAAAATACGTGCGGCAATACGTGCGGCCTTACGTTCGGCTCGGCGGGTGCTCCAATTACGCCAGCGGTCGCGCCACGCGGCGATGAACGCAAAGCGAACGGTGAGCCAGTTGCGCAGGCTGGCGACGCTGAAGGTCGTGGTCATATAAAGCGCAGCCGCGACCAGTGTCATCGATAGGATGCATGCGCCGGGATAATTCAGATAATGGGTCAGCAGTTCGGCGATGGCGCCGCCGATGACGCCTTCGATCGGTATGGTATGAAGCCAGCGCATGTGGCCGGGGAGCAGGCCCAGCAGCGTGGGCACAAAAATCAGGCACAAAATGCCGCCGATGAGCTTGGAAACGGGTGAGCCGACCGGTCGGGAACGCAGCCATATCCAGCCTAGGCCACCGATCAGCAGGGGCACTAGAAAGGCCGACAGACCCTCCGCCTGCAACAGCAGATCGCTGAGTCCTGCGCCGAGCAGACCGGCCCAGTTATGCGCGGGACGGCCCGATAAATATCCGCCGGCGGTATCAAGAGAGGGATCGAGTGGGGTATAGGAAGCCAGAGCGAGAAGCAGGAGGAGGGCGCAGGCCAGCAGCAGCAACCCGACCAGCTCGTTCAGCCGGCGGTTCTTGGTTGGCGAAAAGACGCGTTGCACTACTTTCATTGGGGGCGCTTGAACACTCCCGCGGAAGCGACAATTGACCGTCGGCCGCCAGAGTGCCAGAGACACCAGAGCAATTCGATTATGCCAGAATCCAAGGGAAAATCAGCGAAAAATCGGGTGGGACTGCAAAGTATTCTTCTGCCAACCCGCTTCCCGTTCCGCCGCTGAACGTGTATGAAAGAGGGGAACTCCACTAACGAAAGGAATCGTCGCCGTGCTCCAAAGCATGTTCCATCTGCAAGTTCCGCTGATTGAGAAGATTTTGCGCCCGATTATCGTCTATTTTTTCCTGATCTTTCTGCTGCGCATTTTCGGCAAGCGAGAACTGGCGCAGCTGAATCCATTCGACCTGGTTGTCTTGTTGTCATTGTCGAATGTGGTGCAGAACGCTTTGATCGGCAATGACAATTCAGTTACGGGAGGCATCACGGGCGCGGTGTCGCTGTTGACCATTAATTGGCTGGTGGTGCGGTTTCTGTACAGCAGCCCCAACGCGGACCGCCTGGTGGAGGGCACCGAGCATGTGCTGGTGTCGGATGGAGTGGTCGACCACGCAGCGCTACGGCAGGAATTGCTCACGGAAAGCGAGCTGCTGGCCGTGATCCACCGCCAGGGTTTTGACGGCTTCGAAAGCGTGAAGAAATGCGTGCTGGAGCCAAATGGCTCGTTTTACATTGAGGGCCGCACACCAACCGAAGCCCAGGAGCATCATCAGGACATTGTGAGCCGGCTGGAACAGGTGCAGCGGGAGTTGCAGCAGATTCGTCGGCAACTGCCCGCCAGTTGACGGGGTGCGCCGGCCGGATGGCTCGCTCCGCTTGCCAGTCTCCCCGGTCGCAACTATAAGTGGATGTGCGGCGGTAGCATGGAAAGCCGATGCCGAGATCAAAATCCTTCCCAAGACTCGTGCGGATTTGCGAGTCGACATAGAAACCCGCTACTGTAGGGCAGTGCGTAATCGCACGCCAATTGAATGCATCAACCCAGGGAGCTGACGGTTTGCCGATGATGGAACAGCCCGATACAAGTTTTCAGTCGCTGCTGCACGAGTTGCGAGTTATCCCTCCGCCGGAGGAGTTTGCCGCGAAAGCACACATTCGCAGCCCGGAGGAATACGAGGCGCTCTATCGCCGCTCGGTGGAGAATCCGGAGGAATTCTGGGGAGCTGCCGCCAATGAGTTGCATTGGTTCGAACCCTGGACGCAGGTGCTGGAATGGAATGAGCCGTGGGCCAAGTGGTTCGTCGGTGGCCAGATGAACCTGGCCTACAACTGCCTGGATCTTCAAGTGGAGCGGGGGCGCGGGGGTAAGACTGCGATTCTGTGGGAAAGCGAATCGGGCGAGGTTCGCAAATTTACGTTTCAAGAATTGCTCGACCAGGTGCAGCGATTTGCGAACGTCCTGAAGCTATTGGGTGTGCAGAAAGGCGATTGCGTCGCCTTGTACATGGGCATGGTGCCGGAACTGGCGATTGCGATTCTCGCCTGCGCGCGAATCGGTGCGGTGCATTCGGTGATCTTTGGCGGATTTGCCGCGAGCGCGCTAGTCGATCGCATCAACGATGCTCAATCCGTGCTGGTGATTACGCAGGACGCAGCGTGGCGGCGCGGCCAGGAAATTCCGCTGAAAACCACGGTGGATGAAGCTCTGGAAAAATGTCCCTCGGTGAAAAAGGCGATTGTGTTGCGTCGAACAGGAACCAAGATTGCGATGCAGGCTGGACGCGATCACTGGTGGGATGCGGAGATGTATCAGGTGGGCAACGATTGTCCCGCCGAGCCGCTGGACGCAGAACATCCATTGTACATTTTGTACACCTCTGGAACGACCGGAAAACCGAAGGGTATTGTGCACACCACCGGCGGCTACGCGGTGCACACATATTTGACTAGCAAGCTGGTGTTTGATCTGAAGGACGACGATATCTACTGGTGTACCGCCGACATCGGCTGGGTTACGGGACACTCGTATGTGATCTATGGAATATTGCAGAACGGTGTCACCTCGGTGATGTATGAAGGGGCGCCGAATTTTCCCGAGAATGACCGCTTTTGGAAGATCATCGACGATCACCAGGTGACAGTCTTTTACACAGCGCCGACGGCCATTCGCGCGTTCATCAAGTGGGGTGATGAATTTCCCAATCGCCACAAGCTGACCAGTCTGCGACTGCTGGGGAGTGTGGGCGAGCCCATCAATCCTGAGACCTGGATGTGGTACTCAGCGGTGATCGGCAAAAGCCGCTGCCCGATTGTGGATACATGGTGGCAGACCGAGACGGGCGGCATCATGATTACGTCGGTTCCTGGAGCCGTGGCCAATAAGCCGGGGTCGGCGGGCAAGCCGTTCTTCGGGGTTGTGCCGGACGTTGTGAATCAGGAAGGCCAGCCGGTGCCGGAGGGCCATGGGGGGCTGCTGATTATTCGCAAGCCGTGGCCGGGAATGGCGCGCACAATTTATAACGATCCCGAACGCTATGTGAAGCAGTATTGGTCGACGATTCCGGGGGCCTATTTCACCGGCGACGGCGCGCGCTGCGATCCCGATGGCTATTACTGGTTGATGGGCCGTGTCGATGATGTGATCAACGTCTCCGGACATCGATTAGGAACCATGGAAATTGAATCGGCGCTGGTGGCGCATCCCAAAGTGGCCGAAGCCGCGGTGGTGGGGCGTCCCGACACGTTGAAGGGTCAGGCGATTGCGGCGTTCGTGACGCTGGAGTCGCAGTACAAGCCGTCGATGGCGTTGAAAGATGAGCTGCGCGCCTGGGTGGCAAAGGAAATTGGCGCGCTGGCGCGGCCGGATGATCTTCGCTTTACTGATAGTTTGCCGAAGACGCGCTCGGGAAAAATTATGCGCCGACTGCTGCGTGAACTCGCTGAGACCGGCGAAGTGAAAGGCGACACAACGACGCTGGAAGATCTGGGTATTCTGGCACGGTTGCGCGAGCAGGAAGAATAGCCGAGGACCTGCTGGGCAAATCAGCGCCAAGCCGGGTTCCTCGCTGCATTTCCAGATCGAGCATAATCCTGACGTGGAGTTGATGCAGTATTGGAAAGTCGACAGGGAAACATTTACCTGCCTGCAGATCGTGCAAGTTACCTAGACCGTTCTCTAGCTACTCCCAGAAAATGCGCTTCGGCGCAACCGCGTTCAGGCTTACCTTGACTGGCGCAGCGATCGCGGCCAGGGTGTTGATGTCGAAGTCGCGGTAAAGATCGAGGCAAATTATTTCCGGAGCCTGCACAAATCTTTCCGGGTGACCGTACACGGTTGCGAGGCTGGAAATGGACTCGCGGCTTTCGAGCGTGGAAAAGTATTCCGGCTTGATCGCGGCCGCGACCATCGCAACAAGTTGCGCGCGCGGGCCTGTCGTGACGATGCGAATCGCGGGTGTCGGCTTCTGCGGCAGATGGAAATTATTCGGAGTCGGCGAGCCATGATCGAGATCCTCGCCCAGCCAATGCACGACCGCGTTCACCTGCGCCGCCTCCATTCCCAAAGGACGTTCGCCGAGTGCAGTGAGCAGCTGAGCGAAGACGGTCGCGCCGGATCTGTCTTCGGCATTGAGTTGGCCTTCGCTAAAAAACAGCGGATTCAGCACCAACACGCGCTGCCCGCGATCGACGTCGTCAGCCACATCCACCATAGTGGAAGGCATGCCGGCATCTGCGATCAGAATAGTTGTCGGCGCGGTTTCCGACGCGGTGACGGAGCGGAACAGGATGCCGGTAGCGCTGAGGCCGTTGCTGAACTCGAAGCGATAGGCGTGGCTTTCCACCATTTTTTCGTGGGTCGCGCTGATGGGCCATGCATGCGTGAGGGTGACGGGGGTGTAGCGCACAACCTGTTTCAACTTGGCTCGCTGGGACGAAGTCCATTCTGTGCTGGGGTGCGCCGGAATCTCGTGATGGATGGATTTCGCGAGCGATTGCGCAAGCGACAGGATCGTGAGATTGTCTTTCGGAATTGGAATCGCCAGATCCTCGGCACTTTCGATATCCGTATCGGTGTCAGGAAATTCTTTCGGCGATGCGTCGATGTGAAACACCGAGTCGAAAAATTTGTAGGATGCTTCGCGATTCTCCAAGCCGTAGTTGTGGGTGCCAGGATTCAGATTTAGATGCCACTGCAGATTCTCGGGCTTGCCATAGAGATTGAAGAAAGGCTTGATGTCAGAGTAGACACCCTGTTTGACAATGCCGGCGCGGAAACAGCAATCATCCATGGAGTTGTACATCAACAGCGTTGGCCGTGGCGCTCGGACTGCCATGAGCTGGGCATAATCAACATTCTGGCGGAAGTCGCTGGGATTCTGTTCGGCGTCGTTGCCGGAATATTCGGGATGCTCGATCGAGGTGGTGAGGGAACTAAACCCAGCAACGGGTACGGCTGGTCCAACGCGTGTGTCGAGCGAGCTAAGCATAATGGTTTGCCAGCCGCCTCCGGAAACGCCAGTGACACCGATGCGAGAGCGATCGACATTTGGGTTGTCGTAGAGGTAATCCAGACCGCGCCGCATTTCCAGATAAAACAGACCGGCCCCGTTGTAGCCGGCAAGATCGAGCAGGCGAGCGTTGTCGTGCGCATTTCCCGGCTGATCCAGATCGCCGTAGTCGAACCACTCCAGGTCGAGCGCGAGAATTCCGCGGCGAGCATAGTTAATGCAGCGCGCCTGCTTATGATCGACAGCTTTGCCGCCGGGACCGTGCCCGTTCACGTTTAAGATCGCCGGAACCTTGGAGGAGATTTTGTCTGGCTCATAGAGCAGCGCGGTTGAGAACATGTTGGGAACAACCTGATAGCGCAGCTTAACGATGCGATAGCCCTCGCGCTGGATGACCCCAACTTGCTCAAAATCGGGGGCAGCGTTGATCCAGGCCTGAGGCCATCCTTGGTAGAGAACGCTGAGCTCGTGGGCGCGAATGTGTTCGGCTTGCCGATCCCATTGCTTTGCTGTCGCGGGCAACTCTAGCGGGGGAACACGCTGCAGCATGAAATGTTGCAGTTCATATGCGACCACAGACGGAGACTGAAGATGTTGTGCTAGAAGTGGATCGATCAACCTGCTGTTGGCCTGCGCGGTCGCCGTCCCGCACGCACATATTGCAACAAAGGTAGCAAGGCAAGAACGATGAAGCCTGCGAAGCGAGCGGTTCATGTTCCTAGTCTAACCAGAGATGCTGGCGGTCTGGGTTTCCTCGGCAGCGGGATGTTCTTGCAGTTTCAGCACGAGCAGCGTCATGTCGTCGAACTGCGGTGCATTGCCGGTAAATCGGTCGGCCTCGGCGAAGAGATGTTCCAGCACCTGCTGCGCGCCGCCGTCGGGCAAAGTTTCGGCGGCGGCGAGCATTCGATCCTCGCCCCATTCTTCTTCATGCTCTGTCATGGCTTCGCTAATGCCGTCGGTGTAGGCCAGCAGCAGGTCACCTGGCTGAAGTACGCAGCGCTGTTCCTCATACTTCGCGAAGGGCAGCAGCCCGATGACGGGACCACCCGCTTCCAGGCGCTCTACATGGAAAATGTCGCCGTTGCGGCGGATCAGGAACGGTGCATTGTGACCGGCGTTGACGTAGATCAGCTCGCGCGTCTGCATGTTATAGGTCGCGAAAAAGAAGGTTGCGTAACGATTGGTTGCGGAAGCTTCATAAACCAGCCGATTCACTTTTTCCATCATGGTGGCCAGGTCGTGCGGTGCATCAAGAGTCATGCCGCGCAGCGAGGCACGCAGGCTTGCCATGAGCAGCGCCGCTGAAATTCCCTTGCCGCTGACATCGCCGATGGCCAGGCCCATGCGGCCGTCGTCGAGCAGGAAGGAGTCGTAATAATCTCCGCCCACACCTTGTTGCGGCCGACAATGACCGGCGAGACTAACGCCATCGATGGCCGGAAATTCTTGCGGAAACAGGCGCTCCTGCACTTCGCGGGCAACTTCAATCTCGCGATGGATGCGCTCGCGTTGCGTGGCTTCGTTGGCTAGCGAGTGCGCCAGGTTGCCAATCTCGAGCGCGAGTCCGGTCTGGGTTGCGACGGATTCGAGCAGCCGCAGGTCCGTGGGCGTGTACGGTTCTTCGGAACGTTTCGGGCCCAGAGTCATCAGGCCCATTAACTGGTCGCGTCCAGGCAACGGCAACAATAGTTCAGTCGACATGGAATCGAGCATGTCTCGTTCTGAACTGCTGGCGAGCAGCAGCCAGCCATCGGGGTTTTCGCGATACAGCTGTACTGGCGTGTTAATGCGCATCAAGTTCCGCACGGTGGTCGAGTTCATGGGCAGCTGCACCGATCCGTTTTCAGAAAAACCATCCATCGGGATTCCAATCGCTTGCTGCAGTTGGAGATTTTTTCCTCCGCGCAGTAGGACAGCAATTTTGTCGATGTGCAGTGTCTCAGCCAGGCTTTTCAGGACCATCTCCAGCATGGGTCCGCTCTCGTTATATCGGCGGACGCGATGCGACAGCTCGGCAAGCAACTGCTCGGAGTTGTAGGCTTCGCGAAAGAACTTCCGGTCCAGCCAGGAGGATAGATTTTTGGTGTATTGCGAACGGAGCAGCAGCAGCAGGGCGGCAAGCACAGCGATCTCAACCGCAGCTCGGGGAGTGAGCGAGGGAGAGCGCAGAGCGATGATCAGCGAAGCGATCAAGGTCGCCAGCAGGCTGACGCGTACAGCCGTGAGGGTCGCGCGGGCCAGCGCATATTTAGTTCCCATGCGCAGCAGAATGCGCACATCCATGGCACGCTGCACAACCACGACGTAGGCAAGCGTAAAAGGAAAGAATAGAAAAAGAACTGCGCCGCTGATCCTGAGCCAGTTGTAACGAGAAAGATCGACGTGGAGGTTCGGCAGCAGGACGAAAATGATTAGAATAGAGCCGAGTCCCACTACGGAACCTGCGCACAGGACCTGCATGCGGCGACGGGCGTCTGGCGTGGAGGCGGAACGCAGCTTGTCGAAAATCGCAACCCAGTACAGCAGTACACAGATCAGGTTGATTGGATTGACGACCCCGTCGATCCAGGGATTGAGTCGAGAGCCCCAATGATTCCAAGCGGGGTGGAACGCTTCTCCGGCCTGCAGCCAGAGGATCACGCCGAGCGCCACAAGGGGAGGCACAAGTAGAATCCACTTCAACCAGGGAAGTTTCAGGTCCAGCCGCCAACGTTCAGGGAAATAGATACCGATCAGCAGCAGCGACAACGGGCCCAAAAATTGCAACGTCATGAACCAAACGCCGAGGAAGACCAGCCACGGCATGGGCCACCAGTTAGGCTGAAAGAAAAGCGCTTCTGGAAGGCTTAGAACCAGCAGGATCAACCACGCATTGGGGTCGCGAGGTCGGGCAAACGCCACCCAATAGCCGATCAGGAGACAGAGCAGTGCTGGAAGACAGATGACCAGCAGATAGGTCACCCACTCTCGGGCACGGCTAGGGGTGGTCTTATCGTTGAGCGGAATAATAAAGTTGGCGACACTGCCATTAGCTTTGCGCACGCCTACCTGAAGCTCGTCGCCGGGATGAGAGTTTCGAAGAATCCTCAACCATTGAGCCTGACCGGAATACGGCGCGCCGTTCAAGGAGGTAACGATGTCCCCGGTTGCCAGTCCGACTGCTTTTGCCTCTGGCCGCACCGAAGTGATAGCCAGTGATTCGATGTCGAACGCAAACGGCGCATGAGCATGATGGTTAGGATTGAAATACGCGTCGAGGAACTGAGCCACCCCTGCGCAATAGAACGTCATGCTGGCCAGGATGTAGGCACCGAGCAACCAGTACAGTGTGCGCGAACTTTTTGATTGTGTAGGGCTCGCCATGGGTTTCAGGAGACTATGGTATCGGAATTTCGAGAATTTCCCGTTATCAGTGTGTACGGAGTTCGCCCGACGATAGTTCGCGGAAATATATCGCGGCGGCCACCTTATACTGCGAAAGATTGGAGTCTGTTCCGCGTGACGCAGAACCCGGCAGTTGAAGTCGCAGGTCCTTCCCGTAGACATGTCCCTGCACTGGATGGTGTGCGCGGATTAGCCATCCTGCTGGTGCTGGTGTCACACCTGATGCTGTTCAATGATCGCACGGGCAGCCGGTTCGGCGACTCGTTATCCGCGTTGCGCGGCCTAGGCTGGGTGGGCGTTGATCTATTTTTTGTGCTTTCAGGCTTTCTAATTACCGGCATTCTGTTCGATACGCTGCATGATCCGCATTATTTCCGCAGCTTTTACATGCGGCGATTTCTACGGATTTTTCCTTTGTATTACGGGTTCCTTTTTTTTCTGTTGATTTTAGGCCATTGGGGACCCGGAATGCACTTTGAGTGGAATGGCCGGCAGTATGTATTACTGACCTATCTGCAGAACACCGGCATTTGGTTTCCAGTAACGGATTTTCGTCCAGGCGTTTGGGCGGATCTGGACCACTTCTGGTCGCTGGCGGTCGAAGAGCAGTTTTACCTTTTCTGGCCGCTGCTGGTGTTTCTGGTGCGTGGCCGTCGCCGGCTGATTGCATTGGCGCTAGCGCTTTCAGTGGTCGCGCTGGTGCTGCGAATTGCGCTGTATCTGCACGGCAGCTCGCCACTGCTGATATTTATGCTGACGCCCTGCAGGATGGACACGTTGCTACTAGGGGCACTGGCAGCGCTGGTCGTTCGTGGGGACAGTGATTGGATTCCTCGTCGATGGATGGTGCCGGTGGCCCTGGTGGCTGCGGTTGTAATTGCTACGTACACGCTGTGGCATCTGGGCGGCGATATGCGCGATTTTTTCTTCGGTGCCACCTTCGGATATTCCGTGATCGCGCTGGGATGCGTTGCGCTTTTGATTGCGTCACTGGAACCGGAGTCGGTCGCGCATCGCATGTTTCGCTGGCCGTGGCTGCGCAGCCTGGGGAAATACAGTTATGGCATCTATGTGCTGCATATTTTTGTGGCGCATGGAGTATCGACACTCACAGATCGCCTGCTTGGTACCAGTCTGCGCATTTGGTTGACTCCGCACCTGCATTCCCGCCCGCTGGCGGTGCTGGTGGAGTTCTGCTTCAACGCGGCCCTGGTTTTTCTGGCCGCTTTCTTGAGCTATCACCTGTATGAAGTGCACTTTCTGCGGCTGAAACGATATTTTGGCTACAGGAAAAACTTCGTGCAAACGGCCTCTGCGAAACAGTTTGCATCCGACTAAGCAGCCCCGCGAAATAGCGGCGCGTGTTTCTCAGATATACTTTGCTATGGACATGAGCGTCCGACGACTACAGGTGAACCTTCGACAGTAGACGACGAAATCAGGATGGCTCCTAACAACACATGAGCAACATTCTCGATACGATTGAATCTCCCTCGGACGTAAAATCGCTCACCTTGCCACAGCTGGAACAGTTGGCACAGGAGATTCGCGAGCGCATGATCACCGTGCTGGCGAAAACGGGTGGCCATCTGGGTCCGAATCTGGGAGTGGTGGAGCTGACGCTGGCACTGCACGTGGTTTTCGACACGCCCAAGGACCATTTTGTTTTCGATGTCAGCCACCAGGCATACATTCACAAGCTGCTGACGGGACGGCGCGAACGGTTTGAAACGATGCGTCAGCCTGCAGGACTGAACGGCTTTATGCTGCGCACGGAAAGCGAGCATGACGTCTACGGAGCCGGTCATGCAGGCACGGCGTTGTCTGCCGCGCTGGGCATGGCGGTGGCGCGCGACCTGACGGGCGGCAAGGAGCACGTGATTGCGCTGGCCGGAGACGCGGCGTTTACGAACGGTATTTCGTATGAGGCGCTGAATAACGTCGCCAGCCAGACCAAACGGCTGATCATCGTGCTGAACGACAATGAGTGGTCAATCGATCGCAACGTCGGCGCTATTTCTTCGTACCTGCATCGCATTGTCACCAATGATCGCTATGTCTACCTGCATGAACGAGCCGGTCGACTGATTGAGAAGTTCGGCGGCAAGACGGTGGGTCACGTGGTTCGCCGCGCCGAAGAAGCGGCCAAAGGAATGCTACTGCCGTCCTTGATTTTTGAGGAGTTTGGCCTGACCTATTATGGCCCGATCGACGGACACAATCTTGGCCTGCTGATTGAGACTTTCAAGTTTTTGAAGACGCAGAATCGCCCTGTCATTCTGCATGCGCTGACGCAGAAGGGGCGTGGCTTTCAACCCGCGCTGGACAAGCAGAAGAAATTTCACGGACTGGGACCTTATGATCCGGAGACAGGAGAAACCAAGACCTCAGGTGAAAAGTCATACGCCGAAGTGTTTGCGGAAACCATGGTGAAGCTGGCCGACCGCGACGACAAAGTGGTCGCGATTACAGCCGCCATGCCGAACGGGACCGCGCTCGATTTGTTCCGGCCGCATCATCCGAAACGCTATTTCGATGTGGGCATTGCGGAAGAGCACGCGGTGATTTTTGCGGCCGGAATGGCGACGCAGGGGCTGCACCCGTTCTGCGCCATCTATTCGACATTTTTGCAGCGAGCGTACGACCCCATCATTCACGACGTTTGCCTGCAGAATCTGCCGGTGGTGTTCTGCATGGACCGCGCTGGACTTTCTGGCGATGATGGCCCCACGCATCATGGGCTCTTCGACATCAGTTATTTGCGCGGCGTGCCGAACATCATTGTGATGGCGCCGAAGGATGAGGACGAACTGGCGGACATGCTGCAAACTGCGCTGGAGCATGACGGCCCATCGGCGGTTCGCTATCCGCGTGGCGCCGGCCCGGGAGTTGTCGCGAAGGAACAGCCGGTCGTGCTCCCCATTGGCAAGGCGGAAGTGTTGCATGAAGGCAGCGAAGTCGCCGTCTGGGGCTTGGGCGCTTTAGTACCGATGGCATCTGAGTTCCACAGTCAGCTGGAGCGGGAAGGATATTCTGCAGCGCTGGTGAATGCGCGTTTCGCCAAACCGCTCGATACCGAGTTGCTGGACCAATATGCTCGCCGCGTCGGCTTGATTGTCACCTTTGAAGATCACGTGCTGATGGGTGGATTCGGCAGCGCGGTGCTCGAGTATCTCTCGAGCAAAAATCTGCGCATCCCGGTGGTGCGCATCGGCTGGCCCGATGCCTTTATCGAGCACGGCAAGGTGGATCAGTTGCGCGAGAAATATGGGCTGTCTGTGACGGCGGCTCTCGAAAAGTCACGACCGTTTTTGAAGACGCTGCCGCGCAAACGCTTCGCCGTGACTGGATGATCTTGAGGCAGTTTTTTCTCCGCATTATTCCGGCACTGATTAAGCTTCGGGCTTGCTTTCAGTATTGGCTAGCGCTGGGACGAGCTGCGCGGAGCCTGCATTTGCATTGCGGCTGCGCAAGGCGGTCAACAACGCTGCTGCGCCTACGATCAAGTTGGCTGCAATCACCGGAGACGCTCCCATCTTGACGCCGTAGACAATCCAAAGGCAGGCCGCCACGGCTTGAATTTTTTTGAGCGTGGATGCCTTCGGCACAAAATACGAAACTGTCTGTACCCCGGTGGCGACCCATCCGAACAAGGCGATTGTCATAAGGCTTCCTGGTCGAACTCGGGTAGGGTCGCGGGCGCGGCGGTGCGAATGGTCAACCAATCGGTTCGGACCTGGTCCCAATTTTGGAGAGGAAACCCTCCAGAATTGAAGAACGAGCGAACTTTCATTGAATTCCAGCCGGCGATATCCTGCAATATCGGAACGAGCACGCCGAGCGCATCGTCACTAAGAACGGTTCGTTTTGCAATCTGCGTAATGAACGGGTTTTCTGAAACTGCAATGGTCAGTCCGTCGAGACGGTTGACGTGCAGCATCACGTTCACGTCGGAGCTGCCGTCGCCGACGTAGATAATGCGGTCGTGACCCAGGCCGAGGCGAGTGCGCAGGTCTTCCACGACGACCACTTTGCCGTAGCCTGCGGGAACGCGAACGATCGATTCAATCTCACCGGTGACTGGGTGATAGCGAAATTGCGTGCCGCAAATATTTTCGGGTGCAACAATCCCTTCGAGCGCCGATTGAATGACCTCTTCCGGCGCGGCAGAGACCACGTAGAACGAAAAATGATAATCGTCGAGTTGCTGCAACAACCGCAGCATTAGCTGGATGTTCGCTTTGAGGCGAATGCGTTTGCCCACCGCCGTCAAATGTTCCTTGCGGACGCGGCGGAACTCCGGATCGTGCAGCAGCAGGTAAGGTAGTTCGCCGCCTTGTTGGATGAGATGGATCTTGGCGAGGCCGCCGACTCGATGTTCGAAGCCGCCGATGCCCAGCATCTCGCTTAGGACAATTCCTGAATCGTTAAAGCTGAGCGTCTGGTCAAAATCGCTAACCAGAAGCATTTCGCGTTTCGCGCCGCTTGTTTGGCTTGTCACGTGTGCTCCTGTTTTCCAAAAGGGCTGGAAGTTCAGCCTTTCGGTATTTGTTGTTCTCCGCAATGTGTGGATACAGCTTGACTGTCCGGATAATGAGAAAAATATTTCACTGCCGAAACATAAGCAGAGAAAGCTCAAATGTCTGAATATTTTGTCTTTTGACTAGGAAGGAAGGGAATGTCTAGGCCTAGTTTATCAGCATTTCCGGCATTGTCGACAGCAAATTGAAACGCGCGCAAGATTTTATTTTTGCGAATCGCATATAGGAATGAAAGCTCGGGTTGTGTATGCAGAAGTATCGGACAAATCGATTGGCGGACAGATCCTGTCGGTTGAACTGACGAAGTAGGCAGGCGTTCCGGGGAGCGGCTTCGCGGGCCAGGCCACCCGGACGCATGGGTTCTGTCATTTGGCGAATCTGCCAGCTATGAATGACAATATGGGAATGGTTTCTAAACAATTGCTGCGGCGATTTTCCAGGGCCGCGCTGTACTGTGTAGCCGGATTTTTCTTCGTCGCTTTGTCATCCTTTGGTCAGAAGACGCTGGTTGAAAAGACGGACGCGATCGTTAAAAACACTGACGTCAATGTCAACATCTTCGGAACATTTCCGTCGACGGCCACGGGCAACGCCTCGGCCGCCTCGTCGACCGACACAGTTCCGTCGGGCACCACGTCACTGAAACAATCCGCCGACTCAGCCGTCGGATTCAGAATTGGCGCTCGACATGTCTTCAGCCCGATTTTCGGTTTCGAGGTCAACTTCGGCTATAACCCCGCCACACAATACTTCACGGGCGGTACGTCTATCCAGAATGGCGTGGTGTATTCGCATGCCAAGTCTTTCACATTCGATTACGTCGCGACCGCGCCCCATCTCTACCACGGATTTCAGCCTTTTGTGCTGGCTGGCGCTGGGTTGATTTCGTATAACATCTCGAGTTACATCGCAGCGCCACCGGGTCAACCGGCACTTCCGGTCAAACCGATTAAGGTCCCGACCTTCGAATACGGCGTGGGAGCCGACTATCATCCGACCATGCTCCCCAATTTCATGTCCATCCGGCTTCAATATCGCGGACTGGTGGGTCACGCGCCGGGCTACAAGAATCCTCTGCTTGCCACCACTAGCCTGATCAACATTGCCGAGCCTCAGGCCGGCCTTGTGTTCAAGTTCTAACCTTGTTACCGCAATCTTGCAGGCAGGTGAAAACCCCGACAAGGAGATTGTTGGTGTGACAACTGCGCTGCAAATGCGGAAAGCCGGTCCTCCCCAGCATCATCGCTGGCTGGAACTCATCGGTGTGCTGAAGCTGGTGAAGGGTGCGTTTTTTGTCGCCCTGGGATTTGGGTTGCTACGCATGCTGCATCACGACCTATACCTGTTCGCTCTGCAGGCGGTTGAGACGATGCACCTGGATCCGGATCGGCAGGCCATTGCCATCTTGCTCGATAAGGTTACGCTGTTGAATGACCATCGCTTGAAGCAACTGAGCGCGGTGGTTTTCATTTACGCGGGGCTCGATTTTGTTGAGGGCACCGGACTGGTGCTGGAGAAGCGCTGGGCAGAGTACTTTACGCTGATCCTGACCGTGGCATTGCTGCCGCTGGAAGCGATCAAGTTGATTCACCATCCGAACCACTGGACCCTGTTGCTGCTGTTGGCGAATATTCTGATTGCCATCTACCTGGCGTGGCTGGTGCTGCCGAAAAAACCCGCAGGCGGACAAGATTTCATCTAAAAAAAACCTATCCAGGACAGCGCGCGTCAGACGAAACTCCGCCTCGAAACACAAAATCCTCTCCTGATTCACCACTCTGATCCACCTCCCAAACGCTCCGCATAAGTCGAATGCAAGCGCGAGTGGGACCGTGGAATCTGTATTGCCAACACCATCCGTAGGGCCCAATCCTTCCGAGAGCCACACTTTCCGGAGTTTTCCACCCCTCTCCACAGAGAAATTCTTTTGTGAATGCAAATTTTTGTTGGACAAGCGACGGGATTGCGATACAGTTGTGGACGAAAGTGGTCTAAAGTGGCTGACTGAAACCGAAACCAGGGCGACTCTGGAATGAAGTGGAGCCGAGTTGGTTGCTTTCTCAATTTTCGAAGGAAGACGGAAGAGGCACATGGCATGTTTCGCGGTAACCATCCAACCCGGGTCGATGAGAAGGGACGGCTGAAGGTGCCTGCGGAATTCAAGCGCGAAATTGAGGAGCGGTACGGAACGAAGTTTTACATCACCAGCGAGAACGGAAAAACGGCCAAGGTGTACCCGATGGAGGAATGGGAAAAGATCGAACAGAAGCTGCTGAATATGCCCAATTCCAACCCGTCGAAGAAAAGGCTTCTGACCGCAACCAGTTTTTACGGCCAGAACGCAGAAATGGACTCTCAAGGCCGGGTACTCCTCCCCCAGATTTTGCGGGAAAAGGCGCAAGTGATCGGAGACGTGGCGGTGTTCGGAATGCTCACGTTTCTTGAAGTGACGAACATGGATGCCATTCGCCAGGAGATGGATGCGAATCCTCTGACGGATGCGGATGCGGATGTGTTAGGCGCCTACGGGCTGTAGCGATGGAAGACAAAGCCCCTCAGGGGGCGCACGGTCAGAGTCAGCGACATGTGCCGGTTCTTTTAGAAGAAGCAATGGAATTTTTACGAATCCTGCCGGGCGGCACCTATATGGATGCAACGCTTGGCCTGGGCGGGCACAGTACAGCAATTGCCCGTCGGTTGGGTCCGGAAGGCCACCTGATCGCATTTGATCGCGATCCGGAGGCCATCGAGAGCGCAGCGATACGGTTTGTGGCATTGCGGGCGGAGCTGAAGGAACAGATGCCCCGCATCACGATCCACGCAGCGGCTTTCGCGGAAGCGGCGAGCTGGGCGGAACCACGAAGCATCGACGGAATATTGGCCGACTTTGGAGTCAGCTCGCTACAGCTGGACACGGCACAGAGAGGATTCAGTTTTCAGGCAGACGCACCGTTGGACATGCGGATGGATCCGCGCAGCGGAATGACTGCCGAACAAGTGGTAAATCAGGTGAGCGAAGAGGACCTCGCAAATCTGATTTACAAATTCGGAGAAGAGAGGAGGTCGCGGAGAATCGCCAGAGCAATTGTCAGGGCGCGGCCGGTAACAACCACGGCACAACTGGCCAGAGTGGTTACAAGCAGCGCCCCGGCAATAAAAAGCGATCGGATTCATCCAGCGACTCGAGTCTTTCAAGCCCTCCGAATTTACGTGAACGGGGAACTCGACCAGATCACTAGCTTGCTGCAAGTAGCGCCGCAACTGTTGCGGCCGGCAGGAAGGATGGTGGCGATCAGTTTCCACTCTCTCGAAGACCGCATTGTGAAAGATGCGTTTCGAGAAGGCAAGGCAAGCGGGATCTGGACGGTGTTGACGCCGAAGCCGGTGACCGCCAGCGAAGAAGAGATTCGCAGCAATCCGCGATCGCGCAGTGCCAAGTTACGGGCGGCGGAGCGGGCAACTCATCCGGCGAAAAGCAGGAGGCCGGTAAAGGAGCAGGAAAAATTTTTACGGCGCAGCTGGAGTAGCGGCTAAGCCGAGCAAGTTCGGGCCGGGTTCGTCCCCACCCCTCTTTCAGGCGAAAGAACAGCATGCAAGTGAACGTCACCCATCCCTCCCAGCTCAACGAGCCTGGCCCGAGAAGTGAGGGAAGCCTGAGGCGGAAGGACGAGAGAAGCAGCAACACACAAGATCAAGGCCAGTGCAACGGCACAGGGCTAGTGGGAACAGCGAAGGGCGCAGCAGCAGAGATTGCAGGCCCAACGTTCAACCTTAACCAATCATTCGAGGAGGAAGACCATGTCGCATATCTACAATTTTTTTGACAATCATATGGAAGTATGGGGCGCGGTTGTATTCGGTTTGCTTGCGATTGGCGCTTGCGTAGCCATGGCTGCCGCACTGAACGGAGCCATGTAAACGAGCCCGCTTCCGGGGGGAACGGGCTTTTTTTTCACAGCAGCACAGACGGAACCATTCAGTAAAGGAAATGCTATGGCAGCGGCAGGCGTCGTAATCGATAGACTTCGGGAGAAGGGTCAGTGGAATGCCGAGGCGGTGATGGAGCACAATCGCTGGCTATTCGCGGCACAACAACGCGCCCGTCGCGGACCCACTCCCGAAGTATTTTTCGACAAGCGCCTGGATAATTCGCGCCTGGTCAAGGCGGAAGATCCTGTCCGCAAGCGCGAGATGCGCAGCTTCACCGTCGCCGCGGTATTCTTCTTCGCGCTGCTGATGGTGTATAGCTGGCAACACTTCAGTTCTATCGAGTACGGCTACCACATCGAGACGGAGAAAGCTCAGTTGCAGCACCTGCAGGAAGAAAACCATCAGCTTGGCCTGACGGAAGCGCAACTGACACGTTCAGAGCGGATCGATCGGCTGGCTCACCAGATCGGCATGCAGTCGCCGCAACCGGGCCAGGTAGTAGCGGCGCCGGCCATGATGGATGCGGATCCGAACTCGCCTGTCCTTGCGTCGGTAACGGTTCCCGCGTTGCCTTCGAACCGGTAAACTAGTACGCAACGGCTACGCGGTTTGTGAGTGGCCGAAAGGCCCATCCAACATGCAGGACCGAACCACGGCATGAGCCGGAAACCCAAACAAGCGCTCTCAGCTCCCATTCCAAGGTTGCGATTCGTCACCTTGATTGGGATTTTGCTCGTCTGGGCCGTCATCATCGCAGCCCGGCTGGTGTGGCTGCAGGTATTTCGCCATGCGGAATACGCGGGCCGCGAACACCACCAGGGGAACTACTCATTTCAAGTGGCTCCGCGGCGCGGCATGCTATATGACCGCGACCTTCAACCGCTGGCCATGACAGTGCTGGTGGATTCCATCTACGCCGTTCCCGCGGAAATAACAGATAAAGAATCGACCTCGAAGCAGCTCGCGCGCATCGTCCATGTCGATCCGGCCGACAGGTACACCACCGCAAAAGATATTGATGGGCGTCTGCATCGCTCGCGCGAGTTTGCCTGGGTGGCGCGCAAAGTAGACGCCGATATGGCTACCCGTGTACGCGATTTGAACCTGAAGGGAATTTACTTTCAA
>DATJUD010000038.1:0-18315 GCA_035502695.1 Acidobacteriaceae bacterium
TTTTCTCGCTGCTGCATCGATGAGATTTCTCCCACTTCTCCAGTGAGCCGCCCAACTTGGGGCACTTTTTGCATGCATCGCACAGCCCACAAGTAGAGAGAATCAGTGTGCGCTCGTCTTCTGCAACGATTTTGTATGTGAATCTGGACCGCGAATTGGAATGGTGTGACGACATCGGACGACGATTCCCGAAGTAATGCCCCTAAATACCATGTGTAAACACGTCGGAGTGGCCGCGTCTGTGACACGAATCACGAACGTTGACACAAATTTTCTTTGGAGATCGATCTTGCAAGTGCGGTTCTCGTTGACACTGTTTTCCACCGGTTGATATAGTTTGAATTGGGAGCGAAGCGGCCTAGGACTCACGTGCTTCGTTTCCCAATCCAGGGTTCCTATTCTTACCCGGCTCAAAATCTCGATCATGCCTGTTTTGCAGGTACCACCCAGGGAGTCCTTTTCTGACTTTCAGGTGATGGCACCACCGACAGCGTTTCGAGCAAATGGCGAGAGAGAAAAGTCCCTAGATTTCACGTCCGGCTGAGATACCATTTCGATAGCCAGTCGCTGCGGCGACCACAGCCGGCTTGAATGGACAGTCTTCGGTTTCCCAACGGAATCCGATGGTTGCCCTATACGACGCGCCCGTCGCGCCGTACGAGTCCGGAGCCCCCTAAGTCTTATGGTAGACGTCCTCAATCCCGAACACACTGCGAGCAAAACCCTGAACACTACATTGGAAGCCAACGAAGTCGCAACCCTCGAGACGCAAAACGAAGCGCCGGAAAACAACCACCACATTTCTGCCGCGGCGGAAACCCAACCAGCCGAGCCCAATTCCCAGACATCTGAGCCGACAAGCCACGCCGCGGTCCCTGCGTCGGAAAGTGAGCCGCACGCGGCTACACCCCAGGCCGTAGAAGCGCACGATGCCTCTTCCCATGAGGAAGAGATGGACTTTGGTGCGTTGCTGGAGTCATTTGAGCACGAGCAGGCGGCACAGGAAGCCGCGCAGGCCGTCGACGGTAACGTCGTAACCGGCACCGTGATCAAACTGACCGACAAGCATGTCGTGGTCGATGTGGGCCTGAAATCCGAGGGCTTGATTCCGATCGAGCAGGTGCTGGACCACACTGGCCAGCCGAAACTGCAGGCGGGTCAGACGATCGAAGTGGTCGTCGAACATGAGGAGCCCTCCGGCGGCTACCTGTTGAGCTATGACAAAGCGCTGCGTCATCGCGTGTGGGACACGATTGAGAAAGCTGCGAACGACAAGACTCCCGTGAGCGGCCTGGTTGTCAGCCGCGTCAAGGGCGGCCTGACGGTCGATATCGGCATCAAGGCGTTCCTGCCGGGTTCGCAAGTTGAGATTCGTCCGGTTCGCAACCTGGAATCCTACATTGGCCAGACGATTGATGTTCGCGTCATCAAGCTGAACAAGAAGCGTGGCAACGTCGTGGTTTCGCGCAAAGAGTTGCTGGAGAACGAAGCCTCGCTGAAGCGGTCGCTGACGCTGGATCACCTGGAAGAAGGAACGATCCTGACCGGGACGGTGAAGAACCTGACCGAGTACGGTGCGTTCGTCGACCTGGGCGGCATTGATGGATTGCTGCACGTGACCGACATGTCATGGGGTCGCTTGACGCATCCTCGCGATTTGGTGAACGTGGGCGATGAGATTCAGGTAAAGGTGCTGAAATTCGATCGCGAGAAGCAGCGTATTTCGCTCGGATTCAAGCAACTGACGCCGGATCCGTGGCTCGATGTGGCCGAGCGCTATCCCATCGGCGCGCGTGTCCGTGGACGCATCTTGAGCGTGACCGACTACGGTGCGTTTGTGGAACTGGAACAAGGCATTGAAGGCCTGGTTCACGTTTCTGAGATGACCTGGTCCAAGCGCATGAAGCACCCCACCAAGCTGGTGAAGCCGGGCGATGAGATTGAAACCATCATCCTGAATGTGAATCCGGCGGACCGCCGTATTTCCCTCGGCATGAAGCAGCTGCTCGAGAATCCGTGGGAACACCTTTCCGAGCGCTACACAATCGGCAGTGTTGTCGAGGGTCGTGTGCGCAACCTGACGGAGTTTGGCGCCTTCATTGAAATCGAAGATGGAATTGACGGGCTGGTTCACGTCAGCAATATGAGCTGGACCAAGCGCATCAAGCATCCTTCTGAAGTGGTGAAGAAGGGCGACAAGGTCAAGGCGGTTGTGCTGGGGATTGAGGCGGAACATCGCCGTCTATCGCTGGGCATCAAGCAGTTGCAGCCGGATGTGTGGGAGTCGTTCTTTGCCCAGCACCAGGTGAACGATGTGGTGCATGGCAAAGTGCTCCGCATGGCGCAGTTCGGCGCGTTTGTGGAGTTGGCGGACGGAGTCGAGGGTCTGTGCCACGTATCGGAAGCCACCGACTTGCATGGTGTTCCCATCAAGCTGGATGTCGGCCAGGAGCATGACTTCAAGATCATCAAGATGAACGCGGAAGAGAAGAAGATCGGCCTGAGCCTTCGCGCCGTTGGCGATGAAGCCACGCGAGCGGATGTGGAGCAATACAAGGCGCCACATGCGAAGGAGCATGGGCACGGGCATTCAAATTCCGGCGGTCCGCGCGAATCGTCTTCCTCGCAATCTTCCTCCTCCACTACTCTGGGCGACTTGATCAACTGGAAGAAGCGCGAGCGCGAAGAATAGTCTCATCACGGATGAAAGTGAAAGCGCCGAATGCAATGCATTCGGCGCTTTTCTGCTCTGATCCTTAATCCCTGTTCCCTTCCATCCTACTTACCGGTATCAATCCGGATGATGACGCGAAACACGCTGCGATCATCAAAAGAACTCAGGATCCTCGGCTTGCTGGATTTCCCGTCCACCCTTGCCCAGAGCTTGTAGTCGTCATTAGGAGACAGCTGCTCGAAGCGGTACGCTCCGTCTTCCTGGGTGATGTAGCTCTCCACCGCCAGGGTGTGCTGGTCGCTCAGATACACAATTGCGCTGCGAATGGGCACGTCATTCTGATTCACCACGCGGCCCTGGACAGAGCGCTGCGAGGTCTGGGCGGCGACTGGATTTGTGTTGCCAGAAATTCGTGCGAGGCAGGCGATAAAGAGAAGAAGAACTGCAATCGTGAG
The DNA here is from genome assembly GCA_035502695.1 of Acidobacteriaceae bacterium. GTDB lineage: Bacteria > Acidobacteriota > Terriglobia > Terriglobales > Acidobacteriaceae > JAKAAZ01. The sequence goes on from DATJUD010000038.1 coordinate 3,130, forward strand.
TAAGCGTGATCTACGGGAAAGCCCGGCGTCGATACTATTCATTCAATCCGCACCTGTTTATTCTTCCTCCTCGTCGTGAAAGACGATTGCGCTTTCGTCATATCCGGACTCTTCCACTTTACTCAATTCCACCGGATCCGTGTTGACGACTTCATATTCTGCACCGCACTCTTCGCAGAGAACGACTTCGCCTTCTTCCACTTCATCTTCTGCGAAGGTCAAGGTGTTTTCACATTCAGGGCAAACTTGCATGACCGCTCCTTCAGCGTCGCTCAATGTTGGTTCATGATTACACCTCCGCGAAGGTGTAACGAAGCTAGTTTAAGGAAATCGTTGCGTACGTCAAGTAGGAAACGCTTCCATCCACATCTTTCGATTCTCTCGCGCAACGCCTCCATAGAGAATACTCGAATGCCGGGGATGGCCTGCGGTTGAAAACCTTTTCTATGTTGACGTACAGACGGGCCCCGGGGTTACCCGCGAAATCGCAGAATTTTTTCCTCGCCAAGCGGGTTGCAGGAGTATCTGGACATCGCGCTTGCCCAGTTTTCGGGGCACTTGTCCGGCGGCCGACACAAATCGAAAGGGATGGCTAGCGCTCTAGCGCGGCAGGTCGTAGGCTTGTAATGTATGCCGCGTTCGAGTCCGATGACTTTGTCGTTTCCGCCGTTTGAGGGAATGATCCGCAAGATCATTCTGATCACGCTTGCGATTTACTTTTGCCTGCTGTTGTTGCGCTGGATCGCTCCAGGAATTTCCGTGACCATTTTTGCCGTAGGCGCGTTGACGCCCGTGATGGTGCTGCACGGAGCCATCTGGCAGCTGGTTACGTACAGTTTTTTGAGCGGCGGAATTTTCCAGGTTGCATTCGACATGTTGTCGCTGTGGTTTATCGGTTCCTACCTGGAGACCACGTATGGAACGCGTTGGCTGACGGAGATTTATTTTTTCTCGGTTGTGGGAGCCGGACTGACGACGATTGCCGTTGCGTATACCCACGTCTTTCACATGTCTCCGGTACAGACGACGTACGGCGCCCTGGGCGGCATCTTCGGTCTGCTGGCTGCGTGGGCGGTCCTAATGGGTGATCAGAAATTTCTGCTGTTTCCTTTGCCGATTTCAATTCGCGCAAAATACCTGGTCATAATCTTCATCCTGATTGCGCTGGCGAGCGTGTTTGAGGGGCCGAACGGATTTCTCTCACTGGCGTCTCTAGGCGGAGCGTTATTCGGATACATTTATCTCAAGGTGGCTCCGCGGCGTGGCTACGCGTATGCGGCGTCGGAACGGGCCTTCTCGCTTCGCAATGGGTACTATCGCTGGAAGCGGCGGCGGGCAGCTCGGAAGTTTGAAGTGTACATGCGCAAGCACGACCGCAACGTGAAGTTCGACGGGCAGGGGCGATACATCGATCCCGATGGCAAAAAGGACCCGACCGACAAACGCTGGATGAATTGACTTCCTGAGGAACTATACCGCGACGGTGAAGGTGTCGCCGCTGCGCTCGACGGCGCGATAGAGGGTATCGCGCTCCACTGGAATGCGTCCGGCTTCTGTGATCAGGCGAACCAGGTCGGCACGGCGCATGCCTTGCGGTGTTTCCGCACCTGCATCGTGATAAATCTTCTCTTCGATCACGGTGCCGTCGATGTCGTCCGCGCCGAAGCGCAGAGCGATCTGAGCGATCTTGGCGGTCATCATCTGCCAGTAGGCTTTGATGTGGCCGAAGTTATCGAGCATCAAGCGGCCGACAGCGATCTGGCGAATATCTGTCATCCCGCTGGTGCGGGGCAGATGATCGAGCGCGGTATTGTCGGGATGAAACGCCAGCGGAATGAAGGTCTGAAATCCCCCGGTTTCATCCTGCAGCTCGCGCAGGCGCATCAAGTGGTCGACGCGGTCTTCGTCATTTTCAACATGCCCGTAGAGCATGGTGGCGTTGGAACGCATGCCGAGCTGGTGCGCGATGCGCGCTGTCTCCAACCATTCGCCGCCGTCAATTTTGTGATCGCAGATGATATGGCGCACTCGATCGGCAAAGATTTCTGCGCCGCCTCCTGGCATCGAATCCACGCCTGCGGCTTTCAACTTTTCAATGGTCTCGCGGATGCTTAGCTTCGAGCGCTTCGCCAGGTATGCAATCTCCACCATGGTGAAGGCCTTGATGTGAACCTTGGGGAAGCGCTGCTTCAGGCCACTAATCAGGTCGAGGAAATATTCGAGATGCAAATCCGGGTGAAGCCCGCCAACCAGGTGAAATTCCGTGACCGCTTCGGAATAGCCTTCCGCAGCACGCTGCCAGGCTTCTTCCAGCGCCATGGTGTAAGCGCCGGGAGCGTCCTTCTTTCTACCAAAGGCGCACAGACGACAAGCAGCGACACAAACGTTGGTCGGGTTAATGTGGCGATTTACGTTGAAGTAGGCGATGTCGCCATGCATTTTTTCCCGCACCCAGTTGGCCAGCCAGCCGACAGCAAGAATATCCGGCGAGCGATAAAGAGCGACGCCATCGTCAAAGTTGAGACGCTCTGCAGAAAACACTTTTTCGGCGATTGGGGTCAGACGCGCGTCATCTGTCTGGAAGGAATGACGGGATTTCTTGATTTCTTCCACAATTTGACCCCTGCGCCTATGATATCTGACCATGCCGATCGCGAACAAATGACTTGGGTCCGCCAGGTCAGCCGGTTGTCTCGTTCGCTTGCTCCTGAAGTATTCTTCTACATATCGATACCGCCAAGCTCAGATTGGATGGGACTGAAGCCATGAAACCCAGGGTCAAGCGCCTCGCGTCGGCAGTTCTCTTTTTCCTGTGCGCAGCCACAGCCGTCAGCCACGCAGCGGAGGATCTGCAACAGAAGATCAAACATGCTGTGGACACGAGTATACGACCGGTAATGGCGAAATACGGCATTCCCGGCATGGCGGTCGGTCTCACCGTGGCGGGCAAGCCCTACGTCTTCACCTATGGCGTGGCATCGACTGCAACTCGCCAACCAGTCACGCGTGACACATTGTTCGAAATCGGATCGATCAGCAAAACATTCACCGCGACACTTGCCTCCTATGCCCAAGTGATGGGCGATCTTTCCTTGTCAGACAAGACGAGCAAGTATCTGCCGGCGCTGCAAGGGAGACCGTTTGGCACCGTCAGCCTTCTCAATCTAGGCACGCATACCCCCGGTGGGCTTCCATTACAGGTACCGGAAAACATCAAGAACAACGATGAGCTGCTGCAGTATTTCAAGCACTGGCAAGCCACTTATCCACCGGGAACCCGTCGAACCTACTCCAACATCGGCATCGGAACGCTTGGCTGGATCACTGCCAGAAGCATGCGACAGGATTTCGCGTCGCTGATGGAACAGCGCCTTTTCCCAGGACTCGGCATGAAGAGCAGCTACATCCATGTCCCCAAGTCCGACATGGAGAATTACGCGCAGGGCTATACGAGGCAAGATAAGCCGATCCGCATGGACTCGGGTGTCCTGTCCTCTGAGGCCTACGGCGTCAAGACTACGGCTCCGGACATGATTCACTTTGTGGAAGAGAATATTAATCCGGCGGGACTGAACAAGCCGTTGCAGCATGCGATCACAGAGACGCACACGGGCTATTTTCAAGCGGGTCCAATGACTCAGGATTTGATCTGGGAACAGTATCCATATCCAGTGACGCTGAATGCGCTCCTCGAAGGAAACTCGGCAGCCATGGCCTTCGATGCGACGCCGGTGACGGAGATAAAGCCGCCAGAAAAACCGCGAGAAGATGTGTGGATCAACAAAACCGGCTCAACCAACGGTTTTGGGGCTTACGTGGCATTTGTCCCGGAGAAGCGATTTGGGATTGTCATCCTGGCCAACAAGAATTACCCCAACGACGCACGCGTCACTGCCGCATTTGAAATTCTCACGGCAATTGCCGATGGAACCGAAGGAGATTCCAGATAGCCGACAGATAGGTTGAGAATCATCAACCGAAAAACATGTGCGAATGAAATGCAGCCCTAGGAGGAATTCCGGCCGCGGCGCCTATACATTGCCCTGCAAAGTAAAATTTCCGGATCGCAGGAATGCCTCTTCTCGTGCTGAACCAACGCGGCCTCGTCCTTGGACTTCGCGATGGTCATGAAACATTTAGTACAGATCGATTCGAACGATCCATCGTAAGTACGCCTGTGCGGAAAAACACCTTTCCTAGAAGTAGTCACGATACGCCCCCAATTTCTGGGAGAGGGAGTCAAATTATAAAACGGAATAGGCCCGGTTTGTCTAGTCCTTTCCCGACTTTCTCGAGGTTTTACAATCCTAATTGTCCGAAAGCAGAAAGAACCCGAGAAGTTCGCAGTAAGGCCTGAAAGCGATGGACGGAAAGCATATTTTCTCTCCCATTTCGACGGTGCTGTTACGCTGAGACAGGAACAATTGCTGGAGCCTATGCGTCCTCCTATTCTGCCTGAACGTCTCGTCCTTGTGTTGCCTATCGTCTGGATTCTTATCGGCCTGTTTGCGCAGAGCGTGTCATCCCAGCCCGCCCCGGCGCTTGGAGAGTTTGCGACGATTCAGGCTACCAGCCTGAATGGCGTCCGCATGAATCTGCCGGCTGATTTCGCCGGTCAATTGAACCTGGTGATTATTACTTTCGCACGGGAACAGCAGCAGGAAGTGGATAGCTGGATTCCGGCAGCACGCCAGGTCGAGTCCTCCCACAGCCAATTTCGCTACTACGAATTGCCCACCATGTCGCGGGAGAACCTTTTATATCGCTGGTGGTTCGACGAGGCATTGCGCAGCAACACGACAGACAAACAGTTGCGTAGTCGGATTCTGACCGCGTACGTCAATAAGCGCATGTTCAAGAAATCACTCGATATAGAGAATGAGAAGCAGGTAGTCGCGATTCTTGTCGATCCGAAGGGACACGTCTATTGGCGGGCCAATGGACCGTACAAACCCGCGGATACACCGGCGTTATTGTCTGTACTTGCGGCACACGGTGATTGACTCGGCGCTTGGAATATTGATGCCGCGCGAGAGATGCGGTGGGATTGTCTTGCGTTCGATCGAACCGTGCGCAGCGGCTAAAGTAATTCTTTTTGCATTCTCCATGCATCGACCTTGCGCAAGTAATATTTCGGGACGCGGTCAACGACGCTAAATCCCAGACGCTGATAGAAAGCGAGCGCATCGGCATTTTCGACGGAAACATGCAGGTGGACGCTGCTCCCACCCCACTCGCGCAGGCCTGTCTCCAACCTGCGGTAGAGCGAAGCCCCGATTGATTCTCTGCGATGCTCGGGCAAAACCTCAATGGTGACAAGTTCTCCATAGCGCGGTGCCTCACGAGAGCGGCGGCGGCGTTCAAGTGCCGCTAAGCCGATCATGACACCGGAATGTTCAGCGACCAGAGTGATGACGGTGGGGTTCAACAGGAGGAACGCGATCTCTTCGCGGGGGTAGGCGATGCCGGGAGGAAAGCAAAGAGCGTCGATACTCGCGACTGCATCCAGGTCTTGCGAAACTGCCGGACGGATCGAAAACGAACCTTCCGGCAGTTTCGTCATGGACAGGCCTGCGACCGATTTAAAAGCTACCCGCGGCAAGCTGCTTGTTCTGTTCCACGATTACGCCATGAAGCAACGTTGCAGCGACCAAGTGACCGTCGGAGGAATCCACAATGTGAGTGCGCCATCCGGGATTCCAATAGTCCCAATGCTTGGCCGTAGCATCGATACCAAAGACCAGATCGGAATCATAGGAAGTGGCCACGATGCGCTTTAGCTGCGGATCATATCGAAGACCGCTGATGTCGTTGATAGGAACATCGACGGACTGCCAAGTTTGTCCTTGATTGCTACTATAGGCGACACCCAGGCGGCCACCGACCCATAGATTGCCGCTGTCATCTACTGCAACGTGGCGAGCCCGGTGCCAATTTGTCGGCAACGGCACAGGCTGCCACGTTTTTGCCTGGTCAGGCGAGAAGTACAGAACCGTCTGACCGTTGGCGAAGACGTTATTGCCAGACACCGCAACCCCGTAGAATGGGATCTCGGAGCGTCTTATTTGCGCGCTTGCGTGACCTTTCTCGGCAGTCTCCGGATGGAAAACAGCACCGAGCCAGGCAAACTTTGGGTCGTCGGTGGAGTAGAGGCCCTCCTCCGTTGCGGCATACCACTTGCCACCGGAGAAGGCGACTCCGTGGACTGCATCCTCAAGTTTGCCATCGGGAACCGACACATACTCTGTGGTATAGGTCACATGATGCTTCTTGCTCACGTGTCGAATCTTGTGTGGCGTCAACGCGACACGTGCATCGACGATCTCCCATTTGTCGTTGCGTAAGCGGAAGACACCGTGATTTGTGCCAGCCAATAAGACGCCTGCAGGCGACATGGCAAGCGAGAAGACATCATCTCCGTCCAGGCCGGCATTGAGCTGCGTCCATCCGTGGCCACCATCTTTGGACACAAATACTCCGCCAAACCGCTTGTCATTCAACACGCCGACATACAGAGTATTCGGCGAACTTGGATCGGCAACCATGGAAGAAACCTGGCGTTCCGAAAAGCCTTGATTCGCCGCATGAAAACTCACAGAGCCATCGTCGCTGGCCAGCACGCCACTGCGATCGGTAGCCATTAAAATATGCTGCGAATTTCTTGGATCGACATAAATGTCATTGATGATGATGTCGCTCGGCGTCATCAGCGACCATTTTTCACCGGCATCCAGCGTGCGATAGAGGCCTTCGGTTGTTCCGGCGTACACGATGTTGGAGTTGTTGGGATCTTGCATCAACACGCGAGTGCGGCGAGCCGAGCTGGGAATACCCTGGATCTTATGGAAATTTGCGCCAGCGTCAATGCTTTTATAAATCCCTGAGCAAGCGCTGGTGTAGACGGTGCTGGGTGCCTTGGGATCGATGATGATGGAGAACACATCCGAGTCCACGATCAGTCCCTGCTTAATATTTTGCCAAGTCTTGCCGCCGTCGACAGTTTTCCAGGGCAGGTGCCAGGTGCCGGCGTAAATCACTTGCGGATTCACTGGATCGATGGCGACGGATTCCACTTCATGCAGCTCCGTGCTGCCCATCGGGCTGATCAGCTTCCACGTAGTGCCGCCATCTTCGCTTCGATAAATTCCGGCGAGCGTACCGGCTACAAATATTTTCGGATCCGAGGGGGCTTGTGCGAGAGCGCGAACGGATTGGCCTTTCATGTCTTCGACGGCCTTCCAGTGATGACCTTCGTCCTCACTGATATAAATTCCGCCGTCGGGTTTGTCCAACCTCCAAGCTCCGATCAGGACGCGTTTAGGATTCGATTTATCGAAGACCATGTTGTCGATAACCAGCGAATCGTCCGGAGCGATCTTGCTCAATCGCGCCCAGTGCTGGCCATCATTGGTTTCATACACCCAGCTGTTGGTGGTTCCGAGAAGGATGTGAGAGGGGTCTGCCGGGCTGTACGCGAAACTGCGGGCGTCTCCGCCATAGGGGCCAACCGTATGCCACGGTTGCGCGTTTGCTCCGGTTCCACAAAAGCTGATCAGACCAAAAATGACTGCCGTAATCGAGGGGATTATTCGTTTCATGTTGTGAACCATCCGTGTGTATCGCTTTGTGTTCTTGAGGGAGAAGCGAAACTCACCCGTCGGACTCTGCTAGGGTGATTTGTCACTGCTGTAAAACTCGAGTATGCTCCAATCTTTTCTTCAACGAAAAGGGCCAGCCGCTTCTTTAGCCGGCCGGCCCTTTTCAAAGTTCTGTCAATCGCTACTGATTGGCAGGAGCTGCTGTCGTTCCCGCCGCCTTGTGGTGATGACGGTGGTGGTGTGGTGCTGTCGAAGTTGCACGTCCGTGTCCGTAGGCATTCCTTGAAGCCTTGATGTCTGCGGATACAGGTGTTGTGCCCTGCACGTCGTTGTCGAACGTGGCGCCTGCCGGTACCAGGTAATTCTGGACGGTGTCAGAACCGGCGTTTCCGGTGCGGACATCGATGCGGGAAGGATCAATTCCCTTCTCGTTGACCAGGTAAGCCTTGGTATTGACGGCGCGCTCTGCAGCCCGCTTGTCGGCGTCGCGCTCGTTCGGAGCACTGCTGCCAACCAGAACTGCCTTGGCATCGGCGCTGCGCTGGAGGTTCAGAGCAACATCATCCAGGCAAGCCTTAGCTTCATTGTCGACGCGAACTGGACGACGCTTGTCGCGGCCGAAGCTGATCGAGCACAGTGTCTCGGTCTTCGGTGCGGGCGGCGGCGGCGGCGCGTTGATCGTCACTTCAGTGGTGGCGGATGCGGTTTGACCCTTATCGTCAGTCACGTTGCAAGTAACGGTGATGGCGCCTGGAGCAGCTCCTGTCGTGTTCAGAGTTGCGGTCGTATTCGAACCGCTAATCTGACCGGCCGAAGCGCTGTAGCTGTAGGTGAGTGGACGATTCTGCGGGCTGACGCCGTGAGCGGTAATCGTCGAGGAATCGCCGGGATTGAGCGAGGTCGGATTCGCTTCGCAGGTAACCGTCGGCGGCTCAAACTGCTTGACTGTGAAGGTCGCGTTGCAATCCGCGGATTGTCCCGCCTTGGGGCCTTCCGTCACGTGACCCGCGACGGTGTAGGTTCCCGGAGCCAGGTCGGTGGTATCGACTGTTGCGGTGGTGGAAGTACCGCTGATTTTGCCGCCCGTGGATGTCCAGCTATAGGTCGGCGTCTTCTTCGGATTCAGATTGGTCGCATTGCCTGTGACGGTAATTTGATCGCCAGGATATCCTTCCGTCGGGCTGACCGAGCAGGAGTAGGCGACCGGCGGCGGCGGAAGAATGCTGCCGATGTGATACACCAGGCCGGTACTCAACTGCGCTGCGTTGATGTTGGCGCGGCCACCGAGAATGGCGGCGCCAATGGCGTTGGGGTCCGTGGTGGAATCAGCTGGGCGAAGGCCGTTGCGGCTGCTGCTGGTGGTGCTGCCGGCGCTGGCGTTGGGATCAACAAAGGTGTTCTCCGGACCAAAGGAAACGTGCATGTATTGATAGTCGGCCTGAAACACACGCCAGGAAAGCTTATGGTTCATGACCGGAAGCGGGAAGTCCATACCACCGCCCACCGTCAACGAGGTTCCCCAACGATAAGGGTTGACAAAGTTGACGGGACCAACCCCGTCAGTGTAATAACCCACATAATTCGGGCCGCCGATGCGAGTGGTACCAACCAAACCGTGGACGAACGGGGTAAGGCCATCTTCCAGAGGGAAGCGCGCGATAGGACCGGCATTGATGGTTGTAAAACCATCTCCCGGGCCATCCGGATGGGAGGCAAAACTGGCCTCGAAACCCAGGTTCCTCGTAAAGTAATAGGCTCCGCTGCCAATTGCACCCAGATTCACGGCTGCATACTTCGCTCCATTGACATACGAATTGGGTGCAAGGTAAGAGTAACCAAGAAAAATATCGATGCGCGACGGATTGATCGTCTTCGACGGCGCGGGCGCATTAGGTACAGCTGAACTTGACGAGGTGGCAGCAGTTTGTGCCATCAAAGTCGTTCCCAGCCCCAATACGCAAACAGCTGCAATCCAGCGGCCCTTGGTGCGTAAATTTGAATATTCCATCCCTATCTCCTCCGCAACTTTGTGTAAACAAATCTAATTCATTTTTGTAAATTGCAAGCGCTTTGCTTTGTTCATTCCCAAGCGCTGGACGCGTCACGACGCCTCGTGGTCCCGCCTTACGAATCCAATGCAAACGATCCTAATCCGCAGCAATCGCTCACTCGATTAGAGCACAAGACTGAATCAAAAGGTTACCCCCATTTGCGGGGCTAGTCCAAAGGTATACCAAGAGATACCCGAACGCCAAGAATTAATATAGAAATGATGCCGCAGGTGTTATGGATACTTTTCTTCGGACAGAAGACGGAGTTATTCGAGGTTCAGGACCTTCCTTACCGTTCCGCGCTCTCGAAGAATCTTCTCCTGCAGGAGGGTTATGGCATAGATTAACTGTTCCGGACGGGGTGGGCAGCCGGGGACATAGACATCGACTGGAATAATCTGATTCACCCCCTGGACGAGGGCGTAATTATTGAAAACTCCCCCGGAGGTAGCGCAGGCGCCCATGGAAATAACCCATTTGGGCTCGGGCATCTGGTCGTAGAGTCGACGGATGACGGGCGCCATCTTGACGGAGACGCGCCCCGCGATCACCATCAAGTCTGACTGACGCGGCGAGGGGCGAAATACCTCTGCGCCAAAGCGAGCCACATCGAACCGCGACGCGCCCATCGACATCATTTCAATCGCACAGCAGGCCAGACCAAAGGTCATCGGCCAGATCGAGCTCTTACGCACCCAGTTCAGGGCGGTGTCGAGTGTCGTCAGAATGACTCCCTCGTTTTGGTCATATCCATAGTTCACCTCGCGCACTTTGCGCTGATTTAATGCGCTGCTTTCGAGGTTTCCGAAGAGGTAGTGATCTTTCGCTGGGTGTGTCTCTGCCATAAGAATTCGATCTCTCTCTTCTACAGTATCTCGCATTTTCGCGTGCGTGCAATTGTCGAATCAAGTTCGAATTGAGGAACCTGCGGTCTCTCTAGATATGGAAAAGACGATGGTCGCCATGCCAGAAGGTAAGTAGGTGGCGGGTCAGTCTGAATGCCTGTTCGGCAGGAACTCGCTATCCTAAAAGACCATGAGGGTTCTGGTTATTGGCGGCACAGGCTTTATCAGTAAGCATATTGTGCGTCAGCTCGCAAACCAGGACCACGTAGTTGCAGCATTCCATCGCGGTCACACAAAGGCGACCCTTCCGGAAGGCGTACTCGAGATGATTGATTCGGAATCCGTCATGCCGATTCAGAGATTTCCGGCTCAAGTATTTAGTTTCAGACCGGAGGTGGTGATCCACACAGTTGCGATGGGCGCTGACGACGCACAAGCGGCCGTACACACATTCGCGGGTCGCGCGGGTCGCCTAGTGCTGTTGAGCAGCGGAGATGTGTACCGCGCATATGGACGATTTACTCAGCTCGAACCGGGACCAATCGATGAGGGGCTTCTCCCTGAAGATGCGCCCCTGCGTACAAAATTGTACCCATACCGCAGACAAGCATCGTCGTGTGAAGCGCTCCAATACTGGTACGAAAAAATACTCGCGGAACGCGCCGTGCTCAGCGATCCCGCCCTGCCCGGTACGATTCTACGGCTCCCGAAAGTCTACGGACCAGACGGGAATGAAGATCTCGCAACAATCTATCGCTACCGCAATCATCCCGATTGGCGCTGGACCCACGGATTTGTTGAAAACGTTGCGGCTGCCGTGGTGCTTGTAGCGACCCACCCACTTGCTGGCGGCATATACAACGTCGGCGAAGCATACACCCCCACAATCGCGGAGCGTTTGGCGAAGTTGCCGCTGTCGACTATGGAGCTTGATCTAACCGATCAATTGGATTTCGCGCAGAATATGGCATATGACACGAGCCGGATACGAGTTGAGTTGGGCTACCGCGAAACCGTATCTGAGGAAGAAGGTTTTCTACGGACATTGCATGCCGGTTCAGGTTGACCGCCCGTAAAGCTCGCCGACTTGCCGTCGTGGAAGCAGCAATGCTAGACTCCGTAGTCCTTCGAAGTGCTGGTTGCAGCGGTCGCGTGTGCGAGGTCTGTCGCCGGCGTTCGATTTAGATTTCGAGCGGAAATTGATTTCTATCGGCGGGATGAGCGGCTTTCGCTGCGAGCAAGCACGCGAGATGAAATCTCAGCGCCGACACTGCCGATCAACACAACCGCTCCCGGAGAAGGTGTGGTTCCAGCCCCCGGAATGGCCGGGCCATCCGTGTCTTTGCGCACGCGCATCTTTCTCCAGTAGGAATGCTTCTGGAGGACTGGAATGAAGACGTACCTGGGCAACGAGATTCGCAACCTGGCCTTTGTCGGCCATTCGCACTGCGGAAAAACAACACTGATTGAAGCCTTGCTGGCGACCGCCGGCACAATTTCAGCGATGGGCAGCGTCGAGGATGGGACCGCCGTTACCGCATACGACGAAGAAGAAGTATCTCGGCGAGTTACGCTTGCGAATGCGGTCGCGTTCTGCGAGTGGAGCGGAGTCAAGATCAACGTGATCGATACTCCGGGATTCAATATGTTTGTGCCGGAAGCGCGTTCGGCCATGTTACCGGTGGAAGGGGTGGCGGTAGTTATCGACGCAGTGGAAGGTCCGCAGCCGATGACACAGCGAGTGTGGGACTATGCGGAAGAATTTAAGCTGCCGCGCATTCTGGTCATCAATGCGATGGACCGCGAGCGAGCTAAACCGGACGCGGTGCTGGAGAATCTGCGAGCGACATTTGGACGCACCGTCACGCCGGTTGCGCTACCGATTGGAGAAGGATCATCCTTCTCCGGCGTCGTGGACTTGATTGCGATGCAGGCGTATGACTATGGCGCCAATTCCAAGGGACGTGGTCAGTCCATCCCGATTCCAAAAGAAATGTTGGAGCGTGCACAAGCAGGACACGATGCGTTGGTGGAGTTAGTGGCCGAAGGGAAAGACGAATTGATGGAAGAGTTCTTCACGGAAGGTACCCTCTCGGAGGAGCACCTTGTCCCGGCGCTGCATGAGGCGATTCGCGAAGATCGTATTTTTCCAGTGATGTACTCTTCCGGCCTGAAAAATATTGGAACCGATCGCCTGCTGGAGTTTTTCCGTGTATATGCGCCTGCACCCATCGAACGCCTGCCGGTGCCCGCCACCATGTTGTCTGCCAAAAGCACAAAGAGCTCGAATGGTAACGGCGTCGACCCCGTGCCGGAAAAAGAGAACCAGAAAGTGGTCGACAATGGACCGCTTTCGCTGTTCGTGTTTAAAACGATTTCAGATCCGTTCGCAGGCCAGATTTCCTTCTTCAAGGTGTTTTCCGGATGCGCGCACGATAACGATTCTGTCTTCAATTACAAGCAGCAGGCGCAAGAAAAGCTGGCGCATCTTTCCATCATGCAGGGGAAAAAACCTCTGCCGGTGACGGAGCTACATGCGGGGGATCTGGGCGCAGTCGCGAAACTGCGGAGCACGCACACCGGCGACACATTGGGCGACAGCCGCCATGCAATTCTTTACGAACAGGTGCAAAATCCCGAGCCGGCGATTGCGTTTGCCATTGAACCCAAGACGCGCGCCGATGAAGACAAGCTGGCGAATGCGCTGCACCGCATTATGGAAGAAGACACTCTGATCCGTTTCTATCGCGATCCGCAGACAAATGAGTTTTTGATTGCCGGCACGGGACAGCAGCATATCGAAATTGTGGTGTCGAAGCTGCGGCGACGGTATCACACGGAAGTCACGCTGAAGGCGCCCAAGGTGCCATACCGCGAAACTATCCGCACCCATGCCGAAGGGCATGGACGGCACAAGAAACAATCGGGCGGCCACGGGCAGTTTGGCGATTGCAAGATTCGCATTGAGCCTTTGCCGCGCGGAGGCGGGTTTGAGTTTGTCAATGACATTTTTGGTGGAGCGATTCCACGCAATTATGTTCCGGCCATTGAAAAAGGCGTGCGCGAAGCCGCGGATCGCGGCTATCTCGCCGGTCATCCCATGGTGGACTTTAAGGTGACGGTATTCGACGGTTCGTACCATGAAGTGGATTCGAACGAGATGAGTTTCCGCATCGCTGGACGCTTGGCGTTTCGCGATTGCATGGAGCGAGCGCGACCGGCATTGCTGGAACCGGTGATGCGAGTCAGCATCCAGACACCCGATAGCTTTGCCGGAACCGTGATGGGTGATCTTCCGGGGCGGCATGGTCGCGTGTTGGGAATGGAGCCGAGTTCGGTGCCCGGGCAGACCGTGATCCAGGCGGAAGTTCCAATGGCCGACATGCTGACGTATGGAGCCGACCTGACGGCGATGACGCAAGGGCAAGGCAGTTTCCACATGGAGATGGACCACTACGATTTTGTGTTGCCGCAAACCCAGGAAAAGCTTGTAGCTGCGGCAAAACAACATCAGACGGTGCCGGACGACGAAGGATAATCTTCTTTGCTTTGGATACAATCAGCCCATGCAACTGGCAGAATTGGCACGCCGACTGAACGCGCGTTTGGAAGGCAGCGTGGAGAATCCTGCGCCCGAAACCATCGAAATCACAGGCGTCGCGGGCATTGAAGAAGCCGGCGCGCAGCAGCTAACATTCGTCGCCAACCCGAAATACGCTGCACTGACAAAAACCACCCAGGCCGCGGCTGTCCTCGTTACCGAGGACTTCCCCGCCATCGCGGCAGCAACTTTGCGAACGGCCAATCCATATCTTGCGTTTGCGCGCGCCATCGAGATTTTCTATCCGTCACCCATGTATGCTGCGGGTATTCATCCCACGGCCATCGTTGCCCCAACCGCGAAGTTAGGCCGCAACTGTCACGTGAGCGCATACGCAGTCATTGAAGACAATGCGGAGATTGGCGACGGCGCGGTGTTGCTGGCCCATGTCGTGATCTATCCCAACGTACGCATCGGAAATCGTTTTTTCGCGCATGCTCATTCTGTTGTGCGCGAAGGATGCCAGTTGGGTGACGATGTGACCCTGCAAAATGGCGCAGTGATCGGGTCCGATGGATTTGGATTTGCGAAAGATGATGCGGGCCGATGGTACAAGATTCCACAATCAGGCCCAACGATTCTGGAAGACCGCGTCGAGGTGCAGGCCAACGCCTGCATTGATCGTGCCAGCGTGGGAGAAACCCGCATTGGCGCTGGAGTAAAGGTCGACAACCTGGTGCAGGTGGGTCATGGATGCACCGTGGACGAGAATACATTGCTGTGTGCGCAGGTTGGATTGGCCGGCTCATCGCACCTGGGTAAGAATGTCATCTTAGCGGGACAGGCCGCGGTGGCGGGACATTGCTCGATCGGCGATGGATCGATCCTGACGGCGCAGAGCGCGGTGTCGCACGATGTGCCTCCTGGCAAGGTGATGAGCGGATCGCCAGGTCTGGACAACAAACTTTGGCTGCGCTGCGTGGCCGCCTACAGCCGGCTGCCGGAGATCGTAAAGACTGTGCGCAAACTGGCAGAGTCGAAACAATAGCCGCACATCGGTATCCCCTTTTTTCTCGCCTACACTGGAGACATGAGGAAACGGAATCGACTGCGTGGACTTTTGGGACTGGTTGCACTGGCAAGCTTGATGC
>DATJUD010000039.1:0-21323 GCA_035502695.1 Acidobacteriaceae bacterium
CCTAAACGTCTGCCGATGGCGTTGTCCGCGTCGACATCACTCCCAGCCACAGCATCAATTCCTTCAATCCAGATCAAGCCCTCGGCAGTTCTATCGATGTGTTGTCACGCTCTGGAATCGATCACGTCTACACGCCGCATATCCTGCAGGAGTCGCTTTCTGCTGGCTGGGGCCCCATCTCCTACCGAAATAATTCTGAGCTGCGCAAGGCTGCCTGGCATTGGAATCCGGCTGGTACCTGGAGCGATCCGGCCAATAAAGACGGGTACTTCACCGGCAGCAGCGATCTGGGAGCGCCGATCAAATACATCCTCTCGTATTCCTTGCCGCATCGCGGATTTGCGGGCGGCGGCGATCGTCCCATGTCGAATGCCGGCCTCACCTACTGGAAGAGCAACCCATATCTCACCAGCAAATTCACCGGAGAAAGTGACGCGAAACATCCGCAGTGGGTGGTCGTCGATCTCAAGGCCGACAAGCAGGTGAATGCAATTCAAATTCAGTGGGAGAATCCCTATGCCGTCGCGTACCAGGTGCAGTATTGGATTGGCACCGACGCGATGGACTTCGATGCGGGACCAAAAGGCGAGTGGAAGACATTTCCCGCCGGCGCATTCCCCCATGCGAAAGGCGGCACCCTCACACTCAAGTTAACGGACACCCCCGTCTCGACGCGCTATCTGCGCGTGCTGATGACGAAGTCTTCCAATACCTGCGATGAACACGGCAGCCAGGACATTCGCAACTGTGTGGGCTACGCCATCCAGCAAATTCAGGTTGGCACCATCGGCCAAAGCGCGAATGGCCAGCCTGGGGATTTCGTTCCGACGCCTAAAAATCCGGAAACGCCCACCAATCCCCGGCACGCGCACGATCATCAAACGTCCTACATCGCGTCTTCCATCGACCCTTGGCATGCCGCCAGCGATGTTATCGATGGAGACGGAAGATATGAGCACACCGGCTTTGACCTTTTCTTCGCCAGCGGAATTACGAACAATTTGCCGGCGATGATTCCGGTCACGCTGCTCTATGGCACGCCGGAAGACTCCGCAAACGAGATCGCCTACATTGAAAAACACGGCTATCCCGTCCGTTACGTGGAGATGGGGGAGGAGCCCGACGGGCAACACATGCTGCCGGAGGATTACGCCGCGCTCTATCTGCAATGGGCGACGGCAATTCATAAAGTCGATCCAAAAATCAAGCTGGGCGGTCCGATCTTTGAAGGTGTCAATCAAGATATCCGCGTGTGGCCGGACGCGCAGGGTCGCACGTCGTGGATGGGCCGCTTCGTCGATTACCTGAAAGCGCATGGCCGCCTGTCCGACCTCTCCTTTGTCGCTTTCGAGCACTATCCGTTCGACGCCTGCGATATCACCTGGAAAAGTCTCTACTCTGAACCAGAGTTGATGAGCCATATCCTGCAGGTATGGCGCGACGATGGTGTTCCGAAAAATGTCCCTCTTATCGTGGACGAAAGCAGTCTTGCTGCGCAGCTCACCGGCCCCATGAGCACCATCTTTGGCGGCTTGTGGCTCAGCGACAGCGTCGGCTCCTTTCTTGCCGCTGGCGGCTCGCTCTATACGCACTCGCCCATCCAGCCGCAGCGCGTGCAGAAGAGCTGTCAAGGTTGGGCATCCTGGTCGAACTTCGTTTCGGATGAAGAAACCTACGACATCCGCGGCTATACTGCGTATTATTTTGCGGCGCAGATGATCAATCGCGAGTGGGTGCAGCATCGCTCCGGCATCGACAAAATGTTTCCTTCCTCCGCCGACATCAAAGATAGTGACGGCAATCTGCTCGTCACCTCCTATGCGGTGCATCGTCCCGATGGCAATTGGTCGCTGATGCTGGTGAATCGCGACGAAACTCATCCTCATACGGTGCGCGTTGTGTTCAACGATGCCGGAAAGAAGACTTCCTTCAGCGGTCCGGTCCGCGATGTCACCTTCGGCAGCGATCAATATGTCTGGATTAACAATGGTCCCAACAGCCATGCCGATCCCGACCATGCGCCGGTCGGCACCACCCTTTCATCGAGCGGGCCGCAGACCGTTTTCGTTTTGCCAAAGGCATCGATCACAGTTCTGCGCGGAAAGATCAGCGGTTCTGGGAAATAGTTTTCGGCGAGCGCCTCACCGGATAGCTTTTCGGGTGTCCGGAAACGAACACCAATTTGCAATATCGGACAGTGCGCCGAGGATATACCTTCAATCTGCCGTCTAAGCCGCTGAAAACAGGTAGATTCCGTGCAAGCTGTTTTGGCGTGCCACTTGCATTGAACACGACCAATGGATATCGCACGGCCCGATCTGAAAAAGCAAAAACTTCGCCGCCAAATTGCCTGGGCTGCGGTTGGAGTGGTTCTGCTGGCTGGAATCACTGTATTCGTCATGCGGCTGAAACCCGCGGCTCCTACCGTCGATCGCAGCACTGTGTGGACTGACACCGTGAAACGCGGCAACATGATTCGCCAGGTGCGCGGTCTTGGAACTCTGGTCCCTCGCGAAGACCGCATTCGGTCGATCCCCGCTGAAACCGACGGCACGGTGGTCAGCATTTTCAAGCTGCCCGGCGCGCTGGTTCATCCAGACACGGTGATTCTGCAACTTACCAATCCGCAACTGATGCAGGAGGCGCAGGATGCCACGCTGCAGTTGAACGAAGCGCAGGCGGATTATCACAATACTCAGGTCAGCATTGAGAGCGCCTTGATGGACCGGCGTTCCACCGCCGCCGACATCAATGCGCAATATCAGCAGGCCGAGCTGCAGGCGCGAACCGACAAAGCTCTCTACAAGCTCGGCGTCATCAGCGGCTTGACCTATAGCGATTCGCAAGGCAAGGCAGACGCATTGACCACCCGCGAGAAGCTGCAGGAGGAAGAAGTCGCCATCAATCAAAAAGCTCTCCAAACGCAGTTGGCAGTGCAGAAGGCCAAAGTAGAACAGGCACGTGCGCTCGCTGAACTGAAGCAGCGCGAAGTCGATGATCTGACCGTTCGCGCCGGGATTGAGGGCCAACTCATTCAAATGCCATTGCAGATGGGCCAACACGTTCTTGTCGGCGCAGAACTGGCGCAAATCATCCAGCCCAATCAGTTGAAAGCGCAATTGCAGATTCCTGAAACCCAGGCGCACGATGTCCTGAACGGACAGCCTGCCGAAATCGACACGCATAACGGAGTGGTTCCAGGCACCGTCACAAGAATTAATCCGGCGGTTGTGAACGGAACCGTCACGGTTGACGTACAGCTAGATGGACCGTTGCCGCAGGGAGCGCGACCGGACCTGAGTGTGGATGGAACCATTGACCTACAGCGGCTGCACGACGTGCTCCACGTCGGACGGCCGGCGTTTGGCAATGAAAACTCCACCATCAGTCTGTTCAAGCTCGATCCCAGCGGCAACTATGCCAACCGCGTTGCGGTCAAGGTCGGTCGCGCGTCTGTGAACGAGATTCAAATCCTGAGCGGCTTGAAAGAAGGGGATACTGTGATCCTTTCCGACATGTCGCGCTGGGATAATGTAGACCGCATCCGGCTCGATTGAGCTCCGACAGTTTCAGGCGCAACAGAAAGAAATTTGATCTAACCGTTTCTATTGACACAAGAGAGGACCAAAACAACATGGCCATTGCTGATCAATCGTTGATCCACATTGAAGCTCTCACAAAAGTTTTCTATACAGATGAGATTGAAACCCACGCGCTGTCGGGCATTCATCTCAACATCGATCGCGGAGAGTACGTCGCAATCTCCGGTCCTTCCGGCTGCGGCAAGTCCACCCTGCTTTCCATCCTTGGCCTGTTAGATACGCCGAGCGGCGGCAGCTATATGTTGAACACGCGCCCGGTTGAAAATCTCAGCTTTGCGGAACGCTCGCGCATTCGCAATCAGGAGATTGGTTTCATCTTCCAGAGTTTCAATCTGATCGGCGACCTGACCGTGTATGAAAATGTCGAGCTGCCGCTCACCTATCGCTCCGGTATGCCGGCCGCCGAACGCAAACGGCGTGTCGATGAGTCGCTGGGACGCGTCGGCATGGCGCATCGACTTCGCCACTATCCCTCGCAGCTCTCCGGCGGTCAGCAGCAGCGTGTCGCTGTGGCGCGTGCGCTGGCTGGTTCTCCCTCCATCCTCCTCGCTGACGAGCCCACCGGAAACCTCGACTCCCGCAACGGCGAAGCCGTCATGGAGTTGCTGAAGGAACTGCACAAAGACGGAGCCACCATCTGTATGGTGACCCACGATCCGCGCTTCGCCAAACTTGCCGACCGCGAAGTGCATCTGTTCGACGGCCAGGTGGTTTCGGAAGAAGACCTGCGCCGGAAGCTGGCAGCCGAAAGGGAACTGCTGCAATGACAGTGTCGCGCGTGTCCACCTGGGGATGAGGGTGCCCCGTTCAAGCCATCGTCTGACTTGAGTGGGATAGAAATGCGATTTCTTGTGAGGAAAATTGATGACAAACCTGTGGGCTGACTTTCGCTACGCAATCCGTCAACTCCGCAAGTCCCCCGGGTTTGCCTTCACCGTGATTGTGACGCTGGCGTTGGGCATCGGCGCCAACACCGCCATGTTCACCATGGTGAATCGAGTGCTGCTGGCGCCGCTTCGCTACCATCGGCCTGATCGGATTGTGCAGATCAACACGCAGTGGACGGATACGCGGCGCACAATCCCGCGTCTGACAGATGGCGACGTACCCGATCTGCGAAACCTGAAGAACGCGTTTCAATCCTTCAGCACTCTGGATGGAGGAGAAGTCGGCGTGCAGCTTCAGAACCGCTCCGTTTTCACCAATGGCTATGGTGTCAACCCGGAATTCTTCTCCGTGCTCGGCATGCAGCCGGCGTTCGGCCGTTTCTTCCTGGCGCAGGATGCAGGCAACGCGGCGGTGGTCAGTTACGCTTTCGCGCAGCAAAACTTCGGCCGAGCGGAACGGGCGGTCGGCAAGACTCTGCATTTCGAAAAGCAAAGCTATCTGATCGTTGGAGTCACTCCGCGTGGCATGGCATTTCCGCGCGGGGCCGGATTCTGGGCGGCGCTCTCCACCATCCGGGATTCGCTGGATCGCACCTCGTTCAACTATCACGCCATCGCGCGTCTGAGGTCCGGCGTTTCCCTTACGGCCGCGCAATCGCAGTTGAGCGCGTTGGGAGACCGATTGGCTTCAGCGTATCCCGCCAGTAACAAGAACAGAACTTTTCTGCTGCGGCCTCTACGCGAACAGTTGGTCTCGCCCGTTCGCCAAACGCTTTGGCTTTTGATGGGAGCGGTTTTTCTCGTCTTGTTGATTGCCTGCGTCAATGTGGCGAATCTGTTTCTGGCGCGAACCACAACAAAATCGAGGGAGATGGCCGCTCGCATCGCGTTGGGCGCGACCCGGGCGCGCATCGTTCGCCAACTGCTGACGGAAAGCGTCGTCGTTGCCCTCGCCGGAGGACTGGCCGGCATCTTTCTCGGCAATCTCATTCTGCGGACGTTCGTGTTGCTCGCTCCGGCGGGTTTTCCTCGTCTACGGGAGATTTCTCTCGACCCGGAAGTGCTTGGATTCACGCTGCTTCTTTCCTTCGTCGCAGCCATACTGTTTGGCCTCGGCCCTGCATGGCAGGCGTCTCGTGCCAACCCGGAGGCCATCCTGCGTCTCAACGCGTTTCGCAGCTCGGGCTCGCGGGCGGCAACTAGGGTGAGAGAGAGTTTGATCGTTGTTGAAGTCGCCCTTTCGCTGGTTCTGGTGCTGGGCGCGGGTCTGCTGCTGCTCAGCCTGATGACATTAAACGACGTCAATCCCGGCTTTCGGACCCATGACATGCTGGTGATGGATGCGTCCGCGCCTGCGCACACGCTGGATGAGTCGCTCCATACCGCGCAGGAGATGGAATCGCTGCGCGAGCAACTTGCCGCGATGCCCGGAGTCCAAGCGGCAGCGGCCGTCTTTGGCCTTCCAATGGGAACGGAAGGTTCGAATGGGTCCTATGTCGCGAAAGGCCAAGGTAGCTGGGAACAGATCCAGCAATTACCCCATGCCGACTTTACGGTCACGAGTCCGGATTATTTTTCGACCATGCGGATTCCGCTGGTCCGGGGACGCAGTTTTCGCGCGGTGGACCGGTACAACGCGCCAGCAGTGGCAATTGTCAGCGAATCCTTGGCCCGACAGAGCTTTCCAGGAAAAGACCCGATTGGCCAACAGATTCAGTGCGGGATGGATTCCCAATCGCAGCGTTGGATGACAATTGTCGGCGTCGTAAAAGATGTGCGCCAGGATGCGCTTTCCTCGACTCCCGGACCGACCCTGTATATGCCGCTGGCGCAGCATCCCTACCGCGCGAGGAACCTGCAGTTCATTCTTCACACGGCAGGCGATCCTCACAGCTTGCAGGATGCGATTGAACGCAAGGCACATTCGATCGACCCAGCGATTGCGATTCGCTTTACCACAATGGGGCGCATGGTTTCCGATACAACGAGTGATTCCCGCTTCCGCACTGCCTTGCTGGACGGCTTTGCATCGATCGCGCTGCTGCTGGCCATCCTCGGGGTTTACGGCGTCACTTCCTACACGACGGCGCAACGCATCCCGGAAATCGGCATTCGCATGACCCTGGGCGCAACGCGTGGGGAGATTGTTTCCCTGTTCGTGGGCCACGCCTTGCGACTGGCCGCCGTTGGGCTCGCTCTCGGCTTGCTGCTGGGGGTCGGCTTTAGCCGCTGGATCACAAGCATGCTCTACGGTGTGAACGCATTCGATCCCATGACCTATGGCCTGGCGTTGGCGGGAACTTTTGTCGCGGTGCTGCTGGCGGCGTGGGCGCCAGCGCGACGAGCTGCTTCCGTCGATCCCATGCAAGCGTTGCGTTCCGAATAAGGAGACAGATGATGACAACTCTCTTCAATGATCTTCGCTTCGCCTTCCGCCAGCTTCGCAAGTCGCCTGGATTTACGTTGACTGCAGTGCTGACGCTGGCGCTCGGCATCGGCGCGACCACCGCCATCTTCTCCGTTGTCGAAGGAGTTCTGCTACGCCCGCTGCCCTATAAGGATCCTAGCCAGTTGGTCGTGCTAGGCGATCATTTGACCGGGGTCAGCATGCAAGACGAGACCAGTGTCACCGCTCCTGACGTAGTTGCCTACGATCGAGACACAAAGGCCTTCGCCAACCTGGGCGGTTATCGCATCGGCACCTATGAACTGTCAGGCACCGTGCAGCCGGTCAATGTGAATGCGACGCGTATTGGCGCCAGCGTTCTTCCCACGCTCGGCGTCGCTCCCCTGATGGGCCGCTTCTTTACTGCGCAGGAAGAGGAGCACGATCAGCATCTCGTCGTCCTCAGCTACGCCACATGGAAAGGTCGCTTCCATTCGGACCCGAATATTCTGGGCCAAAAAGTTTTGCTGGACCGCCAACCCTACATCGTGATCGGTGTCATGCCGCGCGATTTCGAGTTTCCCTTGCAGCCCGGCCATCTGAACCGCAGTGAACTATGGGTTCCCCTCAGCCTGGCCCAGGGCGAGCTGACGCAGGGCGTCGCGTCCTGGAATTTCCATATGATCGCGCGCTTGAAACCAGGCGTCACCGCCGACCAGGCACAGGCGGACGCGAACCGCGTTGCCACAGAAATCATGCGCGGCTATCCCGCATTCATGACGAGGCTGCATATCAGCGCGGTGATTCAGCCGCTGCGGGCATCGACGGTCGCTGCCGCGCGTCCGCTGATTCGCGTTCTGTTTCTCGCCGTCTTTATCGTGCTGCTGATCGCCTGCGCCAACCTTGCCGGCTTGTTGTTAGTGCGTGCTGTTCGCCGACGCCGCGAAACCGCAGTCCGCCTGGCTCTTGGATCAAGCTCGAAAACCCTGGTGCAACAGGCTGTCATCGAGAGTCTTCTCCTCAGCGTCACCGGTGGACTCATCGGCATTGGCCTGGCTGCCATTGCGATTCGCGCCTCCATTAGTTTCTTGCCGGAAAATCTTCCCCGCATCAATGATATTCATCTCAACTGGGTTGTCATTGCCTTTGCCCTGCTGCTCGCTGTCGGTACCGGCGTCCTCTGCTGCCTGGCGCCGGCCTTCGCGGCGCTGCATACCAATATGAATGAGGCGCTGAAAGAAGGCGGTCGCACCGGCAGTGTCGGCGGCGGACACGCGCGTCTTCGCTCAATTCTTGTAATTTCTGAAATCGCCGTCGCGCTGGTGTTGTTGATCGCTTCCGGTCTGCTGTTACGAAGTTTTCAGAAAATGCGCGATGTTGACCTTGGATTTCATCCCGATCACACCGTAATTGCAATGTACAGCTTACCGCAGAAACAATATGCGACGCAGGCTTCGGTGGATTCTTTCAACCACGAATTGTTGCTTCGCTTGAAGCAGCTTCCCGCCACCCAATCGATCGGACTGGCGGACACCGTGCCCATGACCGGCGGCACCAATACCGATGGCTTCGTGGTGGAAGGATACGTGCAACCGAAGGGCGCACTGGTCAATATGGCCGACGTGACCGGAGTCGAGGGAGATTATTTTCGCGCCATGGGCATTTCGCTGCTGCGCGGTCGTACCTTCAGCTCCAGCGATAACGCCACCGGGCAGTTAGTTGCAATTGTCAACCGCAAGCTAGCAGAACATTACTGGCCGGGTACCAGCCCCGTTGGCAAACGCATTCGCATCGGAACCAACGAAACCAAAACACCCTATATGACCATTGTCGGTGAAATTGACAACGTCAAGATGACCGGCCCCGATGGTGACACGGACGAGCAGTATTATCAGCCAATTGAGCAGCAAAAGGCATCTCTAGGCCAATTCGCTTCACCCTCCGATTTGAATGGCAACTCCATGTACGTGGCATTGCGAACCTCCATCCCGCCACATGAGATGGAAAATTCACTGCGACAGGTGTTTCATTCACTCGATCCGCAGCTGGCGATCATGCAGGTACAAACCATGGATGAGGCAGTCTCCAACACCGAGGCTCCGCGTCGTTTCAACACCACCATCATCACTGCGTTCGGAGTGATTGCTGTTCTGCTCGCCATCCTCGGTATCTATAGCGTGGTCGCCTTTTCAGTCGCGCTTCGCACGCAGGAGATGGCGATTCGCCTCGCTCTCGGCGCCTCTCGTTCCGGCATCCGGCAGTTGATTGTATTGTCTGGAGCCAGGCTCGCCTTGATCGGCTGCGCGATTGGCCTTGCCGGTGCTATCGGCGCAACCCGGCTACTTCAATCCCTGTTGTTCCAGGTCAATCCGTTTGACCCGTTGGTGCTCATCGCTTCTGCCATTGTCATCCTGATGCTTTCCATGGCGGCCTCTGCAATGCCTGCGCAACGAGCGGCCACCGTCGACCCGATGCACGCGCTGCGCGACGAATAGGGGGAGAATGATGTCGAACCTGTGGACCGATCTCCGCTATGCCTTGCAACAGCTGCGCAAGTCGCCCGGCTTTGCCGTCGTCGCCGTCCTGACGCTGGCGCTCGGCATCGGCGCAACCACCGCCATCTTCACCCTCGTCTACGATGTGCTGCTCAAGCCGTTGCCGTACGCGCATCCCGGACAATTAGTCGTGATGCAGGAGCAGGTGGCGGAATTCAAAGATATCTATCCCACATTGCCGATGAACGCCAATCACTTCGAGAATTGGCAGCAGCACAGCCGCAGTTTTCAGTCGATGGCGGTGATGCAGCCGGAAAATGTTCCATTGGGCACGGGCGGACATCCACTCCAGATCAGTGTGTTGCGCACCACCTCCGGTATCTTCTCGGTGCTTGCTGTGCGACCGCAACTTGGTCGTGGATTTACTCCGCAAGAAGACAAGCCCGGACAAGAGCGCGTGGTCATCCTGATGTACGGCTTGTGGAAGACGCAATTCCACAGTGATCCCAACATCCTGGGAAAGACCATCACGCTCGATGGCTACCCCCACACCGTCATCGGAGTGATGCCGCAATCGTTTCATCTGCCCAGCCCGCAAACGCTGTCGGGCGCAATCGCGTCTGCGAATAGCCACGGATATGCGGAAGCGTTGGTACCGCTGGCCTTCAATAAGGAGCAGTTGCAGCAACTTGCCGGAGACTTCGATTATCCCGGCCTGGCGCGTCTCAAACCAGGAATTTCTATGGCGCAGGCGCAGGCCGAGCTGGATGGGCTGCAGCACTCCATTTCCGCCGGCCTTTCCGCGGATGAAAAGATGACGCTGTCGGCCATTCTGATTCCGTTCCAGCAATACCTGGTCGGCAATAACAGCAAGCTGCTTGTCATGCTGCTCGTCGCGGTCGCCGGACTGCTGTTCGTCGGCTGCATCAATATCATGAACCTTCTTCTGGCCCGCGCTGTTGGCCGCCGCCAGGAGATGGCAGTGGCCTCCGCGCTGGGAGCCAGTCGCCGAGACCTGCTGCGAGCTTCCATGCGAGAAGCCTGCGTGTTAGCTGCAATCGGTGGCGCACTGGGAATTCTGCTCGCCGCGATGATCGTGCCGATCCTGCAGCGCTTTTTGCCGCAGGCGCTGAACTTCCGAGGAGCATTGCATATCGATTGGATGGGAGCTGCGTTCGCAGTGTTGCTGGCGGTCATCGCGACGCTGCTTGCAGGCGCCGCGCCTGCGTGGATGAGTTGGCGGACCCAGCCGCAGGAAGCATTGCGCGGTGACTCACGCTCGGCGAGCGAATCGCGTGGCGGGAAACGGCTGCGCAAAACATTGGTCGCGGCAGAAGTCGCCGTCAGCGTGACTCTCGTTCTGATGACGGGATTGTTGACCGCCAGCCTCTACCGTCTGATGCATGTTGACCGCGGTTTTCAGGCCGATCGCGTGTTGACGGCGACCATCGAATTGCCGGGCAAAGAGTATCCCAAGCGCGTCGACCTCTACAAAACGATGCTGGCAAAGCTGCAGCAATTGCCGGGAGTCGAACATGTCGCCATCGCCAGCATCCTGCCGCTAAATGGAGATACCTGGATCGACATGGCGCGTGTTCCTGGCGACACACGTTCCTTTTTCCAGATGCCGACAGAGCATTGGCGCTGGATCAGCCCAGGTTATTTCCAGGCGCTGCATCTGCCGCTGATCGAAGGACGTTTTCTCAGCAACGACGATGATGGCCGCAACGATATCATCGTCTCGGCGCTAACCGCGAAGACGCTGTGGCCGGGGAAAGACCCCATCGGGCAGCAGGTTTACAGGGGCGATCCTGAAGATCACAAACTGAAACCCCTTACCGTGATCGGCGTTGTAGCCGATGCGCGGACGCTTACGCTTGCGAAGCCGGACCCCATGATGATCTATGTGCCCTACTGGTATCGCGCCGACATGACAGCCGGATTGGTAGTGCGCACCAAGCAGGACCCATCGGAGATGGCGGACACGATCCGCCGCACCATCTGGAGCGTCGATCCCGCAGTTGCCGTCCCCAACCTGCGCACGCTGGGAGGTGTGGTTGCCGATTCGGTTGCGACTCGGCGATTTGAAATGGACCTGCTGCTTCTTTTCGCAATCAGCGCCTGGCTGCTCGCCGGCCTCGGTGTGTATGGCGTGGTCACCTACTCGGTGGTACAGCGCCGGCAGGAGATTGGTCTGCGCATGGCACTCGGTGCGCAACGCGCCAACATTTACGCTCAGGTTTTGCGCGAGGGCCTCACCCCTGTATTTGCAGGAGCGGTCCTCGGCATTGCGGTTGCCTTCGCGTTTGCTCGGGTGGTCGGCAGCCTGCTGTTTCAGGTGGACGCATTCAACCCTTGGATCGCAGCCGCTGCAGCCGCGTCACTGTTGTTAGCGGGTACTTCCGCTTGTCTGTTACCCGCTCGCCGCGCAGCCTCCGTAGATCCCATGCAGGCACTACGTTCCGAATAGGAGACGAAGGATGACGACCCTGATCAACGATGTTCGCTTCGCGCTTCGACAGCTGCGCAAGTCGCCTGGATTTACCATCACCGCTATCCTCACCCTGGCGCTCGGCATCGGCGCCACCGCGGCTATGTTCAGCGTTGTCGATGCCGTGCTGCTGCATCCGCTGCCGTTCAGAGACGTAAACCGCATCGTGCGGATCAAAATGAAGGCAGCCGCGAACTATGAGCAGCCCGCTTCCTGGCCGGAGTATCAGGACATGCGCCGCCTCGCGACTTCCTTCAGCGCCCTCGCCGGAGTCGGTGGCAGGGGCGATGGCGTAACGCTCACGCGGGGCAATCGGGCAATCTATCTGCACGCGGTGCAGGGAACCGATAATTTCTTCCAGATCTACGGAGTTCACCCGCTGTTGGGGCGCACCTACCTTCCCGGCGAAGACCAAAACGGCAAGAACGATGTCGCTGTCCTCAGCTATTCCGTGTGGCAGCAGTATTTCGGCGGCAAAAAAAATGTTATTGGTGAATTCATCCATCTCGACGGCCTGCCGTACACCGTGATCGGAGTCATGCCGGCCGGCTTCCGCGTCCGCTTCGATACACGCGATGTCGTCTACATCCCTTTGCGATTGTCGGCAGACCAGATTAAATCGCGCGGCAGTTTCTGGATGCCCGTCTGGGGTCGTCTCAAGCCTGGCGTCACGGTTGCTCAGGCCACTGCGGACATGAACCATGTGCTGAGCGAGATCGGTCAGCAATTTCCAGAACACGACAAAGGTAAGACCGCGCAGGTCATTCCTATCGTCGACGTGTTGCATACCAATCAGACCGGTAATAACGATCGTCCGGAGTTGTGGACTCTGTTAGCCGCGGTGTTCGCGGTTCTGCTGATTGCGTGCACCAACGTTGCCGGTCTCCTGCTCGCTCGCGGCATTCTGCGTGAGCGTGAGCTGGCCGTGCGCACCGCACTCGGTGCCGGCCGCAGACGCATCGTGAATCAGATACTCACTGAGAATGTGCTGCTCGGCATTGGCGGAGGAATCGGCGGCATCATTTTAGGCGAACTGTTGCTGATCGCCATGCAGCAGTTCCTGGAGAAGGCATTTACGTTGGGCGGAAACGCCCACATGAACCTGCCGGTTCTGGCGGCGACCTTCGTCGTTTCTCTGCTCGCCAGCGTTGCTGCCGGGTTGGTTCCAGCCTGGCGGGCCGCGCACATCGATCCTAATCACGCTCTCAAGTCGGGCGCGAATACCGGGACCACGCGGCATCAGCATCAACTGCGAGCCGGCTTCGTGGTGGTGCAGGTGGCATTGTCGTTGATGTTGCTGGTGTGCTCCGGTCTGCTACTTCTTGGGCTGCGGAAAATGCTCCAGACAAATGTGGGTTTCAATCCAAAAAACCTGCTGACTTTGGAAGTCGACATACCCTCCGGAGATTACAAGGGAACGGGATTTGTGCAGGGGCTGGTCCAGCCGCTCGAAGCGCGAGTGCAGCAAATTCCCGGAGTGACCGCAGTCGGCAGTAACGGCCTGTTGCCGATTTGGCAGACCGGTTCGAATAGTGATCTTTCCTTGGTCGGCAAGCCGGAGGATCCTCTCGATAAGCAGCGGTTGACGGAAATTCGTTTCGTCAGCCCAGGCTATTTCGCAGCCATGCAATTGCCCATCTTGAAAGGCCGCGACTTTACCGCACAGGATTCCGCGAAATCCCAGCAGGTCGCGATCGTAAATGAAGCGTGGGTCAAGGAGTTTCTAAGCAGCAACGAAGATCCGCTCGCACAGGCCTTCAAAGGCGACCCCGGAGATACCAACACAGCCATCGTCGGCGTTGCCCGCAGCGGACGGCAGGATCTGTTTGACCCGGCGACTGCGGAAGCCGACTTTCCGCTGACCCAGATGCCGGAATCATGGCTCGCTTTCATTCCCCAGTTTTATCTGTTCGTGCGCACTTCCGTGCCGCCGACCAGCATCGTTCCTCAACTGCGAAGCGCGCTGCATGAGGTCGCTCCCAACGTTGCCTTCCGTACGCCGGAAACCATGGAGCAGGTGCTCTCCGATGCACTGGTCACCAACCGCATGCTCAGCTGGCTGTTCGGGCTGTTTGCCGCCATCGCCGCGCTGCTCACCGCGATCGGCATCTACGGCCTTCTCAGCCAGGAGGTCGCCAGCCGCACCCGCGACATCGGCGTTCGCATGGCGCTCGGCGCCACCCGCATCGGTGTGGCCCAGCTTGTCTTAAGCCGTGTCGGCGTTCTGTTGATCGTGGGCATTGGCGCTGGTCTCACCGGTGTGTTCCTGGTTCGCCGTGTGTTGATTGCCGTACTGACGGTTCAGTTTCATCAGGACATCTGGGCCATCGTCGCCATCGCGATTGGTTTGGGCGCCGTCGGGCTGCTTTCCGCGGTGATTCCCGCGCGCCGCGCCGCCTCTATTGATCCCATGCAGGCCTTGCGTTCGGAATAAGGAGAAGCATTGTGAGTCGTCTGTTGAATGATCTTCGCTATGCACTGCGGCAGCTTCGCAAATCGCCCGGATTTGCCGCCACGGCGATCCTGACCCTCGCCCTCGGCATCGGCGCAAACGCCGTTATCTTCACGCTCGTCGATTCCATCATGCTCCGTCCGCTGCCGTTTCCTCAGCAGGACAGGCTGATGCGGATTCTCGGCAGCACCAACGCTGATATTTATCCCAAGGGCTGGATTCAGCAACTCGGCAGCCATTCGACGGCGTTTCAATCGATCAGTGGATATGGTCCCAACACCGAAATGAACGTATCCAGCGATGCGTCCGCGGATCGCGAATTTGGCTCTGTCGTCACCGTTAACATGTTCGACACGCTCGGAATTCATCCCGTGCTCGGCACTTTCTTTTCAAAAGACGATGCGATCACCGGTCAGGACCAGGAAGTCGTCCTCAGCTATGGATACTGGCGTCAGCATTTCGGCGGCAATCCAACCATCCTCGGGCAAAGAATTCGAGTCGACGGTGTATGGCGCACCATTCTCGGCGTGATGCCCGCGGGCGTGCGCTTTCCATATCCAGACACGCAATTCGTCATCCCCGTTTCATTTAAGGGTGGCGATCCAATCGATGCGTGGCAGACGTTTGATCTGCGAGCGCTCGGCCGCCTGAAAGATGGAGTGACTCCTGCGCAGGCTCAGGCGGAATTGCGCGGCCTGCATCATGTCTTGCTACCGCTGTTTCCCTGGCGAATGCCGGATAGCTGGGCTTCCGATATGACGGTCGTCCCGCTGCTGCAAGCAGAAGTCGGCGCGGTGCGGCCAAAGCTGCTCCTATTATTCGGTGCAGTGGGGTTGATTTTACTGATCGCCTGTGCCAACGTCGCCAATCTCACGCTGGCGCGAACCAATGGACGCGAACGCGAGATTGCTGTTCGCGGGGCACTGGGAGCCTCAAGCAAAAGATTAGTGCAGCAATTGCTGACGGAGAGCCTCGTCCTCGGCGTTCTCGCCGGCGCCGTCGGATTGATGGCTGCCGCCGCCAGCTTGCAGGTGTTCGTGCGTCTGCTGCCCGCCGATACTCCCCGCCTTGGCAATGTTGCACTCCACGGCAGTGTTCTCCTATTCGCCGCCATCGCATCAGTGATCGCCGGTTTTTTGTTCGGTCTGATTCCGGCATTCAAAGCTGTAAACACCGTGTCATCGCAGCTATTGGATACGCTTCGATCCGGTAGCCGCGGCGTGGCCGGCAAAGCCTCGCAATTCCGTCTGTCGAGATTTCTCGTCATCGGTCAGATCGCTTCGTCGGTGGTTGTCATCACCGTCGCCGGACTGCTGTTGCACAGTCTGTATAAGCTGTCACAGGTCAATCCCGGCTTCAACACAGCTCGAATCGTCACTGCGGAAGTCGCGCTCGATTCGACTGCGTGCCAGCAGAAAGGTCGATGCGAGTCATTCTTCCAGACTCTGTTAGAACGCGCCCGCGGCATCGAAGGCACGCAATCCGTCGCCCTCACCGACTCACTACCGATGAGCGGCTGGGATAACAACTATGTCTACGATGCGGAAGGCCATCCGCGCGAGGCGCGCCAGGAAGCCAACCAGGCCACTGGCCGCACGGTTTCGTCGGACTATTTTTCTGTGCTCGGATTGCAGCTGGTGCGCGGCCGTCTCCTTACCCCATCGGATGCATCCGGCGCCAGTCGCGCTGCGGTCATCGACCAGCGCATGGCGGAACGGCTGTGGCCGCATCAGGACCCCATTGGCAAGCACATCATTTCTGTCGCGGACGAAGCCGTCCCGGCCGTCTGGGATCCGCAGAAAGCTTCAATTGTCGTCGGCGTGGTACGTAACGCGCGCGAGGGCAGCCTGGAGGGCGGATACCAGGATGAAGTGTTTCTTCCCATGACTGCACTGCAGCCGCACCCCACGATGTATGTCCTGCTGCGCACCCACATCGCTCCCTCTGAAGCGGCCGCCGCTCTGCGCAGAGTTGTCGCCGCCATCGATCCGCAGGTTCCTGTCACCCGGATTCGCACCTTGAATGAAGTTGTCTCAGCATCAGTGTCGGCTCCGCGATCGCTCACCCTGTTATTGCTGGGCTTCGGCTTGCTGGCAGTCGTCATTGGCGCGGTCGGCGTCTATAGCCTGATCGCCTACATCGTCAGTTGGCGCACTCGCGAGATCGGCATTCGCCTGGCCCTGGGCGAACAGAGAGGCCACATCGCGCTTGGAATTGTGAAGCAGAGCCTGTTCCTCGCAATCATCGGATCGGTCGCGGGCTTGTTAACCGCTATCGCGTTCACGCGTCTGTTGCATAGCTTTCTGTTTGAAGTCAGCCCGCTCGACCCGCTGACATTCTGTGTCGTGTCTTTCCTGATGTTGCTGATCGCGCTGGTCGCGGCCTGGTTGCCCGCACGTCGCGCCGCGTCGGTCGATCCCATGCAGGCACTGCGTTCGGAATAAGAAGGCGAACCATGACGAACCTGATTAACGATCTTCGCTATGCAGTGCGGCAACTCCGCAAGTCGCCCGGCTTCGCCCTCACAGCCATCCTCATCCTTGCGCTGGGTATCGGAGCCAACGCGGCCATGTTCACGGTGCTGAACGCCGTGTTGCTGCGACCGTTGCCGTATGCCGATGTGAACCGACTGGTGGTGCCCACGTTGTTCGATCAACACGGACAACGTATTTATGGCGCAATGTACCCCGACATCAAGGAATGGCAGACGCGGGCGCGTACGCTGAGCGGCATTGCCTACGCACGCGATGGCAGCCAGTATCTTAGTGGCGTCACCGGCGGTGAAACCGTCTCCAGCGTCCAGAGCAGCGCAAACTTGTTTTCTGTGCTCGGCATACAGCCCCAAATTGGGCGCACCTATGGACTGGAGGAGCAAACTCCGGGCCGCGATCACGTCGTAGTGCTGAGCGATCCCATGTGGGACAAATATTTCCATCGCAATCCCAATGCGCTTGGGAAAACCGTCAAGTTGGATGGCCAGCCTTATACAGTTATCGGCGTCATGCCAAAAGGATTCTCTTATCCATATTCCGTCGGTCGGGGTGGAGTGTGGGCCTTCCAATCGGAAGTATGGATTCCGCTGCCGCTGGCGCCGGATGCGATGACCCGAAGTGGTCCGTCCGCGTATTACGGGATCATTGGGCGACTGAAGCCAGGGGTTTCGTTGGCCACCGTGCAGACGGAGCTGAACAACCTGCAACATCAGATTTCGAAAGAATACCCCGCGGGCTACGCCTACCCTGTTCCCTTATCGGTGCAAATGCAGTCCTATCGCGACAGTCTTACGGAACAGTTCCGGCCATCGCTGCTGGTCCTTGAGGCAGCGTGCCTGATGCTATGGCTGATTGCCTGCGCAAATGTCACCGGACTGTTGTTGGTTCGCGGCTCGGCCCGTCAAAGAGAAATTGCCGTGCGCGGTGCATTGGGGGCTCGGCGCACAAGGCTGCTCTGGCAGTCGATGACGGAAAGTCTGCTGCTGAGTGTGGCTGCGACTGGCGCCGGCATCGGTCTGGCGGTCTTGACGCTGCATGTATTTCGTCGCGCCTTATTGCAACGAATTGATCTAATCCGCGACATTCATCTCAACCTGCCAATTGTTGGAATATTGGCTGCGTTCTCAATCGTCACGGCAGTGGTCTGCGGCCTTACCCCCGCGCTGCTCACGGTAAACTCTCCGGCTTTACAGGCGCTTCAACATGGAGGGCTTCACAGCAGCTCTGACCGTCGTCAAAAGCATGTGCGCGATGGATTGATCGTCGTCGAGATCGCGCTCTCGCTCACGCTGCTCGTCGCCTGCGGTCTGCTGCTGCGCACCCTATACGCACTGCGTCATGAGCCGCTCGGCATACGCACCGATCATGTGCTGACGGCAGATTTTAATCTTCCGGGTTATCTCTACCACGACACCAACCTTGTCGCGCACCTCTATCAACCGCTGCTTGCGAAGACGCAACAACTGCCGGATGTCCAGGCCGCCAGTCTTTCGACGTATGTACCGTTGGATGCAGGTTTTTGGGTCCAGTTTGAGTTTTGGGAAGATGGGAAGAAACCGCCCCCAGGTTCACAATACAAACGTATCTATGGTCAGATTGGCGCCGTGACGGCGGACATGCAACGGGTATTTGGTTTCCGCATGTTACAAGGAAGATTTTTCAATGCGGAGGATACGTACACGTCTCAGCCGGTCGTGGTGGTCAATCGGGCATTCGCCAAAGAATATTGGCCCGATGGGAAAGCTATTGGCAAGCAATTTATGCAACTGCATAAAGGCAAGGATTCCCGCGAGATTGTCATCGGCGTAATGGACGATCTGCCGCAGCGGTCGCTGGCCGACAAACGAGGTCCACAGATCCTGGTCTGCCTCTCCCAGCTGGCTCCAGGGGACAATTTATATACGCCCACCGCGAGCGTACATATGCAGCTTGCAGTGCGTACGCGCGAGCAACCGGAGGTCGTCATTCCTGAGATTCGGAATCTCCTCGGACAGTTAGCGCCCCAATTGCGTGGTCTCAAAATTGAAACCATGAATCAAGTGGTTGAAGATTCTATGGGAGACCAAAATTTAGCCGCCCATCTGCTTGAATTGTTTGGTGGAACAGCGCTCATCATCACGCTGGCTGGCCTGTACGGATCGTTGTTATACGCAGTCAGCCTGCGGAGAAGGGAAATGGCAGTCCGCTTAGCGGTGGGTGCGCAGCGCTTGGATATCCTGAAGATCGTACTGTTGCGCGCGGTGATCTTGCTCTCGGTGGGTCTCGGCGCTGGCACTGCGATTTCCTACGCCACAGGCCGCTTCTTGCAGAGTTATACCTACAAAGTTCATCCCGGTGATCCCGTCACGCTGTTAGCGGCGTGTTTGCTTTTCTTAATCTGCGGTTTGCTGGCTGCCTATCTTCCCGCGCGACGGGCGGCAATGACAGAACCAATTGAAATCCTCCGTGAGGAGTAGAAAAGTTATGTCGAACCTATGGTCCGATCTTCGCTACGCAGTGCGGCAACTCCGCAAGTCGCCCGGCTTCGCCCTCACAGCTATCCTGACGCTTGCCTTGGCCATTGGAGCCAACACCGCGATCTTCAGCGTAGTCAACGCCCTGATGTTGCGCCCGTTGCCGTATCCTCGCCCGAACAGACTCGGCGCGCTGATAACGCAATACAATTCGGCGAAGATGTCCGCAGAGAGCGACTCCGTCGACGGCGAGATGTATGAAATGGCGCGCGACCAGGCTCCGGCGGTCACCGTTGCCGCCTATTCTTTTCCTGTCGGGGTAAACCTTCGGGCGGGCTCTGCCGTTCGGTATGTCATTGCCCAACGTGTGTCCGCGAAATATTTTGATGTCTTGGGCACACCCCCACTGCTGGGTCGCGGTTTCACCAAGGAAGACGATCTGCAAAACGGTCCCAACGATGCAGTCCTCAGCAACGCCCTGTGGCGCACTACATTTCATTCCGACCCGCATATTATTGGGCACGCCATTCTTCTGAAAGGTGCGCCTTACACGGTGGTGGGTGTGCTGGCGGACGGCGAGCAGACCCCGGCGATCGATCTGTTTGGTCTGGGAGCAAAGCAACCCGCTGAATTGTGGACGCCTCTGCGTCCCAGCCCCACAGGAGAAGGCGAGGGCACCAACTATGGAGCCCTGCTGCGCCTCAATCCAGGCAGCACCTGGGCCCAGGCAAATGCCCAGCTAGGCCGCCTGATGCCAACTCATATTCGGAACAGAATGGCGGACACTCCCGGCATGCATGGGCATATGGAAGGCATTCCGCTGCAGCAGAGCGAGATTGAGTCCACGCGTCCGGCTGTTCTGAGTCTCCTGATGGCGGTCGGTTTCATTTTGCTGATTGCGTGCGCCAATCTCGCCGGCCTCGGGTTGGTACGCGCCAACCGTCGCAGCGGCGAGATGGCTACGCGCATGGCGCTCGGCGCGACTAGTTGGCAACTGGTGCGGCAGTTGTGGACGGAAAACATGGCGCTGGCCATGTTGGGTGGTGCCGCCGGCATCGGCGTCGCCCAGGGTGGGCTCGCGCTGCTGGAACATCTGCTGCCGCCCGGTCTGCTGCCCACGGACAACTTCAGTCTGGATGCCCGCGTGCTTCTATTTACCCTTGCGGTTTCGCTCACGGCCAGCATATTGGCGGGAATGCTTCCAGCGCTGGAGTTGCGCCGTGTCGACTTGCGCTCCGCCATGGCCATGGGCGCCAACCGGGCCGTGTCCGGAGCGGGAAACCGCAAAGTGCGCACACTGCTGATTGCAGGCGAAATTGCGCTGACCGTCGTGCTGGTCGCCGCTTCCGGCCTTCTCATCCGCTCGCTGATTTACTTGGAGACGCTGCCGCCTGGCTTCGATGCGACCAACGTGACGGTAGGAAAAGTGTCGCTGGACGAGATCCGTTATCACGACGCAGCGGCGGTGCAGCATCTGTTTACAGCGAGTCTTGAAGCCATGCGAAAAATTCCCGGAGTGGAAGATGCCGCAGTGGGGTTGAGTCTGCCATACGAGCGAGGCTTGAACGACGGAGTGAAAATTGCTGATGGACAGAACGAAGGAAAGCAGTTTATGGCGACAGCAATTTATGCCACGCCGGGATATTTTGACACCCTGCGAATGCATCTGCTGGCAGGGCGCGATTTCAGCGCCGGTGACACTACGAAGAGTCAGCGAGTGGCCATTGTGAATGAAAGCTTTGCGCGCAGATATCTTGGCCTGCGAGATGCTATAGGCCGCCATCTGGCGGGGAATGCTCGTGATCCCAAACCGATAGAAGTAGTCGGCGTTGTTTCCGACGTGGTGAAGACTCCGGGTATCGATAGCGCCGCGCCGTTAACCACCGAGCCGACGATCTATGTTCCGGCAACCCAAATCGATTCGAAATTCTTCGCCTTGGTTCATATGTGGTTCCAACCCAGCTGGATCGTACGTACACGCGGCCCAATCGCTGACATTACCGGCCAGATGCAGAAGGCACTCGCCGACGCCGACCCCACGTTGCCATTCGCGGGTTTTTATAAC